>CAUZEB010000140.1:0-4935 GCA_963578655.1 Dehalococcoidia bacterium | reverse complement strand
ACATGAGATTCAAGGATCTTTTAGCGGTCTTTAAATCATAACCGCTAAGAACCTCAAGTCCACATCTTTCGAATGCTTCCTCGATTATCTCATCAATCTGAAGATTAAATGTTCTAGTGCCTGAATAAGCCATTTAACCTCCTTAACTAGAAATCGCAACGTAATTTTTAAGCCATTCCATTTGAACGAATACGGTATCACCAGCAGTCCTAGCTGGGTTGACAATGGCTACATCGCCATCATACCCACCAGCCGCCTTATCAGCTGCCGTAGGCGATAAGCCTCCAGTGTTGCTAAAATCATAACTCCCATATCCATTCAATATTAAGAAAGGTATGTTAGTAGTGGCGTTCCATTGACATTCTGTGGCATCCGCATTGGCGCTCATGAAAATATTAAACCAAACTTTATTTAAAGTCAGGTGACTGCATTCTTGATTATTTGCACTTTTATTTAACCCTGAAACATCAATCGTTAAAGTTTGCGCTGTAGCTGCATCAGCAGCTGCAATTGTATAATGGTTAATGAATTTTCTTCCGCCGTCAAAAGTTGTTACTAAAGCCATAATTAATTCCCCTTATAAAAGAGTGGGGTCATTACACCCCACTCACGGTTATATTATTTTACCAAGCGTCTGCCGATGTCATATTTCTTCCTTGTAAATAATCAATTGAGAAATATCCAATTCCAGCAGTTGCTAAAGTTCCTGTTGAAGTTAACTCTACTATAACTTGAACATCAGAGTCATAAGCAACGCTGTCTGAACCAGTTTCAGATTGAGAAACTACTCTCCAGTCTCCTATTTGTGTTGCATCAGTAGTTATTACTTCGCCGCTTGCTACGTTAGAAGTAGTTTGCATTACCGCACTTGGTATGTCGGCTAAGTAATCAGCATTATCTGATTTACCAATTTCAACTATGTCTGAAGTACCTGAATTCATAGCTTCAATCATGTGAAGTTTCATATCCACAATAGATGACTGATAAGGAATTACACCAATAGGTCTTGCATATTTAATGCCACCTGTTGTTGCATGTGTTCCTACTTCAATGTTACCAGTTCCTGCAGCACTGATTTCTACTTTAGTTACAGTTCTAAATAAACCTACTAGAGTAGCAGCAGTATATACACTACCAGCATTTGGACCTGTAATAGTTTCAGTTAATGCTTTACCATTAACATCAGTTCCTGTGATTGTGAAAGTTACTCCAGAATCATCACCAGAACTTTTTACTGCAATCTGTCTTGCCCAAGCTGTGTTTCTTGTAGCAGCTGTAGAAGACTGACTTGGTGCATAAACTACATTACCACTAATGGTAGAAGTTAACGCACCATCAATAGTCAAGTTCGCTGCTGCTGCCGGGGTTTGCGATGTGCAAATACCATTATCGTCCGCTGCTGCGGGTTCATTAAAATACATACTTACAGTATTTTTAACCCATTGTGTGTCTTTTAAATCTTTACCGCGATAACCACCATAGTTAGAGCCGCTAATTACTGGACCCGATTTTACCGGACCCGAAAAAGTTGTTGTACCCATTTGTACTCCTTGGCTGTATAGGCCATTTGCTATGCCGTCTCTATACCGTCTGCCTAGCCAGTCTGCATAACTATTTACTAGGATAGGAAGGGCGAACTAACTTCGCCCTTCCTTAATTAAGTTTATGCTCCCGGTGAGCCAAATATTCCGCGCCAGTCAGACCAGCCGAAGCTGTATCTTTCTCTCGCTTTATATCTAACGTTTCCAGTATCGAAGTCGCCTTCCATCGCAGTACGAATAGGAGCTCTAGTGAAGTGTTTAAGTCCATTAGGAGCATCCGTTTTAATGAACCAAGCGTCTGTATCAGTCAAGAAATTGTTTACCACATAACCTTGTGGAATCATTCCCATTGATTTTACAGCGTTGATATCATTATCAGCAGTTGCTGGTCGTCCTGGTGATTTTAGCAATCTTTCTACATTGAACTGAAGATTGACTGGGATGATTAGTTTCATGCCCCTTAGAGCAATTTTTAATCCTCTTTCGTCTTTCATATCAGCAATATCGATAAGAGCCTGCTCGAGCGAAGTTTCGTTCAAGTCGGCAGCAGTTGTCAATTCGTTTTTTTGGTCTCCACTAAGTGTAGGATGGTCAGTAGCTAAAAGCTCCTTTGCATCACCACCAAGGTAAGAGCTGTTGAATCCTCTATTGAGAATGTTTGAAGCTTTTACTTGTTTAGTGTTGGCCATTGAACGTGCCAATGCCTTTGTATATCGAGTGCTAATCTTGTCGTAAAGGTTATCCTCTACGGCTTCTTCGGTTAATGCGAAAGCCAAAGCAATGGTTTCCATGGTGTACCGTGCAGTGTAAGTTTCTTGAGCGTCTTCATAGGTTACCCCTTGACCCTCAGGTTTTACAGCTGCATTGGCAAAACCACCTAGCATTACTTCTTCTTCGAACGCACGATCGGAACTCTCTGTATCAAAGATTTCCTTATCTTGGTTTTCGTAGCGGTCGTATTCTAACCCAAACAAAGCGTTTAAACCTGGTTCGAGTTCTTTGACCAATTGCATTCTTGAAATTACCATTGTTCAATTCCTCCTATAGGTTAAACCCCAGCAGCGTTATTATAGTACAGATGTTCGTTGAATCTTACGATCCAATTTGAATTTGCACTAGAAATATCGCTATTATCTGGATCTTCTGAAATTCTCACTACTCTAAATTGAGCAGTTCCGCCAGCGACGGAGCCTAACTCAGATTTAGAAGCACCATTAATGGTAGAACCTGCAGCATAAACTTGGTCACAGTTATCTCCAACTGCTGTTTGTGCCAATGTTCCATTAGCTTGAACTTCGAAGAGTCTATTTGGATCGTCATAGACAAACGCTTCAATATCACCCACGGTAGGCGTAATGCTACCAGGGTAGTAATTTTTCCAAGTTGGTTTTTGCGTAGTAGGATCATTATAAAAGCAGCCGTTGAAAACTCCAATGTTAGCTGTAGTAGTATTACCACTAACTGTTATAGTTCCAGCTGTTTCCAGCGTAACAACATCGCCTTTATAGATAACATCAGTTTCACCTGATGCGATCAAATATTTAGAAGTTCCCCCAGTATTGGGTTCACTTCCTAATTCCCCTACGGCTCTAAAACCAAATGGCGCGTCTTTATTAGCCATGATTTTTCCTCATAGTAAATTGTTAGACACACCCCCCATGGATGTGTCAAAATTGTGTAACTTTTGTGGAGGAAACTAAGTGTTTCTTTTGCCACCAAAACTTACGCGAGTGCTTCTCTCTTTCGAGATAGGCATGCTAGGATGTTGGTCCTTCAAGGGATCGTTTGCAATTGCGTCGTCCTTATCCTGCGTTACTTGTGCAAAATGTTTCTTACGCTCTTCAATCGTTTCCTTAGGAATTCGCGCTAGCATTAATCCTCCAACAGCTATAACACCGTTATATTTACCTGTATCAATTTGAGGCCATTCAATATCGGGATATTCGTCCCCTCGGACAAACTCCCAACCTTCCCGTAGTCTAGCGGATACATTTTTTTGATCCATCTGTCCTACAGACTCGGCCCTAATCCACCTATGGACAAATCCTGGTGGTGCAGGTGGTGCGTCTAGTGATGACGGTGGAGCCCATGGTTTCCTTCGAGAAACTTTCTCTCTGGTTTCAGACTCGCGTGACGGTAGTTTATCTGTTTTTATATTTTTAATATTCATATGCCTACTCCTTCACGTACTTCGCATATTCGCTCAGTGGCACACCTAGTTTTTTTGATATGGCTACCTGTGACGGTGTGAGTCTCACAGTACCTTTGCGCCTAATTGGTCCACCCCTACTTGCCGAGGCAACCGTTTGAGTTGGCGAAACTGTGCCCCCGTCTGGGGCAAACTTATGAGGGAATGTTTCCTTCATCCTCCTGTCTATCTCATTATAATAGTCATCGGTAGTCGGATCAAATCCTTCTTCCACTATCTTACGATGAATTGAGAAGGATGTCAAGGTCATTGGTTCATCTTCCCCAAACCACTTGTTTTTCTCAGCCCACGACTCTGCCCTTGGATCAGGCGGAGGTGGCGGAGGTGGTTGTTGCGGATATTGGGGCTGTTGGGGCATTTGTGGCTGATTTGGGTTAACCCCTCGTGCCTCCATTTCCTTTTTTAGCCTCTCACGCTGCGCCTGGGTTGATTTAACTCGTTCGGATTCAATGGCCAATCGCGCTAATTTTTGTTGCGCCTCCACCTGTGCATCCGAATCGCCCAGCTCAACAGCTGCTTTTAAGGCCTTTTTGGCCTCATTTGTTTCCGCTTCCACACGCGTTGCGAACTCACCCACATAGCCGGCGTCCAATCGCCGTGCCTTGTTTCGAAGCTTGGTGGCATCCCCTTGTACACCTTGGGCGTATTCAATGGCCGCCGCTTCGCGTCTTTCCGATTCACGTAATTTTTTTGTTAACTTGTCTATTCGGGACTGAACTTTTTTCCCGTAATCTTCCACTTCCGTCTCTGAAGCTGCTGGAGCAACTTCCTTTTCCCCCACATCTATTGTTTCATCTGTTTCAGAATTAACAATGGTTGGAGAATCTTTTACTTCCACTTCAATGGCATCTCCTTCGGAAGGAAGGTTGACCATTTTTTCATCAGCCTCGGATTGTGTTTGTACCTTGGTTTCTGCAGGCATAATTTACTCCTGTTATTTGTATTGCAAGATATCCTCCGGGTCTTTTACCACGGCGATTATCTCGTCATCATTTAATATTCTCACTTCACCGCCCTCTATTCCAAATCGTGAACCTGCGTAACGACCGAATATAATCCAGTCTCCTTTTTTACACCATGGTCCATTTGAAAATCTCTCTGTGTCTCTGTATGCATCCGGTCCAACTTTCAAGACTAACGCTGTTACTGTTGTAAAGCCCCGCTCCTCGATTGTCGTGTCGGACA
>CAUZEB010000139.1:0-4943 GCA_963578655.1 Dehalococcoidia bacterium | reverse complement strand
GTTATACTCATCCGCTGTCTTTTCAGCGACTTCCCAGAATTCCTTAAGGTTTGGAGCAATACTGCCACCGCGGACTATGCTCACAGAAAGGACGCCCAGTCCATATTTACCTGCTAGCACCATGCCTGATGGTGATTGAGCGGCAGCCACAGCGATTGGAAAATGAGGTTGTGTATACGGTCTAAGGTGTAGTCTGGCATCTTTTAAAGTAAACCATTCTCCTTCATATGATATGGGATCTGGTTCATTTAACAGTCTCAATATTATTCCCATGGACTCATCCATACGGCGTCTTTGGTTTATGGGGTCTATACCTAGCATATAGGCGTCCGTCACTAGTGCCCCTGGTCCTACCCCTAGCATTACCCTACCTCGGGTAAGGTGGTCTAATAGAACCATTCGATTGGCTACCATCAAAGGATGGTGATAGGGTAAACTGATGACACCAGTTCCCAATTTGATATTCTTAGTGCGTTCGGCGGCAGTTGCCATGAAAAGTTCTGGTGACGAGATTATTTCCCAGCCTGCACTATGGTGTTCACCAATCCAAGCTTCGTCATACCCTAGATGGTCTAGCCATTCTAATGTCTCTAAATCTCTTTCCAAAGATAAAGTAGGATTTTCACCTTTCCAGTGGAAGGGTGCCATAAATATACCGAATTTTAATCTTGGGGGCAGTGACATCTTTCTAGACCTCTCGCATATTTGGTTTACATTGCTATATTAGTATGTCTGATCGCGTGCATTCTAGCATGGTTATTAAAATTGCAACAAGCCCTAGAATAATGGCCTAACGTTTACCGTTAGCCATCTTTTTGGCCTTTGGAGTATAACGAAGCCAAATTAACAGGGATACACCTATAACTGCTAATACTCCATTAAAACTGAAAGTTAGTCCCCATTCCCAAAATGCATTAGAAACATCTAATAACGAACCAGCGAGTATCGGTGCTATAGATCCTATTGAAAACCCTATAAATGATTGCAAGGCTTGGCTTGATCCAATTTTACCATGTGGAGAAAGTTCTACTATAGCTGTCGAATGAATGGCAGAATCTGCAGCAGTCATGAACCCGTATACAAACCCTATTGCTATGATTAAATCGATAGGAGCATGAATCATCCATCCGAGAGCAAATGAGCATATACCACTAATTGTAAATATCGAAGCTGCAGCAATTGTTCTACCTAAGTAATCAGATATAGCTCCTCCCAAGAAAACTCCTATTATGCCCATCATAAAGATTACGCCTGAAGTCGCAGCTGCCGCTGATGTAGCATCTAAAGGCGACAGTCCTTTTTGAATAAACACGACCCCTAACAAAAGAGGAAGCCACATTCTAGCCAAGTACAACTCGGCAGTATGAAGAGCGTAAGACAAAATTGCGAGTACAAGAGACTTGTCTAACAAAGTACTCAAGTCTAAGTAGCCAGTAAATCGCATAGTCGATTTACTATGAACATGCCCAGAAGAGGAAGAATAGATCAGTAACAATGA
This sequence comes from Dehalococcoidia bacterium, assembly GCA_963578655.1. Classification (GTDB taxonomy): domain Bacteria; phylum Chloroflexota; class Dehalococcoidia; order Lucifugimonadales; family CAUZEB01; genus CAUZEB01. The sequence continues at coordinate 3,445 of CAUZEB010000139.1, read as the reverse complement.
TAAAAATATAGAGAGAAAGCTGACTAACGAAATGATTAAATAGGCTGTTTTCCAGGAGTCTGTGTAACTTAGGAGAATACCCATGAGAATATATGATAACGTTGTTCCTGCGTATGCTGCACCGACGAATAGGCCGATGGCCTTACCGCGATGTTCTCCAGTAAATCGTGATGAAACTAGGCGTATCCCTGGTATGTACGTCGCAACATGGCCTATACCCATAAGGAATCGCAGGGCAGAAGCAGACCAAAGGCCGTCAGCGATAAGAGCAAAAAGAAGATTACTGAGAATTGTAGTAATTATGCCGAATATCATTAACTTCTCCGTAGGAAGTTTGTCTGTTAGCGGCACTAGAATCAAGGATGATAAAGCATAGCCTATTAGGTAAGTCGAGAATACGAATCCCGATTGGGTGTTAGATATTTTCCATTCATCAATAATGAATGTGCTGGCAATTGTATAGCCTGAAAAAGGAAGTAGAGTAAAAATGGGGATACTACACAGGCAAAATAACCATAGAATTTCTTGAAATGAAGGGAGGTGTGAGAAAAGGTTATGCAAACCTGACATAGTGTTATTGATAAAGATCAAGACTTCAGTGGAGAAAAGAGATCTGCGAGATCGGCTGCCGGCATGAATTCTACTCCAGGGTATTCACACATGTATTGAATAAGGCGTTCAAGCATTAATATCTTACTTGGTCTTCCTATACAATAGGGGTGCATGGTCAGAACGAATGATTGGCCGAAATGATATAAGCCCTTAAAGGCGGAGGACCAGACTTGAAATACGTGGTCCGGTGTGGCCATTAAAGGACGAGTGCCCAAGGAAGGTGAAAAATTAAAATAGGGTACGTCATCAAGCTCCCAGTGACCAGGTATTTCGACAATTTGAGTGTTGTTGACGTCGACCAGATAGGGTATATCGTTTCCCATCATGCTGGCGTCGTATAAGAACCCTCGCTCTGACAATAATTCAAGGGAATATTCTGTCAGTTCCCAGCTGGGTGATCTATATCCTTTAGGTGTTTCGCCTGTTATCCTCTCTAGGATAGAGATACCTTTATCTAAAATCAGCTCTTCTTCTTGCTTTGATAGAGTTACTGGTGGTTCGTGCATATACCCATGATGAGCAATTTCGTGCCCCTGGTTTTTAATATCCCAAACTAAAGATTCATGAGTTTCTGCAACATAGCCAGGTATGAAAAAAGTGGCTGTGATTTGATATCTTTTCAGGAGGTCAAGGATTCTGGGGGTGCCTACACTAGGACCATATTCCCTCAACGACATTGTACTTGGATAACGGGCTGTGTCTGGATTCCGGTTAATTGCTCCAGAAACTCCGTCTACATCGAAACTCAAAGTGGCAACAAGTCTGGTATCACCGGGCCATATTCCGCTCAATAGACATCCCTCCATATAATTTATAGGCAAAGAGCATATATATGCGACGAGATACTCCTAATAGGAGTCTATCTTAGTTTAAGGATAACGCTGCTAACCCTTTAATAGCTCTGTAGTATGAAACAAAATTGCATCCTTTGCAACATTGGAGGTCTCACCGGTTGATCGCTTTACAATTTCTATTACATTCGAATTCAAGTTTCGTTGACTTACGACCAGACGCAGAGGTATTCCTAAAAGATCGGCATCTTTAAATTTTACCCCAGCGGATTCATGACGATCATCGTACAAAACCTCGATATTTAGATTACTAAGTTCCTTGTATAATGCTTCTGCTTCTGCAGCCACAAGGTCGTTCTCAATATTTAGGGCAATCAGAGAAATTTGGAAAGGTGCGACCGATATTGGGAATATAATTCCACGTTCGTCATGATTCTGTTCAATAATGGCAGCCAGCAATCTACCAACTCCTATTCCATAACAACCCATCACTATAGGTTGTCGGTGTCCTGTATCGTCGATGTAATAAGCCTCTAGAGCCTCACTATATCTGGTGCCTAGTTTGAAAACGTGTCCAACTTCTATCCCCCTGTTTTCTATTAGTGACGATGTGCATTTAGGACAACTGTGCCCGGCTTGTGCCATTGCTATGTCGCCCATTACGGTGACTCGGAAATCACGGGGATGATTGACGTTCTTCAAGTGGTACCCTTCTAAATTCGCACCCATCACAAAATTCGTACCCATATTGATAGATTCATCTGCTATTACTCTTACGTTTTCGATGTCAACAGGAGATGCTGAACCCGGAACAAATCCCTTGCGGATAACTTCATCATGCGTTGCAAGTCGCAAATTAGAAGCTTTTAAGACATTGCCGAGTTTAATTTGGTTAACGTCGAGATCACCACGAATAACGACGAGAATCATTTCATTATCGGCTACGTAGAACAAGGTTTTTACTGTATCAGAAGGTTCTAAATGAAGCGAACCGCATAGATCTGTAATAGTTTTGACACCTGGAGTGTATACCGTCTCAATTTCTAAGTGATCTTCCTTACTATATTCGGGTTTACCGAATTGGGCCTTTTCACTATTTGCAGCATATCCGCACGAGTCACAACGTATAATTGTATCCTCTCCAAATTTGCTTATCGAGACAAATTCATGTGAGTCCTTTCCCCCAATTGTACCGCTGTCGGCTTCAACCATGATTGCCTCCAGCCCACACCTTGAGAAAATATTCTTATAAGCTTTAACCATCACTTTATAATTATGATCTAGTCCACTATCGTCGACATCAAAACTGTATGCATCTTTCATGTCGAACTCTCTGACTCGGATAAGTCCTCCCCTGGGCCGTATTTCATCGCGGAATTTGGTTTGGATTTGATAAAGAATTGTTGGAAGATCTCGGTAACTATTTATATTGTCCTTAACTATTAAAGTTAATAATTCTTCGTGCGTTGGCGCTAAAACTAGAGTCTTCTTCCTGCGATCATTTAAGCGAAATAAATTGGGCCCGTAATTGTCAGCCCTTCCTGATCTTTCCCAAATCTCTTTTGGTTGCAGTACTGATAGCCTAAGTTCCTCCGCTTCTGCATTTTCCATCTCATCACGCAGGATGTTCTCTATTTTCCGTAGCGAACGTAAAGCTGTTGGTAGATAGCTATATACCCCAGAGGATACTTGGTAAATCATACCCGCTCTCAACATGAGGTTGTGACTCATTAATTCAACCTCTGCAGGGGGTTGACGAAGAGTTTTACCGAATAGTTTAGATGTACGCATAGTTGAAAAACCTTAACCAGTACCATTCAACATGAAATTGTGAAATCTTGAACACTGAATCAACCTTCATAACTGTATGTATTCTAATACGTGAGATATAGTGTGCTACGATGTCATTTCTTCTTCTGCTTTACGGACTTCTTCCATAAGAGCATTTAACATGTCATCCTCTTTTACCACGCGAGCCTTCTTTCCTTTTCTAAAGATGATAGCCCTGCCAGCACCCGCAGCTATGCCAACATCTGCGTCTT
>CAUZEB010000138.1:0-4972 GCA_963578655.1 Dehalococcoidia bacterium | reverse complement strand
CCAAGAGAGTATTACCACCTCTTTCAAAATTCCTAATCTTCAAATTCGGTATTCCTAAGACCAGTCCGCTCAAGATAACGAGCATGATGATAAGAATTAACGAACGAGCGTTCCTACGCACCGCTTCCTCCAGTTCTCAAGTTAGACTTTACTAATTTTAGAGCTTCAACACGTGTATCGATCTCTCCATTTGCATGAGCTTCATACACTAATTTCAACAAGCTACCTAATTCAGGACCAGGGCCTAGCCCGTATACATCCATTATATCGTGTCCAGTTATCAATTTGGGAAGGTTATCCGGGGCCTTACTTTTGATACCTTCGTTTAATATCCAAGATATCATACTGCAATATTCCTTCCATTCCTCTTCTTCAAGTTTTGGGCCTCGTGCAGCTAGGTAGTCTGCCAAGTTCAAATATAACGTATCAATAGCGGCGACTCCAACATCACGAAAGTAGCGGTATATTGCCTTACCACTGGGCATTTCGCCATTTGGTGCCATCTGGCTAGGCCTAAGGTGATGTTGAACCATTAGGCGAATCAATTCGACTCCTTTTTTACTAAATCGCATTCTATTTAGAACTGCAGCAGACATAACAGCCCCCTCCGAAGGATGACCAAGAAAACGAATCTTACCTGATACTTCTACTGTTCTAGTGGTAGGTTTAGCTATATCGTGCAGTAGTGCAGCAATCTTAAGAGCTGTCTTTCTATTGTGTCCATCGGTAATTTCTTCACCAAAGTAATTTTCCATGTCGTTAAATCTAGGAATACAGTCTACAACGAAATCATCCCTTATGGTATGGCCATCAAGGACAATTTCAACCATCCTTACAGTTTCCAAGAGATGATTAAAAACATCCCAATAATGTTCTTTAGGTTGAATGACGGCCCTAGATTGGTCGAGCTCAGGAATAATTTGTGACAAAATATTTAAATCATCGAGAATTCCGAGAGATTTTCTGGCATTAGTTTCAGACATTAATTTCAGGAATTCATCCCTCACTCTTTCGGGTGCGATCCTGTCTAAAAGACTAACATCACTGCGTATTTGACTCGCAGTTTCTTCACAAATTGTCAATTCGTTACTTATTGCTAGACGAGGAGCTCTAATTAATCTCACAGGATCATCTTTAAAAACGGACGGCGATAAAGCCCTTAGCATTTTAGTATCGAGATCGATTAATCCTCCATAACAATCTATAACCATGTCTCGGTTTATACTATACGACTCTTCATCTAAGGGTAGGGCCATCGCGTTAATGGTGAAATCACGGTGTTTCACATTGTCGGCGATACTATCTCCCACAGAGCTAATATCAATGTTAAATGAACCTGTGTCACACTGGAGCACTACTCTTGATATCCCTCGAGATTTATCCAGATTAACCAATCGACCACAAAAAGTCCGAGCCAAATCCCGGGTCACAGGGTCCGTTGTACCCTCGATTACCAAATCCACATCTTTAGGCAAATTACCTAGCAATACATCTCTTACTACCCCTCCAACCAGGAATGCCTGGATATTTCGAGAGGCGAAAAATGAACTCAAAACTCTTATAATGTTTGAGAAATCCAACAGCTGGTCCTCGGGGGTTGAAACAAATTATCGGTGTGACAGTGTTTAATTAGAGACTTGTTATTTGACCTTCAATGAGGCAGATGTCTCACGTATGTCCATTACACGCTCTGCATCATTAATATCCGGGTGAATTCTGGAAGTAGCGTCATCCTTTGGCCCACATGCCTTGACTTCAGGATTGGCTGAAGACTGCTTTATAGATGATTTCTCACGATCTAGATCTATGGCAAATAATTTCTCATGATCTTTAAGATGATCTGAATACAAAATGCCATTTAGATGATCAACCTCATGCTCTAAGGCTTGGGAGAACATTTCGTTAGCCTTAAATCGGACCATATTTGATAAATAATCCATACCTCTAAATTTAATCCAAATAGATCGTGTGATATTCCCTCTGTAACCTGGTATGCTTAGGCATCCTTCCTCTACTTTTCGTTCACCCTCACGGTGAACGATTTCCGGATTAATATATATGCGAGCTTCTTCTTCACAGGGTAGCTGAATAACAATAACTCGGCTAAGAGATCCCACTTGGTTTGCAGCCAGCCCAACACCTCCAGCATCTTTCATAGTGTCGACCATATCATAAGCTAATTTCAGTAAATCTGAGTCGATAGACCTTACCTTCCTTGCTTTTCTTCTCAATAATGGGTGGGGTATTTCTAGTATAGATAAGACTGCCAATGGGAACCTCATTGAATAATTAATTAAACCAAGTGCATTATGGAACCACTTGCAATTATAACTTTCTGCATATAGCTCTGTAAAGCTATGAATTGGTATATTACCCCTTCAACACTAGAGCTAGAAACTGATGTTTTATATACCAAACTGAAACATTTCGATATTGATTCTCAACTCTAAACTCGAACCTCATATGAAAATCTTACTTATGAATACAACAAATCATCTAGGGTAGATCGTCAAAACTCAGGGTTTTGACACTGCGCATCCACAAGTCTAAAATCAATGTATGCAAAAACCACCACGTAAAATCGGATTAGTCGGCTGTGGCACGATAGGCAAAAGTTTGGCTGTCCAGCTTGACAAAGGTGCAGTTCCCCAGGCTCATCTAATAGCCATTAACAGTCGAAACATAGCGAAGGCCGTCACGTTCTCGTCAGGACTGCAAAATCCCCCTAAAGTGTTACCCCTACCTGACTTGGTTAACGAAGTAGACATCGTAATCGAAGCCGCAACAGGCGAAGCAGTTGACAAAATAGCTACTCTTACTTTAGGCAGCGGAAAAGATCTTATGGTGTTAAGTTGTGGGGCCCTTTTAAACAGGACAGACTTGATTGACCTCGCTGTTACAAATAACTGTACAATTTATGTGCCCTCAGGGGCAATTGCTGGCTTGGACGGGATTACTTCCTATGCTTCAGGTAAAGTGGACTCAATAACAATGATTACGAGAAAACCACCTGATGGCCTAAGAGGTGCGCCAGGGACTAGAAAATCAGGTGTTGATATAGATTCAATTAAAGAACCTGTAAAGATATATGAAGGATCCGTACTGGAAGCCTGCAGACTATTCCCATCTAACGTAAACGTGTCAGCCGCTTTGAGTATGGCAGGAGTAGGTGCATCCAAGACAACGATACAGATCTATGTTGATCCTGGAATTAATCAGAATATCCACGAAATTGTGGCATTAGGAGAATTCGGCAGCCTGGAGATAAAAATCAAGAATCTGCCCTCTGAAAGTAATCCGAGAACAGGTAAAATCTCAGCATTCTCAGCACTAGCAACATTGAAGAAAATTACATCGAACATTAGAGTTGGAACGTAACCACGCCACTAACATAAGATAAGGTTTTACCTTTTCACTCAGGGGGCTTAGTGCTCTTATACTGCAATTGCACCATTACAGGCTTGTACAACTATCCTATGAGGTTTATTGAGCGGTGTTTCATAGCCCACAAAACCTGTACGGTACTCAAGTGCTATAATTCTTCATAATTAATCAATGTAACTTATTACTTAAACTGGTTTATCTCTATCTATTTATTATCCAATCTGGAGATGTCGATGGTTTCTATATCTTATGAAGAATTTAGTTTAGCGAACGGATTGAATGTTATAATTCATGAAGACCATACCACCCCTATTGCAGCCGTTAACGTCTGGTATCACGTCGGGTCAAAGAACGAAGATCCTGGCAGGACCGGATTTGCTCACCTCTTTGAGCACGTTATGTTTGAAGGGTCAAAACACCATAATCACGGCTACTTTGAACCCTTACAAAGGGTAGGTGCCGTGCTGAACGGTTCAACCACACCCGATAGAACAAACTATTGGGAAAACGTACCATCAAATTATCTTGAACTAGCATTATGGCTACAATCAGACAGGATGGGCTTTCTACTGGAAGCTTTAGACCAACAACGATTCGATATTCAAAGAGATGTTGTTAAAAATGAACGGCGACAGAGTTATGAAAACCGTCCCTACGGGATGACCCACTTAACTTTACAGCCTATAGTGTTTCCAACCCCTCATCCGTATAGCTGGCCCACTATTGGCTCTCAAGAGGATCTTGATTCGGCTAACCTGGAAGATGTACAAGCATTCTTCAAACATTATTATTCCCCTTCTAACGCTAGTATAGCCATCGTTGGGGACGTGGTCACAAGCGATGTTAAAAGGCTCGTTGAGAAATACTTCGGAGACATACCGCCCGGCCCAACAATAAACCGTATTGGGCGTATGGACTCGAATTTAAAAGGCCAAGTATCTTTAACTATGATGGACAAAGTGAAGCTGAAACGCCTGAACTTAGTTTGGCCCTCTGTACCAATGTTTGATAAAAACGAAGCAGCTCTTAGTGTGTTAGGAGTGATACTTGGCGACGGGAAAAGTTCTAGATTAAACCAACTCCTAGTACATGAAAAACAAATTGCGCATGACGTGCATGTTTTTAACCATCCTCAGGAAATAGCAGGAGAATTCCATATCCAAGTCACAGCCAACCCTGGTCAGTCATTAGAACAGATAGAAGATCTCATATTTAAGGAATTAGAAAAACTGCGTAAAGAAGAACCTAAAGATGAGGAATTAAAACGTGCAAAAAACCGTATCCAAAGTTTCCACGTTAGTCAGTTAGAGAAATTTGGTGGATTTGGCGGTAGGGCGGACCTACTAAATGAATATAAAATATTTGGTGGGAACCCAGATTTAATTAATTCTGACATTGAACGTTACATGTCCATCGCATCTCAAGAAATTTCAACGGCAGCTAATTTAGAATTAGGTGAAGATCATGTCAGGTTATCTGTAATACCAGAGGACTCCAGAAAGTCTATAACGACTTCAATAGATCGATCTAACATGCCTAGACCTGGCCAAGCTCCTATGTTTACCCCCCCTATTCCAAAAAGACGCAG
>CAUZEB010000137.1:0-5039 GCA_963578655.1 Dehalococcoidia bacterium | reverse complement strand
CTTATGGGTACGAAAGAGTTACCACGCCCGTTCTAGCCAAACAAGAACTTTTCGAAACTAGCGGCCATCTGCCACACTATGCCGACTCGATGTATCCTCCCATAGAAATGGATGACGGTACTTACTATCTTAAAGCAATGAATTGTCCTATGCACCACTTAATTTATCGTAACAAGAAACGTTCATATCGAGAATTACCACTGAGAATTGCGGAGTATGGTACTGTCTATCGTAACGAATTATCAGGTACCTTAACCGGACTTCTGCGTGTAAGAATGTTGTCCATGAACGATGCGCATATCTATTGTACACTTGATCAGGTAGCACAGGAATTTGCAGACAATATTAAAATGGTTCGGGACTACTATACAACCTTTGGTTTTGAAGACTATAAATTTCGATTATCGCTTTGGGATTCAGAAAATACTGACAAATACATTGGACTGTCTGAAAATTGGGAAATTACCCAAAATCACCTAAGACAAATTCTTGATAATTTGGAAGTACCTTATGAAGAAGGAGAAGGTGAAGCTGCATTTTACGGGCCAAAAGTTGATGTCCAGTTTACCACCTTGCTGGGTCGAGAAGAGTCTATGTCAACCATCCAGCTTGACTTTGCCGCAAAGGAACGCTTTGACCTGACTTTTATAGACGAAACGGGGGGCGAAAATAGTGATCTTTTTGTTATACACCGAGCACCACTATCAACCCACGAAAGATTTGTAGCTTTTCTAACTGAACATTGGGCTGGAAATTTCCCAACCTGGCTTTCACCAATCCAAGCTCAGGTCATCACTATCTCCGAGAAGCAAAATGAATATGGAAGTAAAGTTGCAGAAAGGCTGGAGGAGGCAGGTGTAAGAACCAAGACCGACTTTTCTGATAATACCATAGGAAAAAAGATTCGTATGCATCGTAAAATGCGACCGGCTTACATGCTAATTATAGGTGAAGAAGAATCGAAGAAGAAAACGGTGGCTATCCGAAATCGTGCTGGAAAGCAAAGGAATGACGTTGCACTGAATGACTTCGTCAAGGAAATACTTGAAGAAATCAAAAATCGGAGTGCTGAATTAAATATAGTTCCCTCCTAAATATTGACAAAAATGAAGAAATACCTCTGACACTTATCTCCTTTAATGAGAAGCACAAAATCTACCTTCCTCTGTTTTGTGTATTGTCCAATTAGGAGGAAATGGATTGTTCATATGTTTAACATAACACTATATGGCGCAGAGGGAGGGATTTGAACCCCCGAGGGAAATTCCCACCGGCTTTCAAGGCCGGCGCTATACCGGGCTAAGCGACCTCTGCCTTAAAAAGAAGAAGGCCCAGACTAAATGCCTAGGCTAAATGATCATGGAAATCTGAGGTTTCTTACCTACGCCCACGAGCCATTGGGGACCTAGCCACATTTCCACCTTTGTCAATGTAGTATAGGAAACCATCTGCACGAGTGACGCCTGCGGTAGCCACCATCTCGGGCCCTCCACCAGTCTTCTTTCCGCCACGTGCCATCTTGGTACGCCATACGTTACCATCCTTGCCTAGGTAGTATAGATACCCGGCATCCTTGCTTACTCCTGTATTAGCTACGACTTCAGCCATTGTTTCACTATTGATTACATGGAAGTAGATGGTATATATACTTAACCGAGCTATCGACGAGAAAATGATAAATAAGAAATTTCGGCAAATTATAGTATTCAATAGATAAATTTATATTGGTAGTTGTACACTATGCAGTGATTTATATGAATCTATCAATGAATTTTGATGATTGGGCAGTTATGGACTTTTTTGTTTCAATGCTTATGGTTGGAATTGGTGTAGCTCTTCTTGCAACCGGTCTGTTCACATCCTACTTTGGTGCTGGCAAATCACAGAAGATTGGATTTGCCCTTCTATTCTCTGGCGTGGCTACACTTGTAATTGTTTACGCTTTGACTTTTGATACTGGCCTGGGAGTAGCTGATCAATTTCATGAGAAAGAATTCAAACAGGCTCTAGTTTCAGGAATAGCGGCGCTAGCTGGAATGATGGTTGGTATGTTTATTATTCTCTTTGTCCTGATGAAGGTCGATACCATTGATGATCTGGAAGATTTAGATCTGGAGGACCTAGAAGACTTGGACCTTGATGAAGAACTGAAAAAACTTGAAGAGGAATTAAATGAGGCTGCCGGTGATGAGCCTGCAGGCAAAGAAGAGGCAAAGGAGGAGGAAGAATAATGGAAGCTGAATACGCTGATATTGCAATAATTATGGGAATTACTGGAGCCATGCTTTCCATGCTAGGTATGGGTCTTTTGATAGCATATTATGGCAGTAGCAAAACAAGAAATGTTGGTTTTCTTTTCTTAATATTAGGTTTAGGACTTGGATATTATCTCACTACTACTGGTAGTGCTGTGGAACTACACAATTCATTGTTAGCATTCGTTGGGGGAATGCTGGGCGGAGTGCTCGGAATTATAGCCTTCCTCGTGGCAATAATAAAGTCCTAGTCTTGGAACCCTAAGCTTAGCACTACTCTAAAATAGAATAACTATTCGTAAGAATCGTGAGCGCAGATAAAGAGCTCTGGAAAACTGGCAAATCTGCCAAAGACGTAGATGGTGAAGAAACCGAGGATGACGACACGCTAGATCTGTCATCCCCTTCACCAGATACTGACAACAATGATGAAGCTATCGAAAAAGCCTTGAAACTAGAAGAAGATAATTGGTTGCCCCTACTCGAGAAAGAAGATGGCGTCAGCATTAGAACTGTAGGGCTTGTTGGCATAGTTACTATTCTCCTCTTGACTGGATTACTAGTCTTGTTATTAAATGAGCAAAAAATTGAGATAACTGTTCCCTATGAGAAATATGAGGAAATGGCTGTCTACAGTATAGAAGGTGCAATTAATTTTGAGAGTACGGTTGATGTTCCTCTACCTATAGGATTTATTGATAATGAGGTAGTTATAAATAATCTCGACATCTCATTCACAGGTGAACTAGAGGCGGGTATCAAAGCACCTAGTACGCAAGCTATGGATGGTTATGGCAATATGCGTAGCGTATTCAAGAAATATTTGGAACAGAGACTGGATAAGATAGATGGTACGATTACTGAAGAAGGAGAGAATCCGGCCGAACTCAAAAATGGCCAAATAGTGAGTTTCCAACACCAATTTATTGATACTACCTCCTTGGAAATAATCAGATCCGAAATTGAATCGAACGCCTCTTACTCAGATACATTTACCGGAGAGAGATGGTATTGGCAAAGTGCAACTGACTGGGTCCCGCGTGACAGTAATGCCGGATTGTTACCCCATGGAAACGCGTATATCGGTAAAACACTTAGTGAAGGAGATACCGGAACAATTAATGAAGGTGGAATAGAATTAAACTGGAAAGTGGAAAATGGTGGGAAAATAAACGGGGAACAGACTGCTTTACTCGAAATAGAAACCTCATATATTTCAGACTCGATTCTAGGATATGAGTATCAGTATCAATATTCGTTTCATTTTTATATGTCAGAAATAAGCAGCCTCCCTCTAAAATTCGAGATGAGCCTATACTCTGATGCTAGTTCTCCCGGTGGGAAATTATATTCTATAAGCATGGAATATAAGGGAATAACAAAACATATCAATGAAGGCTACACCGATGTTCCAACAACTGCATACGAGACTGACACAACTCAGAAAACAGGTGAATTCGAGAACTGGACAGATGGAGCGCCGGCAATTGGGAATGGAAGTTTGGGATATGAATGTGGAATAGACTCAAGTTTCACATTGCAAACCGGAATTCAGAAAGGTAAGGAAGATATCTCAGAGTTTGACAGTTACCTGAGGGATCAAAACGCAAAGAATAGGCCTGCATTCATCGTGGAAGCGAATTACACCGCCAAAAATGAAGGGAAATGGAACTTTACGATGGCTCACAGCAATGAACAGGCTGAAAACATCGATGGTTGGATTATGACTTACAATCGAACCGATATATCTGGAAATGTGAATTCTATTAACAATCCTATAATGACAATGGATGATATTCTCAAACCCCTGACTGTGTGCTCAGCAGAGGAAGTTATGACTGACTTTGATGAGGTTTCTGACTGGTCGGTCAATGATCAGAGCAAAAATGTTGACTATTCACAGGTAACTCTTCTATTGGGACAGAATCTGGTTTCCAAGCAGAGTCTGGCTTCTCCAACCTCTATTGTAAACTTCGGAAGCCTGAACTTAATTAACATTGTATCAGACCTAAGTCAAGGAAACCTAAATCCCAATGATTATTCAGATAATATTGACGTTGATGCCGCAGGCAGTTATGCCTATTTCCTTGATCGGAGAGGCGGTTCTGAGAATTTAGGATATGAACATCAGGAATTAGCAGGCGTCGATGCCAAAGACGGGCTGGTGTTATTCAATCTACAGAGTCGGGCCTATATAGAGAATAAGAATTCAATTTGATTACCCTATATAGTTAACATCGGGTCGGTCTTCTGATTCGCCGGTATCCATTTCCTTAAGCTGACTGGTTATTGAATCAACCTGCTTAGCTCGTTCTTCAAGTTCCGACAGGTTGATTTTTATGTTCAACAACTTTTGGAGGGATTTTAAAACCGCACTAGCTGATTTAGGGTCAACCATGTAACCACTGGTTTCACCCATCAAACAACCACCATGAATGCCCTGAAGCTTGCCCAAACCGAGAAGTAGACCAGAGGCACCAACAATTCCGGCCCCTGGTTCACCATCAATAAACTCCACCCCAGCACCTTTGAACAACTTTACAATCTCATCGGAAGTTGCTGCACCAAGAACTCGAGGATTTGGAACTAGTTTACCAAGGCCATACCCACCTAATGTGTAAATTGTAGTAACTCCCATCTGTTTTACTAATTCGATGAGTTTAGTGCATAAATCATATTGACCTGTGGAATCCATGCCTTGGTACTCACCGACTAGGAAAAGTAGGTCTCTTGTCTTGCCTTTCCCATTGTGATAATACAATTCATTGTTAACTAGCTTGACAA
>CAUZEB010000136.1:0-5046 GCA_963578655.1 Dehalococcoidia bacterium | reverse complement strand
AATGTTGGATCACTTCAATCGCTATTTTGGGATACAGTATCCTCTGCCAAAATTAGATCACATTGCAATACCAGATTTCGCTGCTGGAGCCATGGAAAATTGGGGAGCTATAACCTATAGAGAGACAGCACTGTTGGTGGATGAAGAAAATAGCTCAGCTGGAACAAAACAGATTGTGGCAACAATCATCGCACACGAGATGGCACATATGTGGTTCGGGGATTTAGTAACCATGACATGGTGGGATGATCTGTGGCTGAACGAAAGTTTCGCTTCATGGATGGGAGACAAAATCACCAACGAAGTTTTCCCTGAATGGGAAATGTGGACTCAATTCTTAACGTCGGACACTAACGAAGGCCTAACATTAGACGGATTAAGAAACACCCATCCAATAGAACAAGAAGTCTCTAACCCATCTGAGATTGGAGAACTGTTTGACGCCATCAGCTACAGTAAAGGCGCATCTATATTACGAATGCTAGAGCAATTCCTTGGAGAAGAAATCTTCCAATGTGGATTACATGACTACCTCGACTCTAATGCATATGCCAACGCCAAAACGAGAGATTTATGGGATGCGTTAGGAAAAGCATCAGCTGAACCAGTGGCACAAATAATGGATACTTGGACGAAACAAGCGGGGTACCCTGTTATTGATGTAGATATCACCCGTGAATCAAGCATTGAACTATCACAAAGAAAATTCCTCTATGAACAGATTCTAGAACCAAACGACCAGGGTAACAATGAATTATGGCAAGTTCCAATCAACATAAAAAGAGAGGGCGAAGATGGAGATAAAACTAGTGTCCTGATCACTGGTAAAACACAAACTGTATGTATACCGTCGTCAATTCCCAAAACTAATTGGGTAAAGGTTAATTATCTACAAACTGGCTTTTACCGAGTTAATTATTCTAGTGAGGACTTGGAGCGCTTATCAATACCAATCAAGAATCGCTCAATTTCAGCACCTGACAGAATAGGCATTCAAAATGACGCCTACGCATTATCGAGAGCAGGCTATATACAGGGAACTCAATTCTTAGCGATAGCGAAAGCCTACAAAGGGGAAGATAATGCTTCGGTATGTTCAGACCTTGCTGCCAACCTGGCTGATATCGATTCGCTGTTGTGGGACCAACCATATTACAACGACTTCACTAATTACGCTAAGGATATTTTTCATGACACTGCTGACTCAGTCGGCTGGACTCCCAAACCAGAGGAAGGACATCTTGATTCACTCCTAAGAAATACTGTCTTAGCCCAACTAGGCAAATATGGCGACGACAAAACTCTGGCAGAGGCTGTGACTCAATTTGCAATGTATACCAAAGACAATTCATCAGTTGATCCGGATATTAGGCGAGTTGTCTTCAACCTAGCAGCAAAGCGTGGAGATGGCTCAACTTATGAAGAAATCTGGAATCAACAAATCCAGACAGATCGTCAAGAAGAAAAGTTGAGATTGATTACTGCACTCACTAATTTCTCAGATATACCTCTTCTCGAAGAGACGTTAGAGCGTTCTTTGTCAAAACATATAAGGTACCAAGATGCCATTACTGTTGTAGCCCTAGTCGCGCGTAACCGATTCGGGCAGGATGTTGCATGGGAGTTTCTGAAGGAAAACTGGAAGGAGTATGACAGACGCTACGGGGACGGAGGTTTCGCGATAATGAGACTAGCCACCATACCCTCCAACTTCACAACAGGCGAGAAATTCGATGACGTCAGCAAATTCTTTTCAGATAACCCTGTACCAGCTGCGCATCGTAGTGTACTCCAGTCCTTGGAACAAATTAAACTAAACATAGCATGGTTAAAACTTAATGAAGAAAGTTTGTCGAGATGGTTTTCAACTTAATATCCAAGTTGAATGTAATATCTATTTCCCTTCGTACATCTCTTCAGTTAGATTTTGATCCTGATGTTGTAAGTACTGCTCTTTCGTCATATTACTTCTGCGCTTCTGGGTAATCTCCTTTGCTTTAACGGCACCATCATACAATAAGTCAACTACTGTCATGGCCAAAGACTTCGCGGGGGTAACAACAGCCTGGTCATAGTCATCTATCAAATAGTCTATACTGTGTCCTGCACCTCTCGCTGCTCTAGTATATGGATGTATTACTGGCATTATTTGACTTAAATCTCCCATATCAGTTGAGCCACCACCATTCCTGCTATTCGAATACACGGCTACATTAGACATACCCACAATATCACTAGCATTCCCCTTAAATAATTCCATTAAGGTTTCATCGTTAATTATCGGCATATAACCTGGTATCGTAATAATGTTAACTTTGCAGCCCAAAGCCAAAGCTCCAGCTTTAATAGATCGATCCATTTTAATATTCGCATCCTCTATGGCCTCAGAATTTCTACCACGTACACGTCCTTCATAGCGAACGTCCGCAGGTACAGAATTAACTGATGCTCCTCCTCTCGTTAATATTCCATGAAGCCTGATCGTGTCTTGGTCTCGCATCGTTTCTCTTTGAGCGTTTATTGCATTCAAAGATACCATAGCAGCCTGCAATGCATTCACACCATGATGAGGAGAGCCTCCAGCATGAGAAGCCTTACCTATGAAATTTATATACTTGACGACGTGCCCATTACTTGTACCACCTAACGAAAATTTCAGATCGTCCTGTGAGGAAGAAGTATGAACCATCATAGCCATATCGATATCGTCGAAGGCTCCTAGTCGTATAAATTCTTGCTTCCCAGACATTAACCCGAGTTTACCTTCTTTATAGAGGTTCCATCTGTACTCAACGTCGATAAATTCCTCAGCAGGAACCACTACAAAGGCTACGTCTCCTGATAAAGCATCTTTGACCTCAGGTATACTGAGTCCACATATTACGCCCAACATCATACCAATTTGACAATGATGCCCACAGGCATGTGCTGCATCTGTAGTGACATCAGCGTAAGGATGTCCAGGAACTCTTAATGCATCCAATTCACTGATTATAGCGACCGTGGGAGATCCTAGATTCCCCTTCAAGTAACCCTTTAGACCAGTTAAAGCAATGTTTTTCTCGTGTCGTATCCCAAGTTCTTCCAATTTTTGCCCGACAAACTTAGCCGTTCGGTACTCCTGGAATCCTGTCTCTGGACACAATAGTACTTCCTTACTTGCAGAGATCATCCATTCTCTACGTGAATCAATAGCTCTTTTCACTTTGGCTTTGATTTCTTGAATACCAGTCATCTTAAAAGTCCTTCCATATTCTTATATCACTAGATCAGTCTGTGTATGTTTCTTCACGTAAGATACCTCTCATTAATGAAAGATACTCTTTCTTATCTAGTGAAGCTACATAATTCGATTTAATATTTCTGGCTAACTTAGCCCCGTCAATCAAAAGATCGATCACGGTCATAGCCATTACTTTAGCTGGTATTAATACACCCAGATTGTAATCTTTTACTATGTAGTCGCTACCATGAGCATTACCGGTGGCTGCCCCTACGTACGGGTGTATAACAGGCATTAGTTGAGAAACATCTCCCATATCAGTTGATCCAGTTCTATGAACTAATCTCATTAAATTCCCATCGCCAACAAGGTCAGCCGCATTAGATTGATATATAGACAGCATCTTTTCGTCACTTCGTATAGGCAGGTAGCCCGGTAAAGTAGTTATAGTTACACTTCCACCCACGGCCAATGCTCCAGCCCTTAAAGCCCGGTCCACTTTCTTACTTGCAGAGAGAAAAGCCTCGATTGTTTTGCCCCTAACGAATGTTTCCATTCTAACATCTGCGGGAACCGAACTTACCGCAATACCTCCTTGAGTAATTATTGGGTGTACCCGGATCGTGTCTTCATCCCTAAACGTCTCCCTTTGAGCATGAATTGCCATAAAGGCTATATTAGCCGCATTGAGAGCATTTATTCCTGTGTGAGGAGCACCCCCAGCGTGAGCCGCCCTGCCACGAAATATGATTCTTTTGGCGACAATACCATTATTAGTACCCCCATAGGCAATTTTCCCTTCTTCGTTTCCACTTGCTGTATGGGTCATCATAGCAATGTCTACGTCATCCAAAGCGCCCCTACTAATAAATTCTTGTTTACCACCTAGGAATTCGATTTTGCCTTGCCTTCGTAATGTATCTCGATACTCGATCTCAATATATTCCTCGGCTGGAACAGCCATAAGAGCTATACGACCAGACAATGTTTCTTTGACGTTGTCCGATTTAAGAGCCATAGCAACCCCTAACATCATTGCAATTTGACAATGGTGACCACAAGCATGTGCCGCTTCCGATGCGGGGTCGGTATGTGGATGACCAAGTACCTTCATAGAGTCCAATTCCCCCATCACAGCAACTGTAGGACCGTCTCTCCCAGTGTCTATCATGCCCTTTATACCTGTTAATCCAATCTTATCTTCGAAAGGGATGCCTAATTCAGTTAATTTTTTAGCAACCAAGTCCGCTGTTTTTATTTCCCTGTATCCTGGTTCAGGATTGTCCAATATTGTCTTGGCTATTCTTACGAGTGCGTCACCATTATTATCAATTTCAAGCTGAACTTTTCGTTTTATCTCTTCCCTACTTATCATGTTAACTCCTATATCGTTGAATAAGGATCATATTCGATCACCTGGTAGTTCACGTTAATAATATCTGAGCGATGTTACCAGAACCTTAGATTTGATCCAAGTCATCGTAAACGATTCCTAGAAGTTTATAATTCTTCTAATCCTAGTTATTCCGTTCTTTAAATTTATTACACCGGTGAAGGACAGTCATTACCAAACACGGTTATTGGAATTCATTTATACCTTGAAGTGGCCAGCGCCTGATATGCTACAATTCTTGCCCAATGAAAAAAATACTCTCTGACACGCTATGCCTTTAAATTCTTTTTTCTCTGCCAATTCGGTTTGGGCAACCTCTTTCCAACACAGGGATTTCAAATACCTCTGGTCATCTACTCTATTCCAGTCACTGGGAACAGGGATGGAACAGGTCGCCCTTGGCTGGTTGATCTTAGACATGACTGATTCG
>CAUZEB010000135.1:0-5172 GCA_963578655.1 Dehalococcoidia bacterium | reverse complement strand
CTAATTTTTGCGTCTTGTGTAATATCATGTATCGCATTTATATGGTCTGCTTCCACCAAGTTATGAATTATCTGCATAGTGAATCCTTGGTGATTTTGGGTTATTGTGGCAAGTTCTTGGAATGAGTCAAATTCTTTACCTAGAACTAGACCGTAATTCCTTATTTTACCTTCATCAACAAGTGAGTCAAGCGTATAAAACAACTCATAATAATCCATGTGATTACCGGGTGAAGTGTATATTTGGTATAGATCAATATAGTCAGTCTCTAATCGGTTAAGGCTCTGTTCACAAGCATAACGAATGTAGTTTGGTGAAAAATTCAGGTCGTAGCTTCTCGAGACTTTATGAGGTTGCTTTTTGTATATATCAAACCCTGCTTTTGTACCAATGATGATGTCATGTCTCTTATGTTTGAGAGCATTTGACACTATTTCTTCGCCATAACCTAGCCCATATATATCGGCTGTATCATAAAAATTAACCCCTAATTCAAATGCCTGTTCTAGAAGTGCGATACTTCTCTGTACTGTCACGTCTTGCCACCGGTTTGTACTGATAGTACAAACACCGAATCCAATTTCCGATACGATGAGCTCTGTATTTCCCAAAATATTGTATTTCAATTGGTTAAGCACTTGTCAGGCAATGTAAAATTCAATAGGGTATTGTACGGACACTTTTAATTATTAATGAACTTTGTCGTACGTATTCGGAATCTGTTAGGACAGGTTTCATACCTGCTAGATCCATATCTTTGATAAGGTTTACCCAAGACTTACAACCAGCGTAGTCGTCTAGAATGCATAGTACCTTTGTTTCTTTTAGTTTATATACTCTCAATAAGAGAACTGTTAATGGCTGTAATGGTTTCCAGCGCAATCGCTTATTGGCATATTCATGTGTCCAAATATGAAAAGGGGAAAGTTGCCGTAAGTTATCTTCGCTTCTGACTTCTATCTTGTCTGTCACCCGGCACCAATAGTCGAGAGATATAAAACCAGGCGGATGATTTCGGGTATATGAATTTTGGAGGAGCGTACTGTATCGGGGTTTAATTAAATCGCTATTTTGATGTTCATAGGTAGGGTATAGAAGGAACTCAGGATGGATGATCTTAAAATCCTTTTCCTTTTCTCGTATGCCCCCTTTACGCAATATTAATATTTGTTCGCCTTGGGCTAGAGCCTCTACGGCGATAGACCATTCCTTTAGTGCTAAATTCGAATCATCGGCAGTCGTCATAGTTAGGCATCTCCTAATAGGATTTGGTATCTATATGCCAGGTTACATTATAAACGGGCTCTGGATGTGAGTCGAGTAAAATAATTGACATTCAATAAGCTTATTTCTAAACTTTCATTTAGAATATGTTTTGTAGTTGAAATACTATAATCAGAGAGCCAAATAGTCCTGATATTTCTATAGAGGCATCAAGAATTACGTTCGAAAATTACGTTAAAAAGAGGATTCCCTTTTTGGTCGGGAACAGACTCCAGATGATATCGGATATTTAACCGCATTTCTATGCTCTGATCATGCTTAAATTATAACTGGCCAATCTATATTAGTTAATTTAAAACTATTTATTTTGTCCAAAGGGGACTTTCTTCTTTTAAATACTTTAGAAATTCTCTCTGTGCCCTCGATAAGTTGGAATCATTTCTGTAAAATACGTACAATTGTCTGCTGCACGACCACCCTTCTACTTTAACAGCCTTGAGGTGGTTATCAGCCGTCTCCTGCCCTAGGCTGAATTTGGAAATCATACCTAACCCGATTCCAGCGGAAACCGCATTCTTAACTGCCTCGTTACTGCCTAGCTCCATTACTATGTTGAGTTTCACATCCAATAGATTTAGAGCGTCTTCGGCAGTTTTTCTGGTAGCAGAACCAGACTCTCTTAATACAAACTCCTCCTGACTTATTTCATTTAATGTGACAGATTGACGGGAAGTCAATTTATGGCTTCTAGGTGCTATTATAACAACATCGTCACAAACGTACGGATATGAGGCAAGACCTTTGATATTTACAGGGCCACCAGCCATACCGACATCGACTTGTCTGTTGAGAATCTTCTCGACAATAGCGCGTGTGTTACCTATAGATAAAGAAACATCTAGTTTGGGATACTTTTTCCTGAATCGCCCTATAACCCATGGCAAGATATATTCACCAGGGGTTGTCGATGAACCTATCGTTAAATGTCCACCAGTGAGATCCGTATTTTCCTCTAAAACATTTCTCAGTTCTTCCAGCAAAGGGAAGATAAGTTTAGTGTAATGATAGACGTTGTTTCCAAGGGTAGTAAGTTCGAGTCTCTTACGTCGCCGTATGATTAATGGACTACCGAGATTCGTTTCTAAGGCACGGACTTGAATAGATACAGCAGGTTGGGTAATGGATAGTTCTTTAGCAGCCCGTGTAAAACTTCTAGTTTCAATAACGTAATGAAAACTTCTAAGTTGATTGAAATTGAAATCGTTACTAAACATAAAGAGATATTATATAATGTGTTCGACAATATCAAGAAACTAAATGAACTGATCATCTTAGTACTTAGTAAATAATATTTTTCAATTACTTCTTTATGTAAAGTGAAAGCGCATGTTTGAGGATAAAATGTTACTAAATCGTTGTCTTAGGGCAATCCTCCTCGATGGAAAGGTCTATAAAATCCAGTCGACAGTCCATCAACCAGTCCTACAGGGTCTAATTGTAGTTCTGGTAGTTTCCGTATGCTTTGGATTAGGAATACGTAGTATGCCATTAGACCTACCTGAAATCCCAAACAATAGATACTCATTTATAAGTTCAGAAAATTTAGTTATGGCTGTTGCAATACATACTTTAATATTTGGATGGCTTATTTGGGGTCTATTAACGTGGTACATAGGAACCAAATTACTAAATGGTTATGCCAGTTTACGCGCATTACTGAGCTCTCTTGGCATAGCATATAGTCCCGGAATATTGTTGATTCTAAGTGCTATTCCTTTAAATATTGGAACCAGTCTTGTGATTATTGCGCGACTCTGGATATTGATGGCTGCTTTTGTTGCTATTGCCTACACCGAAGATTACCGCGGCTGGTGGAAAATAAAAGCTGTAATCCCTGCCGTCCTAGGTTGGTTTTTAGTTTTCGTGATTTTACAAAGAGTGATTTTCCAAAGTTTAATCGTACCATCAGGTTGATCTATTAGAGGGACTATCGCATATGTTTGTGTGACGTTCAATTACGCTCCATTTGTAGCCCAGCATCTGTTTAATATTTTGCAGTACTTGATGTTTGGTTTCTTCAATAGTTCGATTTTGCAATTCCGCCACTTTTTTGACAATTAGTTCTAAGTCCTTTGGCTCTGTCCATTTGTCTCTTTTTGTCTTAAATGGTTGTGGAGCCGCATCGGTTTCGAGCACAATATTCTCTAGTGGAATACGTGACACTACATTTTGCAAATCTGGCAACCTTAAAATTGGTTTTGCTATGGAAATATAGAACCCTAAATCAATTGCCTTCTTTGCTGTAACCTCGTCACCTTGAAAGTAATGCATCGCACCTCCTACTTCGTATGCTTTCTCTTCTTTTAAAACTCGCAGGACTTCATCACTTGACTCGCGAGCGTGAAAAACCACAGGAAGATTTGTTTCTAAGGCCAACCTAATCTGTTCCCTAAATGCTTGATACTGAATTGACCTGTCAGGGAAATCTTTGTTGAAGTCTAAGCCAATTTCACTAATCACTAAGACCTTTTCAGAAGATCTGGCTAGCCTGTCTAGTTGGCAGTATGTCTGTTCATCAATATTTCCTGTTAGGTCCAAGGGATGAATGCCTACTCCGGCGAATAATTGCTTTCTTGTGTGAGATAATTCTACGACTCTACGAGATGAAGCTAGAGTCGTGCCGGCTAATATAATGGCCCTGACTCCCGCATTATTTGCCCTTTCTATCACACCATCAATTTCAGAGTCTCTATAGCAGTCTAAATGAGTATGGCAGTCAATTAACACAGGTATATCCTCTTCCACATTATTGGGTCAGGTCTTATGGCGCAAATTAAATTAGTAAATTATACTACTGAGGTTGCGACATCGTAAGAGATGTAATCATTATAGAAGTGTAAAGCATTGAAATCCAATATTTGTAAATCCATTCCCTCCATAATGCTAATCATCACCTCAATTTTAGGATTTTCGCTAGGTGGGTGTTTTATATCAAAAGATTCCCAAGTATCTGAATCTATTCCAACCCAATCTGTCTATTCTGATTTCGATACTATTACAGTAATTTCTTCTACTGTTGAGGAAGGAAACCTAATATTCAATAGAGTCGAAAGTTCATTGACGCCTAATAATCCCTTGTCTACTGTCCGCACCGTGCCTGTCCTAGGAAATGATTCCGCTAGAAAGCATAAATCCTACCCTAAGGAGTCATATAAATATGGAGGGACATTAAAACTGATTTCAAGACAGCCTTTTTTACACCAAGATGTACATTTAGAAGTCTCTCCTTCTTTATCCACGTGGGGTCCTGGTATTGTTTATAGTCGTTTACTTAAATTCGATTCAAAACACGGTTTAAATACTTCTATTAGCCCCGTATTAGTATGTGATTTATGCGAAAGTTGGGAAATGGAAAGTGATCGAACGTATATATTCAAGCTGCGTTCAGATGTTTTATGGCATAATATGAAACCTACCTATGGGAGGAGATTGGTACCTGAAGATATTCAATACAGCTACAATCGACAACGTCAGGACGGATGGCCAAATTCTAAGATGTTTTCATCAATATCCAATATAGATATTGATGAAAACAAATCCATACGTATCAATTTAAGATTTACAGATGCGGATCTACTTAATGCAATAGCCGACGCTAGATCCAAAATCATATCTCCAGAATCTGTCCAGTTGAGTGGAGACCTAAAAAATGGACCCTCGGTAGGAACAGGTCCTTGGATATTCAATCCAATACACAATGGCGGTGTCTATAAATTCGAAAAAAACCTTAACTATTTTGAAAATAATTTACCATATGTAGATCGACTATTGATTAACGTAATTATGGACCCTGAAACTAGAATAGCAGCGTTCAAAGTGAAATTAATTGATGTAAAACAAAGGGAGCAGCTGTTGGTGGATCAAGATGACGCTGAAACAAATCTATCG
>CAUZEB010000134.1:0-5303 GCA_963578655.1 Dehalococcoidia bacterium | reverse complement strand
ATACGAATGTGCATCGGCTAAAGATACATTGGAACAGTCGTTAAACGTTGTGAAAAGAGACGGCCAGGTAGTTGTTGTCGCGATAGCCTGGGAATTCACTTCAGTTTTGCCTGCTAATTGGATGGCCATGGAAGTCTCTCTTAAGGCATCCTTTGGGGCACGTCCTATAGATTGGCGCATAGCACTTAGCCTGATTAGTAGCGGAAAGGTGGATATAGACCCAATGGTTTCTGGAACTAGTTTCATTCGCCTTGAAGATATACAGCGGACGTTCGAATCATTGGTGCATCCTCAATCTCAGGTGCAAGTGGTGGTAGAACCCTAGGTTAGTAGCGTAAACTAATTTATAGTTGGAATGTCTTATAGATGTGCTATAGCGATTCCTTTCACGAATGTTGCATTGGGTAACTTTGATATCAAATCAGGTTGGATTATTAACTTAGATGACCGACTCCCCGATCCGAGAATTATGTATTCCATTTCCAGTAGCTTCGTGTCGGCGTATATTGGCATCTCATTTGGTAAGGCGAAAGGAGTAACACCGCCAATCATCATACCAGTCAAGGATTTAGTTTCGTCTGGAGAGGCGAATGATAGTCTAGAAACGCCCATGAGTTTTCTGACGGTCTTATTGACATCCAACTTATCCGATCCCTTAACAATACAGGCAGCGAATTGTTTGGGCTCTTTCTTGGATGCCACCACTATAGTGTTGCCGCAGTATTCTAGTTCGTATCCATATCGTTCGCAGAACACTGCAGTGTCAGCGTATTTAGGGTCCACACGGATTATCTTGTATTCAACTTCGAATCTATCTAGAACTGATACTACCGTTTTTTCTATATCATCAGTAAATGAATCTACCATGTACTAAATTCCTATTTCCAAATATATCCCTTAATGCGCTCGTTAAGTTTATCAGTATTGTGAATTCTTGCAACGTTAAATTACCACATGGGAAACATGAACATTATATTCCGAAATTATTGGAAATCTAATCTCTTAAAAGTCTATGCATAAAATATTCTGCAATTCGGGAAATATATATATCTGGATGGTTTTGAAATACTTCATTGTGTTCAAGGTCCGGAACTATCCAAAGTTCACTAAATTCTGCAGCAGAATTATAGATCCTTAAGCCGTGCTCTACAGGTATACGAGAATCATTTTCACCATGAATTATAAAAACAGGATAATTTATGTCTGTTACTGAATATTCTGGAACCAATTCGCTGATCTTAATTCCATAAATTAGATTCGCAGCGAGTTTTGTTCCTGGAATAAATATTGGGATAAGCCAGGATGGTATAGGAGTCGTGCGCGACACTTCTTGGACTAGAAGGTCGGTAACGTTAGCATATGGTGAATCTGCGACTACTGCTTGAATACCGCTTTCTTTCGATGCCGCCATAATGGCTGTTGCAGCTCCCAATGAAAAACCTAGCAAACCAATTTTTTCTCGGGGGAAGCCTAGTTTCTGTAAATGATCGTATGCACCTAACACGTCGTTCTGTTCAAAATACCCTCCTGATATCCTGCCCAAATCTGAATCCCCATGTCCTCTCAAGTCGAATAATAAGGTGTTAAACCCTAAGTCCCGTAAATTAGAGGCAATCTTTAAGGAGTCATTACTAGTGCGGTTGCCACCTAGGCCGTGGATAAAGATTATGGTTTGATCAGACGTTGAAGGTATGATCCAACCTTGTAATTTTGTCGGCCCGCCCCTTTCTAAGAACTCTATGTGTTGATAAGGCAAACCGAACTCCTCTGGAGAGTGTTCCAGAGGAGTTCGGTCAGCCTTTGTAACCCCACTGGTCAATATCCAGGAAACTGCCCCGTACAATAGAAGTGAGGGTAGTAAGACGACTATAGTTATTACCTGCCACCGTCGTAAAAGATCCATATTATTCGGTTTTCCTTCGCATGTATTTATTGGCCCTCATACTATATTGATTCACAAAATAAGCAACTGGCATTCGCATATATTTCATTGTCTACTAAGACGAACGAGACGATTACCTGAACCTACTGGTGCGCCAGGGCTGGTTACGTGCCCGATATATATGTTGCCCTTTGAGTCAATGGCGCATCCATGAGGAAATGGGAATATACTGTTTTCGTTCCCGTTACCCCATCTCATTATTATATTACCGTCGTGATCTAACAATGACAGCCTACCCAAATGTTCGGTAATTATATATTCGTTGTCTGGCCCTTCATGGATGCAGCTAGCTTTTGCGAATCCTTGCCACATCTCCGTGAAAGTCCCGTAAATGTCAAATATTTGGACACGATTATTCTCTCGATCGCAAACTAGTATGCGTTCAGAAGAATCAATATATAATCCATGGACTAGATGAAATTCTCCCGGATTTGATTTTCCTGGCTCACCCCAACTTTGAATTAGAGTCCCATCTGCAGAGAAACGATGAACTCGGCAGTTTGCATAACCATTCGAGACGTATATGTCTCCATTTTTCGCTATTCTCACACCTGTTGGGACATTAAATGGGTGTCCTGAGCGTTCGACTGGATCTCTCCAATTGGTTTCACGCCCTTTGTCTAGGCTATATCCAGTATCAGACGGCTGTCCCTTTATTCCAATTTGGGATATCAAGGAACCTTTAGGGGTGTACTTAAGTACTCGATGTTCGTTTCTATCAACAATGTATATATTGCCCTCTGTATCGAAATCTACCCCATGTACGTTTTCAAAACGATCAGGCCAGACATTAAGCAATTTTCCATCATTTGAGAACTGTAGTAATTCTTTTGTCGGGATGTTAAATACCCATACGTTGTCTTCAGAATCTACAGATACAGCCGCGCATTCGCGGAATTGATCCTGATCTGGAGGTTCGCCCCAATCACGATCAATTGTGTAGTTAAAGGATGCATTGCTCGGCAAACTTTGATTCACTATCGGTCTCCATTGTATACATCGATGACTATGGTACTATAAATTATACCTTTACTTGTTAATGACTACTGAGTAAAGGCGAATCATTACTTCCTTTCCTATTAAATAAGAAGTATGTAGACTGATGTTTTAGCTTGCTATGATGTGGAATATCTCGTAGTTCGATGGATTCACATGAAACCATCGAACTGCTATAAGAACATCTTAAGTTTCTCCATGGTACTATCGGTAAGCAAGATATGTACAGATAGGTTTCTTGATGTTTAATCTGCCTACATATATAATTTTGCGGTTCTTAAGATGGGCACAAATATCAATAACTCGACATCTCGCACCTGTAATTCTTTCTGTTAGAGCGCTTTAAATTGTCTAGATTCGCCATTGAAGTTCGTGAACTAAGGAAATCCTATGGAAATGTAGAAGCGGTTAGAGGTATTAGCTTCCAAGTGGATTATGGGGAAATATTCGCTTTATTAGGACCGAATGGGGCAGGCAAAACAACGACTGTAGAAATCCTAGAAGGCCATCGGCAAAGGACTGATGGCGAGTTATCCGTTTTAGGATTCGATCCTTCAAAAAATGAGATCCCTTTTAAAAAGAGGATCGGCATAGTATTGCAGAAATCAGAGGTTGATCCATATTTGACGGTTGGGGAAGTAATCGATTTATTCAGAGGGTATTATCCACATCCCTTAGATACTAATTACATTTTGGATGTTACGGGACTAATTGCAGTAAAAGAAACGAAAGTGCGTCGCCTTTCTGGTGGCCAACAAAGACGTCTGGATGTTGCTGTAGGTTTGTCCGGGAATCCCGACCTTTTCTTCCTGGATGAACCTACGACAGGTTTCGATCCTGCTTCTCGCAGAAATTTCTGGGATATGATAAAAAATTTGCGTTCCGCTGGCAAAACTATTTTATTGACTACTCATTATATGGATGAAGCAGAATACTTAGCCGACAGAGTTGCTCTCATTATTGATGGAAGGATTGTCACCACAGGATCCCCTAGACAATTAACAGAGCTAGATAATGTAACATTGATTGAATTCCAAATAGAAAACCAGGATATATCTCTGAGTGATCATATAACCGAAGTTCATAAAAATCCTGATGGAATGTTTTCCATCGACACTCAAACACCAGAAAAGACATTGTATGAACTCACGAAGTGGGCACTTGATACGGACGTAAGATTAGGTAATCTTAAAGTCTCTCGGCCAACACTTGAAGATATTTATCTAAAATACGTGAATGAGGCAGAAGTAAATAGATGAATAACTTGCTCCTGTGCCTTAGGCAAGTTAAATATGAAAATAAATCATTTTGGAGAAATCCTCCGGCTACCTTTTTTACTTTTCTACTGCCCTTAATCTTTTTGATAATATTTAATCTGTTGTTTGGTAATAATGATTTTCAGGTTCCTGGTGGCGTTACCCGGTCGTCCTATTTTTATATACCGGCCATTATTACGTTGTCTGTAGTAAGTGCTTGTTATACAAATATAGCAATAGGAATATGCTTCTCTAGGGACCGGGGACTTTTGAAGCGTATAAAAGGCACTCCTTTGCCATCATGGGCGTTTCTTTTTGGTAGAATTGTTAATTCTATAGTTATCACATTGATTTCAGTTGTACTTGTTGTTTTAATAGGTGCTGTGTTCTTCGATGTTGGGCTTCCGACAAATACATTGCCGGCCATGTTAGTGACGCTGATAGTGGGGTCGGTCACCTTTTGCAGTTTAGGGATAGCTGTCACAACTTTAGTACCCAACGCAGATGCAGCTCCAGCAGTGATAAATGCATCAGTCTTGCCCCTCCTGTTCGTCTCTGATGTCTTTATACCAATTACTGAAGGTCCTGGTTGGTTCGGAATAATGACTCATATATTCCCTATCAAACCATTTTCATCGTCACTGCAGACAGCCTTTAATCCTTTTGAATCTGGTATGGGATTCGAATTCCTTGATCTTGGTATTATGTTATTGTGGGCTGTATTTGGATTGGTAGTAGCAATACGATTTTTTTCTTGGGAATCTCGTGATTAGGTCCGTCAATTCGTTTAATGAGCTAAGAAACCCCCATCAATGATCAGTTCCGTACCAGTGGTATATGAAGAATTATCGGAGGCTAAATAAAGTGCGCCATGTGCAATTTCTAGAGCTGTGCCTAATCTTCCGCTTGGAACACGTGAAGTCCACTCGGTAGGATAGTCACCATTTGGAAAACGTGCTGCTACTCTAGAGGTCAACGAATTTCCAGGGTGGATTGAATTTATCCTAATACCGTCATTTGCATGTGATACTGCCACGGCCTTCGTAAAGTTTCGTATCGCTCCTTTAGCCGCACTATATGCGATTTGTCTGGGAGTACCGACAATTCCA
>CAUZEB010000133.1:0-5361 GCA_963578655.1 Dehalococcoidia bacterium | reverse complement strand
TGTGGTTTGCATGATGAGTTCATTAGAATATCAATTCATACATTCAAGTCGCATCAAGGAAGTTGCTTTGTTGGGTGGTAGAGTTGGTGGCCTGGTGCCTAGCCAAATTGTAAAAGCACTGAATGAAAAAATTTAAATAACTTTGATCAAATAATTCACGAAGTAAGTAAGGAGGTAGTAACATTAATACTGAAGAAATTATCCGAGAATTGAGGCTGATAGCCAGTTCTGGTTCGAAAGTGCCTGGGTTAAGAAAAAAGGTGATGGTGGATATCGATGAGCTTACCAATATAAGCGATGAATTTGAAAGGAATATGCCAAAGTCAATTCAAGAATCCGATGAAATCCTTAGGCAAAAAGAAAGTATATTGAGCCTTGCTCATATGGAAGCACAGAGAATAAAATCCGTATCAGAAAGAGAAGTGTCAGAGATGACATTGGCTGCCAAAGTCGAGAGAGAGGTTAAGGTCGGCGAGTCTGAAATATTGAAAGCGGCTACGGCAGAAGGTGAGGAATTAAAAGAGGAAGCAATGAGCGAAGCCCAGAGCATAATAAAAGATGCTCAGAGGAAGGCTTATCGTATTATCAATGATGCAGAAACTTCAGCGATGACTCGAAGGGATGGAGCTGATCAGTATTCGAGAGAGGTTCTTTTTAATTTAGAAGAGCAACTTTCTGAGTCATTGGGTCAAGTTCGTAGGGGAATAGATGCCCTAAGGTCCGGAGTTGATGATAAGGTCTTAGAAAATGGCAATAATAAAATACCAACTGGTTAAGAATAAAATCACTCGGGTTATTTAAAGTCACGTTCTAGAATCTTGAGAAGTCGATGCTCGCCTATAAGTTCTCAGGTACGCCTATAGAATCCAGATAGCTGTGTAGCTCGGTTAGAGCTACACTGTGTTCTTCCATTGTAAACCCGTCGACTGTGTTTTCATTCTTGGAGGTTGTGCCATCCACGGCGCCTAAGCAAACCATTCGTTTTAGGAGTGACTGTTCCTCTTCAATCGTTGGAAGGAGATTTAAGCCTTTTAGTTTAGACAATGAGGCAATCAATCCATATCCTCCCCAATTGGAGATACTACTGATGACAAGCTTGTTAACAGTAGTAGTGCATGGAGCGTTGACCAGTGTGGCGATATTGGAAACCTCTGACGATAGATTACCCATACCAATTTCGTTACCTCCATCCCCTATCCCGATAGTTTTTGAATGTTGAGTAAAAAGGTAGTCGGTCTTTGCGTTGAATTCAGTCATGTCTATTCCACGCATATTTCTGAAGTAGCCATCGTCGGTTAGGCCACATCTCTCAATGGATATGATTACAGATGGATCGAATTCCTCCAACAGACCCCGCGCAAAATCCTTACTAGACTTACTGTTTATAATAGGGAATTCTATTACTTTGCTTCCTGGACTTGAGGTTTCTTCCAGCAATTTGGTTGTATATTTGTCCGACACATGTACGACCTTGAATCCGAGAGCGGTTAAAGCTTTTTCTAACATTATCGCTCCTGGTGGTCCATCCGTTTCAGGTGCTTTGGAGGCTAAAATATAAAACCCTGTTGTTATGAGTACAGTCCCCGGATTGCTAATAACAAGATTAGCAGCCTGGTCACAGAAATCCGGCGGCAGGAATGGTCGTAGTTCCGAAATGCCCCTGCGATCTCTGTCCAGAATGATATCCTCTATGGTCATAGCAATCTCCCGCTGAATCTTTAACTGAAATAATCTGTTCAGATGATTTGGGAATAATTATATTATTAGGGTACAAGAAACTAAAAAATGGCTAGATCTTCATCCATCTTGTCTGTGATAAACATGTACCCAGGTGCGTGGGTAATCATAAATGGTGGTTTGGACTTCATAGCGACCGCTTGGGGAGTAACTCCACAGGCCCAGAATACCGGAACTTCGCCGTCCCTTATTTCCGTTGGCTCTCCGAAGTCGGGTTTAGAAATATCCGTTATCCCGATAACCTCAGGGTTTCCAATATGTAATGGCGAACCGTGAGTGGCAGGAAACCGTGAGGTTACTTGCACGGCCCTCATGATTTTTGGCCTTGGTATAGGGCGCATTGAAACCACTGTTGGCCCGGAGAAAACCCCAGCTGGATTTGTTTCGATATTAGTGACGTACATCGGGACTGTAGTGTCTTGCTCTATATGGCGTAAAGGCATTCCTGCTCTCACCATCGCTGTTTCGAAGGAGAAGCTACAGCCTAATAAAAATGATACTAAATCGTCCCGCCAAAATTCAGTGACGTCGCCTACTTCAGCTATAATTACTCCATCTTGATAGACACGATATTTAGGGATGTCCGTTCTGAGGTCAGCGCCTAGGGCCATTTGCTCCGGACTTACGTTGCCTGGCTCAAGCACTTCGAGTAACGGGCAAGGTTTTGGGTTTCGCTGACAGAATAGAAGAAAGTCGAAGGCTAGACTTTTTGGCAATACGGCGAGGTTAGTCTGAACACGCCCAGGTGCCATACCACTAGTCGTTTTGACCAATTCGTCTCTTCTTATTAAACTCCTTAATTCTGAAGGTGACTCGGGTAAAGTCGATATTTGCATGCAACACCCCATTTGGATATAAGACTAATACTTAACTGCGGACCTAGAATATTATGAGAGAAGATTCTAGTCAAGTGCGTTATGTTTCTGCCTACTTAATTAAGAAGTAAAATTAAGACCTCGTATTTATTAGACGAACATCAAGTTAATTTAGTGTGTCTTAGTACTTGAAGCCGGTTTCAGCGACCCATGCTTCTAGTCCATGGCGGAAAGCAAGTACGCCCATAGGTGGTGTCACTGTTTGAAGTGCCTCAAGTATTTCTTGAGGCGAGGCTCCTTCGCATAAGGCTACGCGCATATGAGCCTGGATTTGGGCTACTTCAGCACGGAGCGCTGTTTCCACAACTATTTGCAGCAACTCTTTAGTCTTGCGATCGATCGATCGAGGATTAGTGTAACAGGCTTCTATGAATTGATCGTAATCCTTGGCCCATTCTATATCTGCATTGGCCATGATCTTGTGCATTTCTAGAGTATACCCTCGCTTTTTTTGTGCCTCAGTAAGATAGTCCCTTATCTCATCTTTTTTGCCATTCTAGCTACTCCTGCGGATTGAAATACTACCCCCAAGGTATTGTGTAATTTAATTATGACATCGACAGCTTATCCTAGCCCTAACTGTATACATCAAAAAGGAATATTATAAGATGAGTTAGGGTGTTATAATTCCAGAAATATTACGGTGCTCATGATCTTTGTAGGAGGAGTGTCAATGTCTAATATAAACGAGCGTTTTTATGAACTTCATCAAAAATCTGCTGTACTTTCAGAAAAGAGCGAAGAACTATTCCCCGATGGTGTGACTCATGATTCTCGTAAGATTGGGCCGTTTCGTGTATATATGGACCGCGGACTAGGGCCTCGTAAATGGGATATCGACGGCAACGAATATATCGATTACAAAACGGGACATGGTTCAATGATTCTTGGTCAGGCTCATCCGGCTATCGTTAAAGCTGTTTCCGAGCAGGTGGCAAAAGGGACTCATTTAAGTGCTTCGACTGAACTAGAAGTAAAATGGGGTGATCTAGTTACTAAACTAGTGCCATCGGCCGATAAAGTTCGTTTCGTGAATTCAGGTACAGAAGCCGTCATGATGGCTTTTCGTATGGCTCGAACTCATTCCAGTAATACCAAGGTAGTTAAGTTCAAAAACGCTTTTCATGGTTGGGCGGATGGGCCTTTCGTTGGAGCAGATGGGGATAATGAACAAAATGGAATTACTCGTTCAACTAGAGAGACAATGGTGGTTTTACCTTATGACATTGCAGAAGTCGAAGAAGCCTTGAGCGGAGGCGGTATAGCAGCAGTGATATTCCAGGGTAATCAGGTCATAGATCCTACCTTCATCAAACAACTTAGAGAACTGACTCTGAATACAGGGACAATTCTAATCTTTGATGAAGTAGTTAGTGGATTCCGATGGTCCAGAGGTGGATGCCAAGGGCTTTATGGCGTAGAACCGGACATGACAACTATGGCTAAGATCCTTGCTGGTGGACTTCCGGGAGGATGTGTGGCAGGCAAGGCGGAGATCATCGATACTATAGCTTCAAATAAAATATCCCATCCAGGGACGTTTAATGCGAACCCTATCTCAGCCGCGGCGGGTTCGTCAGCACTTGAAATTATAATGAATGAAAATATAGGTGAGACAGCTGATGCAAGAGCGTCTCAATTGAAGGAAGGTCTGAACGAAATATTCACTAAACTTGAAATTCCTGGAACAGCATACGGGGTATCGTCTATAGTACAAGTTCAATTGGGCTCAGATGAGGATTGTGACTTAACCTATGGTCCAGACCCTAATAAATCTGTTAAGGGCTACGATAAACATGTCATAGAGCATCTGCATCGGGCTTTTATAAATGAAGGACTATGGGCTAATCCATTGAGCCTTATTTTGTCTGCTACTCATACTAAACAAGATATCGAGACAACACTCGAAAAATACAGAACTGCACTAATAAATCTGCGAGATGAGGGAGCTATTTGAGATAAACCCCTAAGGATTTAGTCTTTAAACGATATGTTTTAGGTTGTACATTATTGTATATCTTCAGATATCTGCAGCGACCGACCATCGTATCAAAAGGTGTGTGTGTCGCTTAGAATGTGGCGATTGGGTTGACTGGAGACCCTGTACCGCCAATCACATTGAGCGGGTTAACAGTGATCATGAATTCATATCGTTTTTCTTGCTGACAGGCTTTAGATAGTGGCTCCAGCAAAGAGTTATCAAGGAGAGCTACGCCATACGCGAAGATAACGCCATGCATCGTCCATGGGATGTCATATTCGTTGGGAGCGGCATCCATCATGTCCCAGCCTAGGATAGATACGTCGTTATCTCTTATGAAAGGTAGGCAGGATGCGTGCAGTCCGGGGCGTGCGCCATTATTAATACGGTCAGACCATATTCCATCATTACTTCTAGCATAAGCTTCGCGTCCACTATACACAAAAACCGCATCCCCAGATTCTAATTTGAGTCCCTGTTGTTCAACAATTTGCTCAAGTTCCCATCCATGGACAGGTTCATCCAGTGTCACGTAGGGTTTATTACGATATTCTGGCACGTCCAGTAAGACTCCCCGTGTCATTATTCCTTCATGCCAGGCGTCTATGCTGCCATATTTAGCTCCCGAAAAGGTGATGGTTTCTGACGGATCTCGTCCATCCCACATACCATTTTCATCCCACACGTGACATAGGGCATCGATGTGAGTAGTAGCTGTGCCGTGGTACATCACACCATAGTAATCTACTGCAGCTCCACCGTTGGGGG
>CAUZEB010000132.1:0-5368 GCA_963578655.1 Dehalococcoidia bacterium | reverse complement strand
GCATTTGGTCAACAATTTCCTTGGTTACACCGGGTATATTACCGAGCATCGCAGTAGCGGGATCGCCAGGGGAAAGGCGGAGGAGGAGGAATACAACCACAACAACCACCCAGAGAACTGGTATGGCCTGAAGCACCCTTCTAATTATATAACCTAACATGAATTATCCAAATCTTGTTACCTGAGGAATGCGAATTTTATCTATCTCAATTGAATTTCCAACACAGCTGTTCATGCTAGATCTTCTTTGGACTTTCCTAAAGAGGGAGAATACCTAATAACTGGCTCCGAGGAAGAGCTACCCACAACCAACGGCTGTCCGTCGTTACAGGGCGGCACGCTCACTGATAGCATTGTATTGTTCGCTTAACTCCATGTCAAGACTGATACACTGCGTCAAATTGCTCGATATTATCATGGAATGAGCCTCATTCTTGTAGTTATATAAATCACTGTACGCGAAACCATTTCAACAATCTGCAATGCATACTTGTTAATCTCTGATTTTCCTCAGCAATACAATTGCAAAAGAAATACCATTGGCGGCAAAGGCGGATGTAAATAAAGCTGCCCCCGAAACCGGGTGGTCAGGAAACGAACTGCCTGCATTTACATTCAAACTATAATACAAACCTGCCCAGGATCCAATCAACCCCATAATGGTTGCCGATATGATTAAAATCGGATCAATTTTTGAGATCTTATCCAAATCTGTCCACGCAATATATGAACCTATCCCTGAAAGAACTCCTAAAGTTGAAAACCAACTCGCTCTAAAAAGCCATTGAGCCAAGACCAAATCGGGCATTGTGTACAGTACATAGTCGAGAATCAGTAGAGAGAAGAGAATCCCACCATATCCCATACATAGAGACAATGAAAGTCCAAATCCCATGCGAAGTGTTATCGATACTAAAGAATACATTCAGTTAATCCTGTGCATCCCATTTATTCACTCCTTTGGTTCTATTATCTTCATCATTTTATCCACAGCTATGTCCTTCATCACTTGACGCCTACCGCTGGGCCATAACACAATTATTTCATCTATAATTGATGCAGATCCGACACCAAATTCAAGTTCAATACTGTCCATTGACAAGTAGCTCGATCCTGCACGTACTTCTTGTACTTGTACTAAGAGTTTATCTCTATTACCTATCTTAGTAGATATATATACTCTGGATCCAATAGCGTCGGCATTACTCCCCGTTCCATCTATAGCCATCCTCCCAATAAGTCTAAGGCTAATCCAATGGTTCTCCGAGCCACCATTTAGCCATAAGAATACGGGTCCTCTAGCATAGACCATATCGGAACTTGAGTTGTCGATCTTAATTCGACCACTACTGTTTGTAACTATGAGGTCTACTGCGCCATCTCCATTGAAATCTCCATGAGCCACACCTTTACCGTTCTCATGAAAACCGACTCTCAACTCTCGCAGTTTCATTTGTATGTCAGTGTCATGTGAGCCAATAAATGAATAATCTACCCCAAGGACATTCAATAAGTGAGCTTCGACGGTAATATCCTCAAACGAACCTTCACCGTTGTTTCTCATCATACGACCGACACTAGGATAAATATTTCCTCCTACACCCTGACCACTAGACACCTCAGAACCTGTCCAGTATAAATCTTGATCACCGTCATTTTCTAAGTCAAAGAAAGTTACACCGTACCCGAAGTCATAGGCCGCAATACCAGTCGATACTTCCCACCATGGTCCGATATTCGTTGGCTCCAAAGAGTCAGGAGGCATATATTGGCTAGGCAACACATGAGTCGAAGCTGCTACATCCTTGAAATCACCTACTATGCCTATATTTGAAACCTCTCTAGTACCATCGTTTCTTAATAAATAATGTAGACATGTACCCCATACAAACTGGTCATGATACTCACAATAACCAGCAGGACTCTGCAATGGTGGTCGTGTACGAGTATGGTATCCGACATTTGTAACAAAGACATCCAAATCAGCATCGCCATCATAATCACCGACTGTCAGACCCATCCAATTACCGACTTTATCGATTCCCATAGATCTTGCGACTGAAACGAAGCGGATTTCACCGTTAAGTTTGTTAGAATCATTCCTAAATACGTGGAATCGGTCACCATCGTTCGCGACCCAAAGATCTTGGTCTCCATCATCATCATAATCGAAAAACATCACCCCATGGGTTCGTCCCGTCGGGTCGCCTATCCGATTACCATCGGCGTCTAACGAATTAGGATCGTAGCCCTCATACATATCACCAGTTTCGGGATCTTCAAACATTACAACTCGGCCTTGCTGGTCACGCATCAATATCTGCGGGCCATCCACTCCAGCAGATGAAGCTATATTGTCAAATGTAAGGTTACCGTTATTATGGTAAAGAATATTATAATGGCCAGGATGAGTGGGATCATCAAAGACGAAAAAATCCTCCGCAATTAGATTTGCTACATACAAGTCTAGCCATCCATCGTTATCAACATCTGCACACGCAACACTGGTCGCCGCACGATAATTAACTTGTTCACCAAATGCGCTTTGTGTTATTTCTGAGAATGTTCCGTTCCCATTGTTAACAAACAACCTGTCCATAATTGATTCCCTAAGTTTAGCAGCCTCAACAGTATCCACTAATGACGATCGGAAATCTAATCTTGTTCCGGTCATGCCTTGAGATCCAACATACAAATCTTGATAACCATCATTATTGATATCACATGCTACAGCACCTGTGGCATAACTAATTGGGCTAGACACTCCCGATTGTTCCGCAACATCAATAAAAACAGCATTCCCTTGGTTTTGATATAAGAAATTGGAATGGCCAGTCTCGGAAGATATAAAGATGTCTTGGTCGCCATCTCTATCATAGTCAAAGATTACGACTCCCGGTCTATAATTCCATACATAGTTATTCCAATACTCAGATTTATTTATTAGATTATCAGAGGCAACATTAACAAATGGAGTCACGGGATCGAATTGATTATTCAAATCTGTAGAAATTACTGGAGCTATCCATATATCTGAGTCACGAACAATGTCCTGAGTAACGATATTGCTGGCAGAAGCTACATTCATCAAAACTGCGCCCGATTCATTGTTTATCTCATCAGATATGAAACTTATGCCTAGTAGAGTTAGTCCACCAAGAATTCCAATCACCCATGTACCTAACGCATATGTAGTGATACCTCTTATTGGAATGACTTTCGACATCCCCCAAAAAGTGATAGGACCTCCCGCGGCGGCGGCAAACAAAAGAGTTGCTGCAGGTGCGATACCCATCCCAAACACAAGAAGCAGAAACACGAGTGGTATTTCGAACATCAACGGAACATTTATTAGAATACCAATGGTTGCTGCAATTGCTACACCAGTGAGATTATCGCCTAGATATCTATCAACTATACCAGGGCTAATCCATTGGATAACTAGACCACTCAGAAATCCAGCACCAATCATTATCGGCCCTAACCTTAAAAGATACCTGAAAGAGACTTTAATCCAATCTCTGAAACCTGAAATAAACGCCGACTTCCAAGTAATCATTTCATCCGTGACAATTATTAAGTTATCTGGTTCCTCCGGTAATTCTTTTTTAATCCCAGACGCTAATGCTACTAATGGACCTATGATCAATGCAGCTAATACACTAAGTACAATTCTACTACCACCTAATAATGGTGAGAATACAAGGATTACCATAACCAATGAAGGTATATTCAAGGTGGAAGATCCTTGTACCATTGAAATAGCTCCACCCGTGCCAACTTTTTTCTGAAATGCAGAAGCTACTGGAACTACACATGCCGAACACAAATTCCAAATTGGTCCTAAAAGTGCTCCCTTAACAGTTCCTCTCCATATTCCTCTAGTTGGATTCAGATTGGACGTACCAGGTGGAAATAGGAGAGATTCAGTTAAACCTGCCATCAGAAATGCGAATATCATGCCAATAGACACTAGTCTCAGATACGTTAAGGAAAAGTTCCACCATCTAGTCAAGAATGGGACATCGTCGGGATTCTCTATACAAAACCCTTGAAAACATTCCACCTGAGGGGCATTCACAATTTCTAGATCTTCCTGGATGGTATCTAGTTTTGGGAACCGATTAAATACCAAGAACACAGTAAGGATAATTACGGCAAATAAAATCCCTATAGCTCGTTTTCTGTTCAAAGAAGAATTAAACATACTTAAAAGATACGAACCACTACGCATAAAGATAAAAATGTGTTGGATCATGAGAAGAGTATATGAAATTCAGGGTTAGTTTCCCTGTATGAAACCATTTCATTCTATCGAACACCTTGCATTTTCATGAAATGATGGAGCTTAATGGTCTTTTAAAAGGAGTTTTTAACGATTGACGGAAATTTACTATCACATTCTCCGGGCTAGTTTAGGATCTAGAATATCTCTCAGTCCATCACCTGCCAGGTTAATTCCCAAAACTGTGATGGTTAGAAACATCCCGGGGAATCCTATAGCCCAAAAGGCGACAGAAATGGCCTTTCGACCTTCCGCCATCATTGTACCCCAACTGGGTATGTCCGGAGGTGTACCCGCCCCCAAGAAGCTTAGAACCGCCTCAACTAAAATTGCCTCAGCACATATAAAAGTTGCCTGTACTATTACCGGTGCCATAGTACCAGGGAGAATGTGTCTGAGAAGTATTCTAGGAGTAGAGGCACCGATAGATAAAGCAGCGTCTACATACATTAATTCCCGTAGACTTAAAACCGACGCACGCACAATGCGAACCATTCTAGGTGTTTCCACGACGGATAAAGCTATTATTACGTTTTGGACGCTCCCCCCTAAGGTCGCCATCATGGCAATTGCCAATAGGATGATTGGAATTGCCATCATCCCGTCCATAATCCTCATTACAACAATGTCAACATTCCTGTAATAACCTGATACTAATCCTAATATAACGGCAGCGATCGTAGATATTGCTGCTACGGTAAATCCAACCAACAAAGATATTCTCGCCCCGTAAATAGTCCTAGAATACACATCCCTTCCAAGAAAATCAGTTCCAAACCAATTGGCGTCAGATGGGGGTTGGAGACGGCTAGGGGGATCTACCATGTATGGATCTCCGGTGAATAAAAAAGGTGCTATCATTCCCATGATTATCATTGCTATGATAACAAGAATGCCTACAGTCGTCGTAGGGTACCTACGGGCCAATCGCATTGCACGACTTAATCTATTTTTAAAGTCACTGGAAGCGGCAGTCTCTATCACTACGTTGTCTTCTCTTATCATCAGTATCTTATCCTCGGATCAAAGTACGCGTATGAAAGATCCACCAACAAGTTGACAAAGACGTATACAATAGAAACA
>CAUZEB010000131.1:0-5372 GCA_963578655.1 Dehalococcoidia bacterium | reverse complement strand
ACAGGATACTGGTATGAATAGCAAAGACTTCGCTGGAAGATTACTTAGCGAAGGAGGGGTAGCAGCTCTGGCTGGTGAAGCATTTGGGGAGTACGGGAAAGGATATCTGAGGTTCTCCTTCGCAAATTCCATGGATAACATAGAAAGGGCTATAGGCCGAATAGAGCAATTTGTAAGCCAGAATATATAAGTGGTCAGTCAAGGGGTGGGTCCGGTAATTATGTGTACTCTCAGAGTTGCTATGGCTCAGGTAAACGTTACTGTTGGAGATCTAAAAGGTAATGCGGAAAAGATTGTCCAATACGTGAATGAAGCTAGGGAATTTCATTCCGATGTAGTAGTGTTTCCCGAATTAGCAATCACTGGATATCCGCCAGAAGATCTGTTAATGAAATCCCACTTTATCCAAGATAATTTAGATATGATGAACTATGTTCGAGAGAGATCTAACGATATAACAGTGATAGTAGGATTTGTTGATCTCCTCGACGGAACTCGAAATGCAGCGGCGATAATCCACGATGGGAACTTAGTAGATGTCTATCATAAAATCCACCTACCCAATTATGGTGTTTTCGACGAAAAACGTTATTTTAAGAGCGGAAAATCTTGTCCTGTATACGTGGTCAATGGTATCAAGGTAGGCATAAATATTTGTGAAGATATATGGTATCCAGACGGTCCGATTTTATTTCAGAGCAAAGCAGGTGCCGAGGTAATTATAAACATTAATGGTTCTCCTTATCATCAAGGTAAACCAAGATTGCGTAAACAGATGTTGACTGAACGTGCCGTCGACAACGAGGTTTTCGTAGTTTATGTGAACCTTGTTGGTGGACAGGATGAACTTATTTTTGATGGTAACAGTATGATATTGGATCCTCGTGGAAATGTGCTATCGGAGGGTGAATATTTCCACGAAGACCTTGTAGTCACTGACTTAAATATAAGACCTTTACGTGAATCCGTCACGGAAGATTCAGGAATTGTGATACCTGATTTGGCCAGAGGGAACCAAACCAATGCGATTCATATATCTCATTATGTATGTAAGCCTAATAAACCTTCCATACCTGAAAAGTTAATACGCGAAAAGGATGGACTTGAGGAGATTTACGACGCACTGGTATTGGGAACTCATGATTATGTAACAAAAACTGGATTCCAAGGTGTATTGGTGGCTATGTCTGGAGGCATTGATTCCAGTTTGGTAGCGGTCATTGCTTCCGATGCCCTGGGTCCTGAAAACGTTTTAGGCGTTTCAATGCCGTCTCGGTTCTCATCGGAAGGAAGCATCCTTGACGCACAGGAGCTAACTAAAAATATCGGTATGGAACTACATACCCTGAGTATAGAAGATATCTTTTCCACTTCTTTGGAAATTTTGGATCCAATTTTCCAGGGTACGGAGTGGGGTGTTGCCGAAGAGAATATTCAGGCTCGTATCAGAGGTAATCTAATAATGTCCATCTCTAACAAGTTTGGTCTGATGGTTTTAACTACCGGGAACAAGAGCGAGATGTCTGTTGGATATGCGACTATTTATGGCGACATGGCTGGGGGTTTCGCTGTAATAAAAGATGTTCCAAAGACTCTTGTATATCAATTAGCTAAATACCGTAACAGCCTCGGGTCTACGCCAGTGATTCCTCCTGCCATTTTAAGTAAACCTCCGAGTGCTGAGTTGAAGGCTAATCAGACCGACCAAGATAATCTCCCTGAATACGATATTTTGGATTCAATACTGAAGGCTTATATAGAAGAAGACGTAAGTTATGAGGAGCTTATTCAGAGAGGCTTTAATCCAGGGACTGTTAAGAAAGTTATAGCCCTGGTGGAGGCAAATGAATATAAGAGAAGGCAATCGCCTCCAGGTATTAGGATCAGCCAGAGGAATTTTGGACGTGACCGCCGGATGCCTATAGCTAATGCATATAGATCATTTTAAGTTATCAGTTTCCTTAACTGAATTGATATCAAATCAATTAGTATCACCAGAGAGATATAACAAATCAATAGCACAAGAACACGGTCGTATTGAAACCAGCTCATACGTATCATAAATTCTCTTCCCAATCCACCAGCCGATACTAACCCAACTACAATGGTTGTCCGTGTTATTACTTCCCATCTATATGTCAGATAAGTTAGAAACTGAGGTAACACTTGGGGGAATATGCCGTAAAACAATATCTGATAGTTGTTAGAACCGTTTGCCTTTAACGCTTCTATCGGACTCTGGTCTAAGTTTTCGACTAACTCAGATGATAATTTCCCCAATATCCCATAATTGTGTATAGCAAGTGCTATTGCCCCTGGTAGGATGCCAGGAGACAAAACGAAAATAAGTAGCATAGCTATTAGTAATTCTGGTGTTCCTCGCGTTATTATGAACAGAGTTCTTATTACTCTAAACAGTATCAACCGATAGGTGCGATTGAATGAAGGAAGCTCTCCATTTACAATATTCCTTGAGCCATGTAAGAAAGTCATCAGTGCGAATATACCGGCTATTCCTATGGCTAAAACGCTCATTCTAATAGTTTCCAAAGAAAAGTATAATGCAGATTGCCAGTATTCTAAATTAAATAATGCATGTTCTCGATCTAGATTCGTTCCTGCAAGTTGTTGTGCGAAAGACCAGAGATTTGCGCGAGACTCACTCTTTAATATGTCTAGGATGCCCCCATAATTGTCCGATAATATTGAGCTCCAAGACATGATGGTCATGAGTAATAATGCAACTACAGATATATTGACTATATTTAGTGGATATTTAATATGACTCACCTTTATGACTGCATAAACAGAATTTTCACTTTGCTAACGATTTCCTTACCGAGGAGCTCCACATATCTACTATAGTAATCAGTAAGATAAGGAATATGAGGAGTGTCCACACTTGGTTGTAAAGTAGTTCGTCCAAAGAAATTTGAATTTGATATCCTAATCCTCTAATGCCTATAAAACTCAATATGGCAGCAGATCGTATACCACACTCAAACCGGTAAAATGTGTAGCTCAACATGTCAGGTAGGGCATGTGGTAGTCGCCCATAGAACAGTACTTTCATCTCGGAAGCCCCAGAAGCTCGCAAGGACTGTAAAGCATTGTTCGGAACATCCGAAATAATGTCCGCGTAGATTCTTGCTAGGATGCTACTGTATGGGATTGCAAGCGCTAAGATTGCAGCTATAGGAGTCAATCCTATAGCCACGACAAAAAACCAAGCCCATACAAGTTCATGGATGGATCTCAATATTGATAAGATACATCGTACAGAATATATGGTCCACATCCTGGAATATCGGGAAGGCGTTAAAATTCCGGAACCAATTATACCGAGTGGAAAACCGATCAAAATAGCCAACGAAATACTCGCCACAGCGTAATTGAGAGTTATCCACGATGACTGCAGTGCCATGCCGAGAAAGGATGGAGAAATATCGAGGGTTATCAGTCCATGTAGCATATCAAGAATAGACTTGGTTCCCCCGGAGTGGAATATATTCAACTCCCACTTAAGTGAAAATAGGCTTACCGTGAATATACCCAACAAAATCAATGTTAGTAATCCACGATTACCTATTCCAAGGAGTTTATGAGGGTTCATTTAATAGATCCGTTGACAAATTGTACAGGTCGTCCAGCATAGCGTCAGTTAACGAATGTGTCAGTACATCAAACTGAATTTCAC
Organism: Dehalococcoidia bacterium; assembly: GCA_963578655.1. Taxonomy (GTDB): domain Bacteria; phylum Chloroflexota; class Dehalococcoidia; order Lucifugimonadales; family CAUZEB01; genus CAUZEB01. Next base: position 1,675 of record CAUZEB010000131.1, on the reverse strand, counting down.
CCTTCTTAATGCCTATAATCCTATTAAAATACTCTCTGGCTAGCTCGACTGAATGGATGCTTGCTATCAATGTTTTAGAGGACTCATTGGAGATATCTACAAGGAGCCTCACTATGTTCCTGGCTCTTGTTGGGTCTAATGAAGAAACAGGCTCGTCTGCAATTATCAATTCAGGATCTTGCACGAGGAGTCTTGCTATAGCTACTCTTTGTTGTTCTCCTCCGGACAATTTGGATGCCCTTATTCGCAATTTGTTAGGGAGAGCCACTTTGTCTAGAGCCCTAATAGCAATTTCAACTTCCCGTGGTGACACAAGCGAAATTATAGATTTAAGAAAGTTCCACTGACCTAGTTTTCCAGCCAATACGTTATTCACGACATTCAAGTTCTGGACCAGATCAAATCTTTGATGAATAAAGCCTACCAATTGAGATAGAGTTCTACCTGACCGCAGTTCAGAGGTAGGAGTCCCTTTCAATAATATTGAGCCTTCACTTGGTTCAGTAACTGCACCTAACATATTGAGTAAAGTCGTTTTACCGCTACCACTGGACCCAAGTATAGCAACTTTTTCCCCGTACGCTATATCGATAGAATCAACATGAACAGCTGTTAAGTCCCCGTAACTTTTTGTTACACATTTCACCTGTAAAATATAATTAAGTAAGTTTTGATGTATCATTTTAATCCAGTATTTTCAATGAGCGTGCTATGTTTTCTATCTCTACATAGTTGAAGTTGTCTGAGGCAATGAATTTCTTAGCATTAAACAAATCCAAAATTTCTTGATTGTCTATGGCAATTAAGATCGATTTGAGTCGGTCCGTGAATCCGTCACCAAAGGTTTCATCCAAGTCTCCCCTCACCGTCCAGTTGTAATCATAATATGGTGGGCTAGTGTAGAATGACTCAATTTTAGTGGTGTCTACCCTGCCACTATCTACTGCAGCATCCCATACTGCCTCACTCAACACGCCGGCCTGATATGCTCCACTTTCGACAAGTGCCCAGGTTTTATCGTGTGATCCTGAAAAGCTAGGGATGTCTTGAAAGTCGGTTTCTGGATTAATGCCTGACTTTAGGAGGAAATGGCGAGGCATCAGATGTCCAGATGTAGAATTTGGGCTACCAAATGTGAACGTTAATCCTTTAAGGTCAGAGAGAGTCTTTATTTCAAGACTACTCTGGGCAATAAATTTAGAATGAAATGATGCATCTCGTTCTCGCTGGACAATAACTTTTGATCCAGAAACAAAATTACGGGCCTGCACGCTGGAAAGGCCGCCCAACCAAGCCAGTTGGATCTCTCCTCTTTTGAAGGCTTCTACAGTTGCCGCATAGCTGATAGTGGGAATGTATTCAACTTTAACATTGAGATGGGATTCTAGGTGGTCTGTCAATATTTCAAATCTTCGAACTAGTTCTGCAGATGATTGGTCGGGGATTCCCGATATTGACAAGGTTCTAGTTTCAATGTGCTGTGTACATGCTATGTTGAACAGAATTGCTATAATTAGTGGTATTGGTGCATATTTGTACATAGATAACCTTTGCTGAAGATACATAATAAATTTTAATAGTTATCATTAGCATAGTCAATGATAACTGCTACAAACTACTAGCATGTGGATCAACTCTGTGCTTCCTATTCCCAGTCTAAATCAGCAGTCATTCA
>CAUZEB010000130.1:0-5414 GCA_963578655.1 Dehalococcoidia bacterium | reverse complement strand
AATGAAACCAAAAACTTGAATTTATATTAACGCTAGATCGGATCACTCATAGTTGAACACAATCATCGCATTAATTCGACCATTAATGACCACAAAACAGAGGCGCTATGTCCTACTCGGTACAACATCTGGATATATGTTAATTCAGATACTGAGTTTACCAGTGGCTTTATCAGTTCCAACTTTGGCGGAACACTTCAGTGTGGAAATCGCTGAAGCATCATGGATAGTAATAGCCTATTTATTGGGGCTAGGCAGCTGCGTACTGTTAGCCGCACGCTTTGGCGATAGATACGGTCACGTCCGCGTATTCTTTGTTGGTATTATCATTTCAACGATCGGTGCCTTCTTCACCTCTCTTTCGGCTAACTTACTGCAAATTATCATATGGAGGGTTCTCACTGGTGTCGGTGCTGCACTTGTAATGGGTAACGCTAATGCTATATTGGCGGCCACATTTCCTCCAGGGGAGAGAGGGAGAGCATTCTCGTTGCCTATAATGGGTTCAAGATTGGGAACACTTATAGGTCTAATATTATTCTCATTCTTTTTGCAGTTCTTTAGTTGGAGGCTTATTTTTGTAGCCTTCTTGCCTATAGGTCTAATAGCTATACTTGCATCTATTCCAATGTTACTTCGAAAAGAAAATCAAATTCCTTTGAGGTCCGTCCCGATAGACCTCATTGGAGGTTTTCTTTTTGTCATCGTCGCTGTAATTCTAATACTATCGGGAAACCATTTGCACGGCGGTGCTGAATCCTTCACGAGTTCTGATGGGTTAAAATATCACCTGCCTATGCACGTCCTATTCTTACTCACGTTAGGTGTATTCATTCTCGTCGAGAGAAAAATTTCCAACCCAATAGTCGATATGAAACACTTCCGACAAAAATATTTCTCGCTTTCAATCGCCTCGAATACATCTTTCCATTTCTCTATGCTAGCTACAATGACTCTAATACCCATACTAGTGGAGCGTGGGTTTGGATTGAAACCAATATGGGTCACCATTGCCCTGGTACCAAATCAAGTATTAGGTATAATCATACCTCTGATAGCGGGATGGGTATATGATAGATATCAGCCAAAAGCACTAAGACCTGCAGCTATGGGATGTATCGCATTAGGATTTCTAACATTTGGCCTAATGTCTAATATATCCCCATTCTGGGCCATACCTGTTATGATGATTCCTATATCAGTGGGCTCAGCCATATTTAATCCGATTAATAATGCGACTATAATGAGCACTCTGCCGCTAAATCATCGAGGTTTTGCCTCTGGTATGCTAGAAACCACACGAGAGTTAGGACACGCACTCGGAGCCACGGCCTCGGCAACTACTCTATCCATGGCCTTACCAAGTGGACTTATTCTGTTATCAAACTTAGACGCGAGATCTTTCTACATCCAGGGATTCCAATCATCTTCTATGATGGTGGTGCTAGTAATGTCAGTTGGTGCGATTATGGCATTTGTACACCGGGAGCCTTCCCAAAACCCGTCAGTATAGAATACAAACTTTGAGCAATAACTATATTTAAGTATCACTATACTATACAATGCCCTTGCGCAGCTCAATTAGACAAATCATGAATATTTATATAGATTATTTATGGCGAAAAGCCGTAAGTATACGAATTTATGATAACATTAAATTATCCATGATAATCTGAGGCAGGTTTTTCCATGAGAAGACTTAGAGGTAGTGGTCTTTTGACTTTTGGCGGCATGTTAGCCGTATTGGGAATAATATTAAGATGGGATTTGATTGACTGGCTAATTGATTTAACCGGACTTATATTAATTGTGTTAGGTATCATCCTTGTAATCGGTGGGTTAATACAGAAATTTAATACCAGTGACTAGAATGTTAAATCCTTAACCAAGGAACAATTTCTTCCTTCCAGTGAAACAACTTAGAGAGGTGCAATATTATGGGTATGTTATCAAGAATGTCGACGGTTGTTAAATCTAAAATGAATCGTATCTTGGATAACGCAGAAGATCCCAGCGAAACTTTAGACTACGCCTATGAGAAACAATTAGAGATGTTGCGTAAGGTGAAAAAAGGTGTAGTCGAAATGGTTACTACAAAACGTCAGATTGAAATTCAATCGAACAAAGTACAGTCTAATATAAAACGCCTCGAAGTTCAGGCAAGTCAAGCCTTACAGATCGGAAGAGAAGATCTAGCTCGATTAGCTCTTCAAAGGATGGAAACATCAAAATCTGAACTTGAAGGATTATCCAATCAAATTATGAATTTAGAACGCGAACAAGAGAAATTGACTCAAGCAGAAAAGAGGGTTCAAGCGAAAGTACAAGCTTTTAGGAACAAAAAGGAAATAATCAAGGCACAATATAATGCCGCTCAAGCTCAAGTACGTATTGGATCAGCCCTTTCAGGTATTTCAGAAGAAATGGGCGACGTCTCCCTCGCAATAGAAAAAGCTGAAAATAAAACCGAGTCTTTGAGAGCAAGGGCCGGGGCCATAGATGAATTGGCAGAAGCTGGGGTACTAAACGATTTCTCGGGGAGTCAAGATTCTCTTAGCATTGAATTGGAACAACTAAGTGCACAACAGAATATAGAAACACAATTAGCAGCATTGAAGAGTAAGATATCCTCTGAGGAGAAAAAATAGTTACGGTGAGGGATTGGGTATGATCGTACGAATACTAACTGAGGGACAATATAACCTTCCTGGGCAATTTGTGGATAAGCTAAATGAAGTAGATAATAAAATTGTAGCAGTGGTTGAACTAGATGATGAAGAATCTTTCGAACGTCTTCTACAAGAAATGTTAGAGCTAGTTAGAAAACACGGTTCTCCCGTGCCAATAGACGAGTTATTAGAATCTGATATCGTTCTCCCGGAACCCGACCTTACGATAAAAGAGGCGAAAGAATTATTTACAGGAGAAGGATTATTACCAGGATAATAAAGCACAAGGGTAGAAGAACTTCTCATATACTACTCTATCAGCCTACCCCGCCAAGAACATCTCGGTTTATATTGATTCCCTTCTAGTTGATTATCAAACCTCAATCTATTCGATGTCTTAAAAGAGTAAAATATGCCTCTCATCAGTGGGGCACAATTACAGTCAAATCATCTAATCTACCTGTAGTCGCTCCACTCGGATTCATTGATATATGTTAGGAGGGCTTACTACTGAAACCCGTATATAATGCCTCTGGCTTTCATACTATAGGTCACAATAAAATCATCACTTCATACTTGAAAGCTATATCGCAAAATCGCTTCCCACATGCACATCTCATAATTGGCGCAGATGGTGTTGGAAAGACGACGTTGGCAATAGATCTTGCCCGCACGATAAACTGTATCGGCAAACTGAGACCATGCGGTGAATGTAAACAGTGTATACGTATAGTGAATGGAACTCATACAGACGTAAAAATCATTGGGCCACGTGATCAATTTATAGATTATGAAAAGAGCCACTCCATCATAGGTATCGATGAAGTACGTGTAATTCAACGAGAATCTAACCTTAAACCCTTTGAGGGAAGATATAGGGTATTCATATTTGGTAATACCAATCTGCTAAGTCAAGAAGCAGGAAATAGCCTGCTAAAAATCCTGGAAGAACCGCCCAAACAAGTGATTTTTATGCTATTGGCTGCAGATTTAACCAGGTTACTTCCTACCATTGTATCAAGGTGCCAGAAAGTTGAACTTGGATTCGTCCCCTTGGCGCTACTTGCAGAAGAGATAGGTAACCGTTATAAGTATAAACTAGAAAAGACTATGGATATAGCTCGAGTATCGCGAGGCAGACCCGATCATGCAACCGAAATTTGTGAAAATCCTGAGTTAATATCTGATTTCTCTGAACAGTTAGGTACTATCGAAGATGCATTTCATAGCGGTTTCGATGAACGATTTATATATGCAGATCATCTTGTCTCAATGTATGCATCAAACCGATCCTCAGCATTCAGAGAGATCCGATTATGCTTAGATTGGTGGCGGGATGTTTTGCTCATTAAAGAGGATGCGGAAGAGCTCGCAGTACACTTCCCTTCATTTGAAATTCAGAGTCATATGGCCACACATCTGACTTCTAATCAAATAATAGAAACCATTAAATGCATCCAGGACTCCTTAATATATTTGGAGCAGAACGTCAGTCCGCGTCTCGTTATGGATAACATGATGCTTTCTATACCCAGTCCGCCCAATACTAACCCTAAGAAGTCTCGTGAAAATTCATGACAACTGTTGTTGGTATAAGATTTACCAGGCTAGGTCGCATACACTATTTTGATGCGATTAACCAGAACTTGAAAGTTGGCGATGAAGTAACAGTGGAAACTAAAGGGGAATATAAAAATGGAATAATAGTTCTATCAGATGATCAAATTATCTTTTCTAGTCTTAAACCTTCATTAATCATCCCGGTGCCTTCAACGGAGAAAGACGCCCTATTAGACTAACAAATGCTCATAAGCCAAACGTGTGAACCCAGCATTATTTCGTGAATCCACTTCATTTTATAAACTCTCTACTGAAAATATCACGATAAGTGTCTTATATCAACAACAATTAGGATTTCGGAATTACCCACACATGTCAGCCTATCAATACTGCCTCTTCAGAGCTCTCGAATAAATTTCTGTCGGCTCGCTGAACCATTGAAATACCTACTGTTAACGGCCCGAGTTTACCTACAAACATTCCAATAATTAGTATTATTTGGCCCAGAGATGAAATACTTGGAGTTATCCCAGTAGTTAGACCCACAGTACCGAATGCTGAAACGCTCTCAAATAATAAATCTGACAAAGGAACTTGGTCTTCTGTTATACCTAAAAGAAACACCATCCCAAACACGAAGCCTATCGATAATGTGACAATTGCCATCGCTTTTTTCACTAGGTCAAAGGGGATTTCTCGACCGAAAGCATTTGTGTTTTCCTGCCCCTTAAGCGTAGCAACGACCGAAAGCACGACGATGGCAAAAGTGTTGACTTTTATACCCCCTGTCACAGAGGCTGACGCACCGCCTATAAACATCAATACGCCTGTGAAGAGATTTGTATATTGATTAGTGCTATCCAAATGGAACAAGCTAAATCCAGCCGTCCTTGCACTGTTCACTTGGAAAGCAGAATTGATGATTTTATCCATAAGTGTCAATGAGGCCAATGTCTCCGGGTTTCGATATTCCAGTATCAAAAAAAGTAAAGTGCCTATAAAAGTTAACGCGCCAGTAAATACAAGGACTAATTTGGTGTTTAGGCTCAGTACAGAAGTTTTACGATACCTAATCAAATCGAATATAACTAGGTAACTAATGGATCCAATAAATATGAGAGAGGTTAGAGTACCCAACACAAATATATCGTGGCGGAAGCCCATTAATTGACTAGTCTCATTAAA
>CAUZEB010000129.1:0-5429 GCA_963578655.1 Dehalococcoidia bacterium | reverse complement strand
TCAGCAATCGCCGAACGTACGAAACGTATCAAAATTGGTACAGCTGTCCACATCCTACCGCTAGCCAACCCTTTAAAAACCGCAGAAGAGACAGCCACTCTAGATCATTTATGTGGGGGACGATTCGAGTTTGGTATAGGAAGGAGTGGTCTTCCGTCTTCTTACGAAGGTTTCAACATACCGTATGCTGAAAGTCGTCAAAGATTTTTCGAATATCTGGACATAATTCTGAAGGCATGGACCAAGGACAAATTCTCACACAATGGGGAATTTTTCCGTTTCAATGAAGTTTGTCTAGTTCCCAAACCATTTCAGTCACCACATCCGATAATACGTATTGCCACGACTACAACCGATACATTTCCGATAATAGGTAAAATGGGTTTTCCTATATTTACTGGACTTAGAGGATTAGGAATCTCGGAGGTAGCCGATCAAGTTGAAAGCTATATCAAAGCCTGGAATGAAGCTAACCACACGGGACCTCTCAATATCTTTCTCAGGGTACCTGTATACGTTGCATCTAAAAAGGACATGGCCTTACGAGACCCAGAGACCAGTTTTATGCGTCAATTCCGTCGATTAGGAAATCAATTAGCACAATCCAGTTCACGCACTAACTCAGAAACAGAAAAGGAACTAAGGCTTCGAAGCAACACATTGGCCAACATAACCTGGAACACTGTGTTAGAAGAAAAGGTAGTGGTAGGTACTCCAGCAATGGTTATAGAAAGACTTCAGAAAATGAAAGAGGTTCTCCATTTAAATGGAATAATAGCCGAATTTAATGCAGGGGAACTTATTCCACCAGAGCGAATCGAATCTTCACTAAAATTATTCTGTTCAGAAGTTATGCCAGCGTTTAGGTAAGTATTTAAGATATCGCTGAACAATGAATCTAAAAATGTTAAAGGGGGACAGACGGAATGATAATAGACATGCACAGACACATGTGGTCTTCGACACAAAGACATCCGAAGGCACAAGAGATAACGCAAAGAGCTCGAGTGGCCAGATATAAACTTCTTGATCCACCACCACTCGTACCCGATATAGATGCCACTGCAGACGATATTATAAGTGAAATGGATGAGGCCGATATTGATGTTTCCATGCTACTTCTGGCAGATTATCACATGAGGCTTGGTGATGCCATATTCAGTCCAGAGGGAGAAAACAGAATACAAGTTCATATGTCAGAAAGACATAAAGGTAGGCTTCATCCATTTTTCGGAATGGACCCTCGACGTCCAGATGCAACTTCTCTATTTGAACTCGGTTTAAAAGAATGGGGAGTAAAAGGGTTAAAGCTGCATCCCACTACAGGGTTCTACCCTAGCGACCCGTTATGTTATCCCCTATATGAAAAGTGTATTGAATACGGTGTTCCTGTGATTTTTCACACAGGTCCGATGCCCTCGCCTCTATATAGCCGTCACGCTATGCCGATAGAATTCGATCAACCGGCTTCAGATTTTCCTGATCTAACCATTATAATGGCTCACTCTGGCGCCGGACACATAGCCGTGCCGCATCAATGGATAGATGCTTTATCAATAGCAAGCGAGAATCCAAATATAATGTTAGAACTCTCATGCTGGCAAATCTTATATAAAGAAGATCCAAAATCTTTCGTTCTCGCCGTTGATACTATGAGAAATGAAATAGGTATTGAAAGGATTATATTTGGAAGCGATTTCCCTGGACCAAGAACGATAATGCCCCTGAAAAATTGGGTAGACGCTTTTCTAAACGGATGTTATAATAAACATCCAAGAGAGTGTTCAAACCTGCTAATGGATTAAAGGTTTCCAATTAACAAAACAGGATGCTACGTCCGCATCATAGTAGTGAATAACATAAATTAACTGTATGATATAAAACTTTTTCTGAATTTCGATAGCAGTAGGTATAGAATCCGCAATGCTTCTCACTATAGACATAGGTAATACCAACATTACAGTGGGAGTCTTTAAACAAGAAGATTTACTCGCGACTACTAGAATTTCAACAGATACATCTCGAATGCCAGATGAATATGGCCTGATTATAAGTCAATTGCTCGCTTTGAAAGGGATAACCTTAACTGAAATACATGCACTTTGTATGTGTAGCGTAGTACCTCCCTTGACACCCATATTCGTAGAGCTAAGTGAATCATTTCTCGGTGTCAAACCTCTGATTGTCGGATCAGGGACCAGAACAGGGATTAAAATAATGTATGATCATCCCCGAGACGTGGGTGCTGACCGTATAACTGACGCCGCGGCGGCTTTAAACACATATGGGTCTCCGGTCATTATTGTGGACATAGGTACAGCAACTGTATTTGATGCCGTTTCTAAACATGGCGAGTACCTTGGTGGTGCTATAGCTCCTGGCCTTGCAATCGCAGCAGACGCATTATTTCACAGCACATCGCAGTTAAGAAGAGTTGAATTAAGTCGACCTAAAACCCCCATAGGTAAAAATACAGTACACGCCATCCAATCAGGTTTAGTGCTGGGCTACTCAGATTTGATAACAGGTATGGTATCAAGATTCAACCAAGAGCTAGGAGGTAATTCCAAAGTAATTGGAACGGGTGGACTTGCGTCTATAATAGCCGACGAAGTCACATTGTTCGACGCTATAGACCCATATTTAACTCTGAACGGACTAAAATTAATACACGAACTTAACAAGACTAAATGATCTAAAGTGTAAATTGTCTAAGGATTTTCTTATGCTGGATTCCATAAACGGCAAATTCGTTACGCTGGGTGTTACGGGAAGTATTGCTAGTTACAAAGCAGTTGATCTAGCCAGTAAATTAACCCAGAGGGGAGCTAAAGTCGATGTTATAATGACTGAAGCCTCTCAAAACTTTGTGACACCATTGGCATTTCAAGCTGTCACCCACCGTACAGTTTCTACTACACTCTTTTCTACAGACTCAGAATTAGGAATAAATCATGTGGCATTAGCTGAGAGGACCAACTTGGTTGTTGTGGCACCAGCTACCGCAACTACCATGGCGAAAATAGCCTTGGGATTAGCTTCTGATTCCTTAACTTCAACCATATTGGCCACAAAGGCTCCTGTATTAATAGCACCTGCAATGGACGCCAATATGTATGAGAATCCCGCTACACAGGAAAACGTTCGTAAATTAAAATCAAGAGGATTCTTGATTGTCGGTCCATCAATAGGCAGACTGGCATCTGGATTACAGGGTAGGGGACGTCTTCTTGAAACTGACGAACTTATACGACATATTGAGTCTTGTCTCGATAAAAGTTCGGACTTGGAAGGGCTGAAAATCCTGGTTAGTGCCGGAGGGACAAAAGAATCTATAGACCCAGTAAGGTTTATTTCTAATCGATCCTCCGGGAAAATGGGATACTCTATTGCTGAGGCCGCTGGTTCAAGAGGCGCCGAGACAGTGTTAGTTTCTGCAAGTACCACTCTACCAGACCCTACAAATACTCGTGTTATCAATGTAGAAACAGCTATTCAAATGAGAGAAGCCGTTATTAAAGAAAGTGTAGGGGCGGACGTTCTTATTATGGCCGCCGCCGTTTCTGACTGGAGCCCCGTTAAGACTTCTAAAAGAAAACTTAAAAAGACTCAGCATGACACAATTAAAATCGAATTGAAAAAGAATCCAGATATCTTAAAAGAGATACCTGGTGACAAACTTATAAAAGTTGGATTTGCAGCGGAGACCGAAAATATTATTGACAACGCGAAAGTCAAAATGTTGGAAAAGGATTTACATTTGATTGTAGCGAACGATATTACGGGATCAGAAAGTGGGTTCGGTTCCGATAACAATAAGGTTTTCATATTGGATAGGTCGAACGTAGTTGAAGAGTTGCCATTAATGACAAAACTGAAAGTGGGACATCACATTCTCGACAGAGTAGTAACATTAATTCAATAAAGAACGCCATGAGCTGTGAAGGAATGATAGCAAATGCCATTCGTAAAAGTCGAATTACTTGCAGGTCGAACAAAAGCTCAAAAATCTGAATTGGCAAAGGCCATTACAGAAGCTGTAGCCAGGATTGCGAAGACGACGCCGGAAAGCACAACTGTTGTTTTTCAGGATGTCGCACATGAGAACTGGTCTCAAGCCGGAGTCTTAGCATCAGATTGAAGAGCCTAACATCCTGTTAGGAAATATTGTTTATTCCAGTGGTGTAGATTACACATCAGCTTCATTATAAACAAGCCCTAATTAGGTCGATTATTGATGTGAGAATTCGTGCATGGTATACTCAATCCTGACGGCCCATATAATGCGCTGGAGTTTCGGATGACACGAAAGGAAGGCCAAATATTCTTTGATTTGTATGGAAGCTGTGTTCTGCACCTCTTTCTAACTTATGAAAAGAGGTATGGGACAAATAAGGACTATACTTAATTAAACAAAGGACTTCTTCTAAGGACAACCTCGGTCCCGTTCAAACAGACTATTAGGTCTTATGCGAAAGTTCGACCATTGGGACCCTTTCGTATTTACGTCTATGTACATTTTTAAGATTAATCTTTAAGAAAACAGAGGAAGAAGCATATGACTCAAACCCAAACCCCTCCACTGACACCATACCAAGTAAAAAGATACAGTCGTCACATAATTATGCCTCAAGTTGGAAGCAAGGGTCAAAGAAAACTACTAGACTCAAAAGTGCTGATAGTTGGGGCAGGTGGCTTAGGATCCCCCATAGCGATATATTTGACATTAGCTGGGGTGGGCACCATAGGTATAGTAGACTTTGACACTGTAGACGTAACCAATTTGCAGAGGCAGATTCTACACTACGATAGTGATATTGGACGCCCAAAGGTTCAATCTGCAACTGACACTCTCAAAGCATATAATCCTGACGTACGGGTAAATGTCCATGAGGAACCGATAATATCAGAAAATGCTATGGAAATTATCTCAGGATACGATGTGATCGTTAACGGTGCTGATAATTTTCCAGCTAGGTATTTGGTGAACGATGCATCTTATTTAAGTAAGAAACCACTGGTAGATGGAAGCATCCTATTATTCGACGGACAGGCAACTGTATACCTACCGGGTAAAGGCTGCTACAGGTGTCTTTTCCCGGCACCTCCACCCCCAGGAGAAGTTCCCAGTTGTGCAGAGGCAGGTGTCCTAGGCATGTTACCTGGTTTAGTAGGCACAATTCAGGCTACCGAAACTGTTAAACTAATTCTGGGGATAGGAGATTCTTTATCAGGACGACTCCTATTGATTGATGCAATCGCTATGGATTTCAGAACCGTCAAAATCCGACGCAATCCCAAATGCCCTCTTTGTGGAGATGATCCCACAGTAACACAATTGATAGACTATGATGCTTTTTGCGGCGTGCCCGCTCCTTAAATCTTAAGGTTAATTATTGTCAGCTACAACTACCAATGTTATGTGGTAG
>CAUZEB010000128.1:0-5435 GCA_963578655.1 Dehalococcoidia bacterium | reverse complement strand
GGCGGTACCCTGTGAATCCCGTCAGGTCCGGAAGGAAGCAGCGGTAAGCAGTTATTCCGAGTGCCGTAGGCCAAACTGGTTTGAGCAGCTTTCACGAGATATGTCTCTGAAAAGAATCGAACGGAGGTGCACGACCTGTTCTTAGCATCCTTGGTCTTGGATCATTTTGTTGTATACATGCATCAAATCAAAAACAATAGTAATCGAAGCAGAAGTAAGGCACCTAAGCGGAAACTGGGACAAAATTTTCTAGTCGACAAGCGATTTTTGTCTAAGATCATTTCAGCCTCTGAAATTTCCCCTCTGGATACAATTCTAGAGATAGGTGCAGGTAAAGGTATTCTCACCCGTGAACTCGCGAGATCAGCACGTCAAGTAGTAGCCGTTGAAATAGATCCTTGGTTAGTCTCAGGCTTAAATTTAAGATTCGCGTCCAGCGATAATATTAACATAGTAGAAGGCGATGCTAGATATATAGATTACGACGAGTTACTTTCATCAATTAACCGTTACAAACTCGTTGCCAACTTGCCATATTATGCGGCCTCGCCTATCCTCCGTAAATTCCTAGAATCCGAAAAGAAACCATCGCTTATAGTGGTCATGGTTCAAAAAGAAGTCGCAGAGAACATGACAGCTAAACCTGGAAATATGAGTTTACTGTCAGTTGCTACACAACTCTATGGCAATCCCAAGATTATTGCCTCGGTACCTCCTAAGGCTTTTAGACCATCGCCAAAAGTCACTTCGGCAATATTAAGGCTTGATGTTTATACAAAACCTTTATTAGACTTAGAGTGCACTAAACCCTTCTTTTTTTTGGTGAAAGCAGGTTTCAGTTCGAAAAGAAAGCAGATTCACAACTGCCTTAAACAAAGTTTGGCCATCTCTTCAGAATCGGTGATGGCAATATTGGATCGCGCCAAAATTGATGCCCAACGCCGACCACAAACGTTGAGTCTGTCTGAATGGGGTAGCCTTTATCGGGCATTTTCAATACACTGTTCACATGTCTCGAAAAGCTGACACAACTGTAACTCTGCAATCACCCGCAAAAATTAATCTAACGATGGAAGCCCTCGCTCGCAGAGAAGATGGTTACCATGAAGTTACTTCTATAATACAAACAATTAATTTATTTGACACGTTGACTTTGTCACCTTCGAAAGATATTTCCTTAAAATGTAATCTCATAGAGCTCGAATCACCCGACAATCTGGCCTTAAAGGCTGTTCGTCTGCTAAGCAAAATCGTCGATTGCAAGAAAGGTGTGGAAATATACCTCAATAAGTGCATCCCTCTATCGTCCGGCCTTGGAGGAGGAAGTAGTAACGCAGCTGCCATCCTAAGGGGATTAAACCTCTTATGGGAGTTGAACCTCACGTATCTTGACCTTAGCCATGTAGCCGAACAACTTGGATCCGATGTACCATTTTTCCTCACTGGAGGAACTGCGATGATCAGCGGAAGAGGAGAACGAGTCAGAACATTACCAAGTAGTAATTTAAAATGGGTAGTAATCTTAACTCCTGACATAAAAATGAATCACAAGACCAAGTTGGCATATGAGAAGTTAAACTCTTCTCACTTTACCTCGGGCTCACTTACTCGTAAACTGGAAGCTCGGCTTAGAAATAAGGGTGATTTACCGGTACAGCTTTTATTCAACGTCTTCGACTCTACCGCAAGAGAATCATTCCCCGGATTGGCCAACTATTGGGACACTTTCAGTAACCTTGGTGCAAGGGAAATACATGTCGCAGGAAGCGGACCTTCACTCTATGCATTCGTGCCACGTAAAGAACTTGGCACAGCTATACAACTACTACTGAAACACACCTATGGATGGAAATCTCACCTAGTTTCAACATCCGATTTCGGGGTGATAGCCACGTAATGTCTGCAATTATTGCTGGATCAGTAAGTGGATTTCTGATGGCATTGATATTTGTCACTTCCAGCATCGTCGCCCTATTTTCAATAATTCGTAGTGATTCGAATTCTAATTTAAACCCAAGTAAATTATCGCCAAGAGTTTTGGTTACATCTTTGATAGCTATAAGCTATCCGTTATGGGCCATAATTGGAATCTCCATAAGTTTGATATACCAAATATGTTTAACGCGCTTCCCTGGACCAGGGCTTGGGAGTCCGAATTTTACGTTCACTGTTAGTATAGTGCTCTTTGTCTCATTATTAGCCACTCCGCTTTTATATCTGTTCCAACGTTTTTCCTTAAACATTCTATTGGTCGTTTTCTCGTTCATTTCAATATTTGGATGGTTTTTACCCCACTTCGTCAGTTAAACCAATTACTCAGCAATAAAATCGGTGGCACCAAATTTAAAAATGAAAACATGAAGTTTGTTCGGGAAGCCAGATCAATGATTCACTGCGTTGCCTGAAAACACTGACCAAACATAATCATCAATCCCAGCCTTCCCCTGTAAATATCAACTTCGTCAGTAGGCTTGAATATACAAAACAGTGTGATACTTCCAGTACAAGTTTAAGCTAGTCTACATTTACTGTAGAGCCTGCATTCGTAATCGTATGCTCGGGAATTAAGAATTATATATTAGTCAATAAAACCTGGATCATTTGATAAAAACAATTGACCATATAGAATTCCATACATAAAATATCTTTAACCGTCCACGTGAGGTTTGGGCTGGAACTTTCGCTTAATACTTCTGCATATAGATTTCAAATAACTGATGTGAGAAACTTATTAACCAATCACTAGTTTAGAGAGGATAAGATGGAACCAATTAATCCAATTGTGACACAGTGGTGCAAAAAAGCATTAGAAGACCCACAGCAGTTTTGGTCAGAAGCCGCAACAGAATTGCACTGGTTTCGCAAATGGGATCATATTTATCAAGATAATCCTCCAACATTTAAATGGTTCTCGGGTGGACTGACAAACCTATCCTACAACTGTATTGACCATCATGTTAATAATGGAAAAGGAGGTCACGCAGCTATAGCGTATGCTAACGAAAGAGGTGGAAGGGAAATTCTTACCTACTCATCCTTACTTCATAGGGTCAAGGAGACATCGGCTGCACTAAGAGGCATGGGGATCACAAAAGGAGATCGAATAACCATCTACATGCCGGTTTGTCCAGAGGCTTTGATACTAATGTTGGCAACGGTCAGAATTGGCGCTATTCATTCAGTTATTTTCGCTGGGTTTGGAGCTGGAGCTATAGCTGACCGAGTTAATGCCAGTGGTTCTAAACTCATATTTACCACTGACATCACATATAGAAAAGGAAAGGACATAAATTTAAAAGAAATCGTCGATTCTGCCATCCAGTTGGGTTTAGACTCAGTCGAACATGTAATCATACTCCCCAGGAGTGGAGAGACAATAAATCATGAGAATGGTAGATATATTTTGTGGGCTGATTTCCTGAAGAATGGCACGGATCAAGATAACCATTATGAATTAATGGAAGCCAATGAACCAGCGTATATACTAGCAACATCCGGTACGACAGCGAAACCGAAGCTAGTCGTCCATGTGCACGGTGGCTATCAAGTCAATATATTCAGTATGGGACGTTGGTGTTTCAACATAAAGCCGGATGATGTTTGGTGGGCTATGTCTGATATTGGCTGGGTGGTAGGTCACAGTTACATACTGTACGCTCCATTGCTGTTAGGTAGCACTACTATCGCTTACGAAGGAGCCATTGACCATCCAGAACCAGACGCTGTTTGGAAACTCATAGAAGAATTTGGAGTAACGGGCCTTTTCACCTCGCCTACGGCAGTAAGATTACTAATGAGATACGGGGAAGACTTGGCTGAAAAGTACGAAGTACCGTCTCTTGATCGGGTTTTTTGCGCGGGTGAAGTGTTAAATGTCCCTGCTTGGGAATGGTTGCAAAAGACAGTCCTCAAAGGCAGGGTGCCCGTTATGGACCATTGGTGGCAAACTGAAACTGGAGGTCCAGTTGTTGGTAACCCATATGGCCTTTCCATCCTGCCCATAAAACCTGGGTCTGCTGGAATTGCTTTACCAGGGATAGACCTAGCTGTAATGACGCCCGATGGACTACCCTGTCCAGTTGGAGAGAAAGGTATTCTGGTCATAAAATCACCTTTCCCTAGCTTAACACCGGCACTATGGGGAGAGGATGAACGCTACAAAAACGACTATTGGAGACGTATACCTGGAGTATACTTTACCGGAGACGCGGCTCATATAGATGAAGACGGTTACGTATGGTTCGCAGGACGTGCTGATGAAGTAATCAAGATTGCAGCTCACCGGCTTGGTACTATTGAGGTAGAAACAGCGTTTATGAAGCATCAGGCTGTGGCAGAAGCGGGCGTCACAGGTAGGCCAGATGAAGTGAGAGGAGAAGTTATATCCGCATTCGTAGTTTTAAAGGATAATTACCGACAATCCCATAACTTAAAGAGAGAATTGATCCAAACTGTGCGGCGAGAACTCGGTCCTGTAGCAGTTATTGGTGATCTGAATTTTGTGAATATGATTCCTAAAACTAGAAGTGGTAAAATCATGCGTCGGGTATTTAAATCAGTTGTTTTAGATCAAGATCCAGGCGATATAACAACCATAGAAGATGAAGGATCCGTGGACGAAGCTCGTCAAGCGTGGAAGAAAATGAAGGAAGATCTTAATAATTAACATAATCCCTAGCATATGGGCCTAAGTGAGATCTTAAGTGGTATAAATGCAGTAGTTAAGATCACTAAGCGTGGGGTAAGGTTAGGGGACAAAGTTAGAAGGAGGTGAATGCTCAATGTTTGGCATTGTCAATACGTTAAAGCCATACCTATTAGTATTTACCGCGAGTGCTTGTGGTTTAATCATAGAATATGCCAAACTATGTGCTCGCATCACGGTTAAACAACGACGAACGCAACGTTCTACTAACAGACGACTATATGTTCCAGTAGATAATATACTTGCTCCCCTATATTTGGGAAGTATATGAACCTAGCAACCTGTATATCTGGATTCTTGAAATCAGGATAGAAAGAAACAACTCAACCATAGGTCAGGTGACCTGTAAATGACTAACAATGACAAACAACTATCGATATTACCCGGAGAATGGATCTCTCTCGATCTTGAGACAACAGGCCTATCTCCAAACAACGATAAAATCATAGAAATAGGAGCTGTGAAGTTCAAAGGATCTGGAATAATCGATACCTTCAGCTCTTTTGTTAACCCACACAGTAATTTGAGCCCTTTCATCAAGAGATTTACGGGTATTACTCAGCATAATGTCGATAACGCTCCTGATCTGGATACAGTAACCAGGGAATTAGTATCGTTCCTAGGTTCGTTACCAGTTGTTGGACACAACATTAACTTCGATCTACGTTTCCTCGAAGCGAATGGGTGCCATTTAACTAATTCTACATGCGACACCTGGGATATGGCGTAT
>CAUZEB010000127.1:0-5465 GCA_963578655.1 Dehalococcoidia bacterium | reverse complement strand
ATTGTAAAAGATATAACAGAAGGAGTTGATGGTACTACGATAAAGTCTGGAGTAATTGGAGAAGTTGGCTGCTCATGGCCTCTCACTGATAATGAAAGAAAAGTATTACAGGCATCAGCACGAGCACAGAGATTGACAGGAGCTCCTATTCTTATTCATCCAGGCAGAGATGAAACTTCACCTCTTGAAATCATAGCAATACTTAAAGAATCTGGTGCTGATCTTTCTCGAACAATAATGGGACACCTGGACCGAACAGTCTTTCTTAGAGATACTCTAACTAAAATTGCTGAAAGTGGTTGCTACATGGAATGGGACCTTTTCGGAAGAGAGCAGTCTTTTTATGGTGCCAACATCAATATAGATATGCCATCTGATGCTAAGAGGATTAGTGATATCGCGTGGTTAATCTCAGAGGGTTACGGCAAGAAAATAGTTATCGCCCACGACATTTGTTCCAAGGATCGTTTGGAGTGTTATGGTGGTCATGGATACTCTTATATACTCGGGTTCGTGATTCCACGGATGAGAGAACGAGGATACAACGAAGACGATATACAGAACATCTTAGTCAATAATACTCGTGATATCCTAACCTTTACTGACGTAAATTAAGGGAACAGGGAGTGAGTTATGAGGTTTACTTCGATATTGGCCTCAGGTAGAATGCCGGGTCACAATTTGAATAGACGGACGTGACTATGAACGTAATAGCTGTAATCATATTAATTGTACTACTCTTTGAGTTTGCGTTAGGCTTGGTCTCTAATCTATTGAATCTAAAGTCGCTTAAGATGGAGCTTCCAGAGACATTAAGTGACGTATATGAGCCGAAGGAATATCGCCGTTCTCAAGAATACACACGATCGAAAACATATTTCGATCTATTGAGCGGAGCTTTTCAGCTTTTGGTGTTCTTGGTATTTTGGTTACTGGGTGGCTTCAATTTATTAGATACTTTCGCACGTGGGATCGTAGAGCATCCTATAGCTACTGGACTAATCTATATTGGAGTTTTGATGCTTCTACATACCTTACTCAGCTTACCTTTCAGTATATACGCTACGTTTGTTATAGAAGAGCAATTTGGATTTAATAAAACTACACCTAAGACGTTCGTATTGGATATAGTCAAAGGAATTGGCCTGCTTGTGGTACTTGGCTGTCCTTTGCTGGCCGCGGTGTTAGGCTTCTTTGAATATGCGGGTGGAATGGCATGGATCTATGTATGGGGCTCGGTAACACTATTCAGTCTTACAATGGCTTTTATAGCTCCATCTTGGATTATGCCACTTTTCAACAAGTTCACACCTATGGAACCAGGAGATTTGAAAGATTCTATTTTTGGTTATGCGAAATCAGTGGATTTCACGATATCCAACATACTGGTAATGGATGGATCTAAACGATCCAATAAAGCTAACGCGTTTTTCACTGGATTTGGTAAGAATAAGCGGATAGCACTTTTTGACACACTGATTGAAAAGCATACAATCACAGAAATCGTCGCGGTAGTTGCTCATGAAATCGGTCATTATAAAAAACACCACATTCCCATAGGTATTCTAATAGGTGTGTGCTCTACGGGGGTACTGTTTTTCCTCCTTTCATTAATACTAGATACATCCCAGTTGTACGATGCATTCGGTATGGAAAGGCAGTCAATTTATAGCGGATTAGTCTTCTTCGGATTTCTATATACGCCTGTAGAGCTAGTCTTATCAGCTGGTAGAATGGCCATTTCACGTTATCACGAATACCAGGCAGATCTGTGGTCTATTCAAACCACAGGCGATCCTACATCGCTAGTAGATGGCTTGAAGAGGCTGTCTGCTGATAGTCTTTCGAATCTGACACCGCATCCGTTACAGGTCTTTCTAAATGCCTCTCACCCTCCGTTACTTCAGAGGATCAGTGCGATACAAAAACATAAAGAGTAAACGGTTATCTTGTGTATTCGAATCCTCAATATTCTATTTGACTTGAGGGGATGTGTTTGAAACCAAGTCCATAAATTTGGTCGTCTTTAATTCCTTTTCCATAATGAACCTTATATATCGGCGATTGGTTTGCCCTACTTCATTTAAAAGCTTTCTGGATACGTTCAATCCGGCAGTGCTTAGTAGTGTCTCCTTTTGCATAAATCGCATTAATTTCATCGCGTTAAGTGAAACAGGAATCAATTTTTCGCCATAATCGTTATGGCAACTGGGACATAATATTCCACCTTTCAAGTAACTGAAGACGTGGTCACTTGGCTCTAATATTGAACGGCAATCTACGCATGAATGCAACTCAGGTTTATAACCTGAGCCACTAAGGGCACCGATTTCACAGTAACGAGCAATGAGTTCTAGTTGATCGGTAACCTCCAAAGCTGATAGAGCTGTCAACAGCAATCTGTATAAGACAGTACTAGGAGACTCTTCTGCAGAAAAGCCAAGCACGATTTCTGCAACGTAAAAAGCAATGGAAAGTCTCTTCAGGTTTTTACGAAGATTACCAAAGCTGTTAATACTTTCTGCTTCCGATACAATGTCCAGATTTCTTCCTCTATTTAAAGAAATCGAAATGTGATTCAAGAGTTCGATATGTCCTCTTAATTTACTCTTTGGTCGGCGTACTCCCTTAGCTATCGCTCGTATTAGGCCCATGTTAGGAGTACATAGAGTTATGATGCGATCCGCTTCTCCTAAGGGGATCTGTTTAAGTACCACAGCTTGAGTTTTATATGTTCTTATTCGTGCCATATGTTTATTGTATATTGAAGTGGATACTGGACTTATTAAGGATAGCTAAGAGTATTTAAATTAATTAGAATACCTGTCGGCCTTCTATTGCTCGACTGAGTGTCAGTTCGTCAGCGTATTCTAGATCACCTCCCATAGGTAGTCCGCGTGCTGGTCGAGTAACAGTGATGTTAAGGGGCTCAACTAGTCTGTGAATGTACATTGCTGTTGCCTCCCCTTCCAAATTCGGATTTGTTGCCAGAATGATCTCTTCTATTGCTCGCACTTTCAGACGTTCAAGCAGACCAGCGATTTTTAAGTCCTCTGGCCCTATACCGTTCATCGGTGAGATGGAACCGTGTAACACATGATATAGTCCGCCAAAGCTATGAGTTCGTTCCAAAGCTAGGACATCTAAAGCCTCTTCGACAACACAGATCTTTTTATTATCACGGTTAGAATCGGTGCACAGAAGGCAGGGATTGTTTTCCGTAATATTGTAGCATTCTGAGCACAAAATTATTCGATCCTTAACGGCCAGAATAGATTCGGCTAATGACCTGGCTTCGTCTTCTGGTATCCTGATTAAATAGTAAGTCAAACGCTGGGCAGTCTTAGGACCGATCCCAGGTAACTTGTGGAATTCCTGTACCAGACGAGTTACAGGATTAGAAGCGTCAAGGTATTCGCTGGTCATACTATAGCTCCACGACGACTCTCTTGAGCCAATCAGTAGTTTTTGATTTATAAGCTCAATCAGGTAGCTACTGTCGTCAATTCTACTTATTTATAGTCTCTAGATTCTGCGTCAATTTCTGGATAAAAATTTAGAACATTTCTTTGTATTAAATAATGTTAAAAATTATTCGCGAGGTACCATTTATGTTAGGCCTGGTATGTTCATGCCTCCCGTGAGAGCACCCATTTTTTCGTTTGCCACATCCTGTGCTTTCTGCATTCCTTCATTGACCGCTGCTATAACGAGATCTTGTAGAATGTCTACATCTTCAGGATCCACAACTTCAGGATCTATGGTAAGTGATTCTAAACGCATTTTACCATTGACTATCGCTGTTACGACACCACCTCCTGAAGACGATTGTACTGTGGAGGTCTCTAGTTCGCTTTGAAGTTTCATCATTTGCTGTTGAAGTTGTTGGGCTTGCTTCATCATTTTTCTATTCATCATTTTTTACATCCTCTCTTTCTCCGATGATTCGCGCTCCCATAGATTGAGCGGCACGTACCAGATGGCTTTTTCGAGCTGTACTTTTACCTGGGACGTTTCCCATATTATCTGCGATCGATAAATCGATTTCATAGTCTGAGCCCATAGCTTGAACTAAAATATTCTTAAAGGCTTGCTCACTTTGCGGATTCTCCAGTTCTTCCCTCATCCGCTCCATATTCGATGTATGGGAAAATTTAAGTGTTATAGTCTTTCCATTTATTTCACGTGACTTACATACGTTGAGTAATGCCCCTAGTTTAAACTTCCTGCCGACGTGCCTGAGTGCGTTTGACATATCTCTCCAATGGGCATTTAATTGCTCTATCTCACTTGAATATGAATCGCTAGGTTGGAAGTTTGGTTTACTTTTAGGATAACTCCCGTTTTGTTTGGCTGTTTCTGGAGACTGAGCTATTTGAACTTTCTTAGTCGGAGGTAGCTCTTTGGATTGTTGCGAGGGAGGTTTTAGTTGTGTCTCGATTGTTCTAGTACGTATTGTAGAATTCCCTCTAAGAGATGGTTTATCGTTACTTGAGTTTCTTGACTCAATAAGCGCTAATTCTAAAATTAAGGGGGATGAGTCAGATTTTCTTAAGTCGACGTCCGCAAAAACTTTCATGGAGTAGATAAGATGTTCAAGATCAACGGTTGCGGCGATTTGTTCTAATGTTTCTATTACCTGGTCCGAATAGGGGAAGTCTATTCCCGCACGAGTTTTTATGAGGAGGATAGTTCTTAGGAACTCAAGGATACTTTTATGCAATTGTACCAAATCTTTACCATCTGAGAAGAGATGATTTATCAATTTGAGACCTTCTTTTACATTGCTGTTGATAACGTGATTGACTAATTCTAATGACGATTCGTCATCACCTAATCCCAGTAAGTCACGAATGTTGTCTTCCGTTATAGTTGAATTGTATGAAATCGAGACTTGTTCTAGTAGGTTTTCTGCGTCTCGGAGCCCTCCTCCAGAATTTCGACTTATCAGTTCCAAGGCGGGTTTTGTGAATTCTATTCCCTCACTAATACAAATATCTTTGAGTTTCTCAGTCATTAGTTTAAAAGGGATCCTCCTGAAGTCGAATCTTTGACATCTGGACACAATTGTTAAGGGTAATTTATGTACTTCCGTAGTTGCCAAGATAAAGATTGCATGCGCGGGTGGTTCTTCTAGAGTTTTCAGCAATGCGTTAAAAGCTGGTTCTGTTAGCATGTGTACTTCGTCTATGATATACACTTTGAAACGAGCTTCATTGGGAGAGAAACGGATTTTGTCACTTAAACTCCGAATGTCGTCAATGCCTCTGTTACTGGCGGCGTCAATTTCGATTAGATCTAAGCATCTACCTTCGTTTATGGCTGAGCACAAGTGGCATTGGTTATCAGGGTTTCCCGTTTGAGGTGAAAGACAGTTAACAGCCTTTGCTAAAATCCGTGCTGTGCTCGTTTTCCCAGTTCCTCTCGGACCGCAAAATAAATAGGCGTGAGCAATCCGGTCAAGA
>CAUZEB010000126.1:0-5497 GCA_963578655.1 Dehalococcoidia bacterium | reverse complement strand
ACAAAAACCTCAGCAACAGTCCGAAGTCAAATTGTGACCTTGGTAAAAGACTTTGTTAAACGCGACGTTGAACCAATAGCCAGTACATATGACAATCTGGATATTTACCCAACTCAATTGGTTGAACAAATGCGAAAAATGGGTCTTTTTGGCATAACTATTCCAGAAGAATATGGCGGTTTGGGTTTGGATCACACTACTTTTGCCATGATATTTGAAGAATTGAGTAAAGGATGGATGAGTGTGAGTGGGGTAATAGGGACCCATCATATATTGAGTCACATTATTCAAAATTATGGTACTCAATACCAGAAAGAAAAATATTTGCCAAAGATGACAACAGGTGAAATCAGAGGAGCATTAGCATTAACAGAGCCTGAGGCTGGTAGTGACGTTCAAAATATCCAGACCTCCGCCGTTAAGGATGGAGAAGAATACGTTCTCACTGGTAACAAGATGTTTATTACCAATGCAGAGCATGGTAACGCATTTGCTGTTCTTGCAAAGACGGATAAGAATGAAGATCCAGCTTACAAAGGGATGAGTTGTTTCATAGTGGAAAAGCCCACAGACGGATTCTCTGTAGGAAAACACCTAGACAAGCTTGGCTACCGAGGTCTGGAATCCTGCGAACTCATTTTCGAAAATTGTAGAATTCCAATGGAGAATTTAGTAGGAGGCCAAGAAGGGCAAGGTTTTAGACAGGTGATGAGTGGACTTGAAACCGGTAGGATAAATGTGGCAGCCAGAGCTGTGGGGGTAGCCACTGCGGCTTTTGAGGCTGCGATACGGTATGCTCAGCAACGCAAGACCTTTGGTGTGTCTATATCTAACCATCAAGCCATCCAAATTCTTTTAGCTGATATGGCTACAAAAATACAGGCAGCTAGACTTTTAACTTATGATGCCGCCAATAAAAAGGATGATGGTAGTAGAGTAGATCTGGAAGCAGGGATGGCTAAATTATTTGCCAGTGAGACATGTGGTCAAGTGACCCTCGATGCCATGAGGATTCATGGCGGCTACGGTTACATAAAAGATTATCCTGTTGAAAGATTTTACAGAGATGCACCTCTTATGATTATTGGTGAAGGTACCAATGAGATACAGAAATTAGTGATTGCACGACGACTGTTAAAAAAATATGCGTTGTAAAATCAAGACCTGTCTCGGACTCTCCATCTTGTGATAATCTGACCGTTAAATTTAGTAGAAACAGGAGAGGCACTACCAATCGTAGCACGATACAAGGACAACCATTGATGGGAGTCCTACATGATGAATCCTCTTTTATTGCTATAATATAGGTATTGTGCGAAATCCAATTAGATTATCATGTGTACTTAGAAGTAAGCACGTGGGTTCAGATCACGTAAAGATAGTTTTCGGGTTTTTACTCGTGCTTATGGCTTTATCTGCATGTGCGGACGATACTGCAATGAAACCTCTAGACATAGATGCAACTATAGAAGCTTTGGCGGACAAAAAATTTAACACCAGAGTTTCACTCGAAGCTACAATTGAGGCAAGAGTAGATTCAGAATTAAAAAAGCGAGGCTATGCTACTAACTCTGGGAGTTCCCAGTCTGGAGCTTCGAACGAGGATCGTAGATCCCTTGAAAACACGGCCACAGTAACTCTTTCTGCTCCCAAGGTTATACAGACTACTAAACCCGCACAAAATGCTCAATCTCCTCAGACCGGCGGTGATTATACAGTTTACGGTGAACAGGACATTTTTTCGATAGAAGTGCCACCCAATTGGAGTACCATTGTAGACACTGATCTGCTTGGGCAATATTATCCAGACCTCAGTGAACTTGGCATGACTTTATATTTACAATCAGAAAATGTCGCATCTGCCTCCAATCTTATTGTGTTAGTTGATTTCCAGCATCTTTACAGCGATAACGGACCATTAGATTTAGCTGAATACGTTAACCGTCAAGCTGTTAATTTAAAAAGTGGAGGTGTATTGGGGAATATTGAAGCACGCGATATATTTGTAAATGATCCTGAGGGCGTCAGGGGTATACAGATAAACTATGATATGAACTCCACGCCCGTCGTGGCTAATTTTCTTATAGGTCATCCTGATGATCTCACAATGCTTTGTGGTCGTGTCGTCGTTATGATCCAGGGTGTTATAGCTGAAACTGAAGACTCTCAGATAATACAGCGGGCGCTGGAATCTTTTTCTATAACACCAAACTTTGCTGGATTGGCGCATGAGAAAGGTATTGTTTCCTGCAATGATATGCAGCCAGCTAACTCAGCGGAGGTTGTGAATATAACGGCGAGTAATTTGCTGATTGAGTTTAATGAGAACGCTGTTTCAGCCTCAGCTAAATATATGGATTTCAATCTGACTGTTCGGGGAATGGTTAACGACATCGGTTTTGATTGGGATAATAGGCCTTTTGTTTCTTTAGGATCGGAGGATATGCTCGAATATACAACAGTTAGGTGCTTACTTTCTGACACCTCACAGGTTTCCTATTTGAAGCCAGGAACCTATATCACAGTAGAAGGTAGTTTTAAAGGATGGCAAGACGGATTATATGTTTTGCTTAATCCATGCTCAGTGAAAGATTGAATCGAGATTACATTTTAGTATTGTCTTTAGTTTAGGTTTGTTGATGGTAATTTTTAATAAGCGTAACATAGCGGTTTTTAGCGGAATCATGTTGCTTATTGTGGTTCTTCTAGGAGTTAGTGGATATTTTTTCTATCTTGCTCCCAGACTAGCGCATCCATCAGAGCAAACTGCGAAGTTTTTCCCTTCAAACACACGTATATATGCCTCTATTAATTTGAGACCTGGCATACGCCAAATACGGCACGCATTAAACATACTGTCGGCGTTTAAATCAGTTGATGATAATGTTAAGGAAGATACTGAGCAGTTCCCTGAGAGTCTCGAAGAATTATTTGACGATTTTGAGGATGAGACTGGGATTTCCATTCAGCAGGAATTATTTCCCTGGATTGGTCCCGAGATTGCCATTGGACTTATAGAATTGGATCCATCTGAGATAGATGAAACTCAAATCTTAATACTTGTTGGTACTACAGATTCGGAAGCAACAGACCTTTTCGTTGACTCGTTGATAAGGTATGTGCGTAATGAGACTGATCTACGTGTAAACAAAGACACATCGGGAGAATTCTCTGTCTTCCAATTCTCAAATATAGGATTGGCTCAAGAAATATATATATCGGTCACAGAGAAGTATCTAGTGATCGCTACTGCTAAAACAACGCTGGACGAATCCTTAGCTTTGATAAATGAAAAATCAACAGCGCTGTACGATAATCCTAATTTTCAGAATGCTAGAGAATCCGTTGCTGGGTCAAGATTTTCAATGTTGTATGTCGATCCTCATGGGGTGGTGAAGGACTTAGAGAATATGGGAGATGGATTATTCTCTAATGTTTTTGACAAATCCAAAGACGAATTGCCCGATTTTATAGCTATGTCTGCTTCATTGATTGATATGGGTATACGAATCACTAGCTCTTGGGAAACAGAAAACAGTGATGTTACCGGCAATCAACGAAGAAACGAATTCGTATCAGCGGATACCCTACCATTTAACACACTAATGTTGACTTCTACGTTCAACGCATTAGGGCAGTGGCAGAGATTTAAGGGTCAAATAACTGGACTAATTGAAGGTTTTAGTAATTTGGATAGTGTGATTGGTGGTATCGGGTTCTCAGATGTAATCCAGGATGTTGATTTTGACGAATTCATTTCCGAAATAGAGGAAGGAACTGGTGTCAATTTGGATGACGATATATTTAGCTGGATGGATTCTGAATTAGCCTTCGCTCTTCTATCTGTAGATATCCCTTCAAATATAGCTTCAGTAACTACATCAGAATCGATTGAAGATGTTAAATTCCACGTTCTCAGTGTCACTCAACTCACAGACGACTCCAAGGCAGTACTTGCTAAATCTGGTTTGGGTAATATTAGGTTGTCTTTAGAAGACTTAGGTTTGGATTTTCATAAAGAAGTTGTTTACGGAGAGGATGTACTCATTGCTGATCTAACTGAAGAATTGGGACATCAGCCTGGGTACGTGGTCTTAAAAGACCGTGTATTAATTGGTTCTACAAGAGACTCATTCGAACAAGCCCTGCTGGTAAGCGAAGGTAAGATTGAATCGCTTTCAGATTATGAACAATTTAAGAAGGTGCTCAAAGAAGTTTCAGGTAACCCTAACAGTTTAATTTATATTAATGTTCAAGAAATCGTTGCACTGATATTGAACAATCTTGATAAATCAGCCCGTAAGGATTTTGAGAAGAATGTGGCACCGTTTTTGAAACCTATAGAGACATTTTCCATAGTATCTGCGGTTGATGACGAATATTCATCTATCAACATGTTGGTGACAATTAGAAGTAGAGAGAATAATGGACAGCAAGGAAATATCACTGGGGAAGAGACGAATAATATTGAGGATATTGATATAAATGCAACAGCTGAAGTTTTAGCTAATGATAGGTTCATGAAATTTCAATCGACTGTTGAAGCGAGAGTTCAAGAAGAACTGGATAAATATCTACCAACTCAGACCCCTGTCACGATTGTTGTAGAAAAGCCTGTTGAAAAGATTGTGGTGTTGGAAAAGATTGTAGAAATAGAGGTGATTAAGGAGATTCCTGTTGAAAAGATTGTGACGCAGGAAGTTGTAGTAGAGAAAGTAGTAGAGGTGATAAAAGAGATTACTGTTGAAAAGATTGTGGTGTTGGAAAAGATTGTAGAGATAGAAGTAGTGATAACTGCTACTCCTACGCCCTTACCTCCTGATCCAACAGCTACACCGACACCATCTCCAACTCCAACAGCGACACCGACTCCAACACCTATACCAACGCCAACTGTGACACCTATACCAACGCCAACGCCGACACCCGTCCCTGTCTGGTCTAGTGATGGACTTGCTTTAGGCAGAACTCACACATGTGGTGTTACTTCGGATGGTGAGGCAAAATGCTGGGGGAACAATGAAAATGGCAGGTTAGGAGATGGGACTACATCAAACCGATCCCGCCCTGTAAGTGTGGCTGGTATTAATAACACTGTTCAAACTATATCATCAGGTGATAGTCATAGTTGTGTATTGACGCAACCTAACGGTATCAAGTGCTGGGGGTACAATAAGTACGGTCAATTGGGAGATGGTATAACTACAGATCGAACGATTCCTGCGGATGTGACTGGTCTTACTACAGGTGTTCTTTCCATGTCATTAGGTTCTCACCACAGTTGCGCTTTAATAGACCGGGGTGGTGTTGTGTGCTGGGGCATGAATAATTGGCGTCAAGTGGGAGTAAGTGCTATAGAAAACCAGGTTACCGCCGTAGATGTAACTAATTTATACAGCGGTGTAATGTCTATATCTGCCGGAGGCTTGCATACATGTGCTTTGACTAATAGTGGAGGTGTTAAGTGCTGGGGATTCAACACTTTTGGTCAGTTGGG
>CAUZEB010000125.1:0-5497 GCA_963578655.1 Dehalococcoidia bacterium | reverse complement strand
ATAAATTCTTTTATGCAAAGGGACAAACAATACAGCCAAGCGGTAATATTAAATCAATCGTTAGCCTCTTATCCGGATGCGTAATGCCATTGATAAGCGGGCCCGAGATGGAGGCAGTAGTGCGGGTACTAGCCCGTAACGGATGCGAGGTCAATATTCCAGGCAATCAAGTATGCTGTGGAGCTATGAATACTCATGTAGGAGACTTAAAAACCGCTCGCCAACTTGCACGTCGCAACATTGATGCATTTTTGAATAGTAGTGCGCAAACCATTGTGGTCGCCTCAGCCGGTTGCGGAATGCGCATGAAAGAATATGGTCATTTATTGCTCCAGGATCCAGAATATGCCGAAAAGGCTCATACCTTCAGTTCTATGGTCAAGGACATACATGAATTCTTAATAGATTTACCTTTAACACCCCCTAAAGGTGAACTAGACTACACAGTTACCTATCAAGACTCGTGTCACCTATCAAATGCCCAAACCATAACTGCACAGCCAAGAGCGCTCCTACAATCAATTCCTGGTATCAGATTTGTAGAACTGAAAAACTCGGCTATCTGTTGCGGCGCGGGAGGGACATATACGATTACTGAGAGAGAATCGTCCCTGAATATTCTTAACGCAAAGATGAAGGATATAAATGACTCTGCTGCAGATGTAATAGCAACTGCGAATCCAGGCTGTGTATTGCAACTCCAATTTGGAGCCAAAAACTCTGATGTCCCCATAGAGGTTAGATATGTTACAGACCTGCTAGACGAATCATATCGTTTGGAGAATGGTCCTCAATCTTACTAAGAGGAGATTTATAT
The DNA here is from genome assembly GCA_963578655.1 of Dehalococcoidia bacterium. GTDB lineage: Bacteria > Chloroflexota > Dehalococcoidia > Lucifugimonadales > CAUZEB01 > CAUZEB01. Next base: position 4,680 of record CAUZEB010000125.1, on the reverse strand, counting down.
ATGGAACTAGGATTAAACGGAAAGGTCGCTCTAATAACAGGTGGAAGCGAAGGGATAGGTAAAGCAACTGCTGGTAGTATGGCATCGGAAGGTGCACATGTGGTGATTTGCGCTAGAAGATCTGACGTCTTGGATCAGGCCGCGAAAGACATTAAGTTAATTTCAGGCGTTGGAATTAGAACGATACAAGCTGACGTTAGTCAAACGGAGCAAATTGACGTACTGTTTGATAATATCATTGAAACCTATGGACGTATCGACATCCTAGTTAACAACGCTGGGACTTCTGCCGCGGGTCCTTTCACTAAAGTAAGCGACGAAGAATGGCAATATGATCTGGACTTGAAGTTATTCGCAGCAATTCGTTGCTCTCGTCTTGCAATACCTCACATGAAAGTAAATGGCGGAGGACGTATTATTAACGTCACTAATTTGGGTGGCAAGGCTCCAGGACCAAAATCGATGCCTACTTCAGTAAGTAGAGCAGCCGGTATAGCTCTGACTAAAGCAATGTCAAAAGACCACGCAGCAGATAATATTCTAGTCAATACCGTATGCATTGGATTGGTCAAAAGTGGTCAAAACGATAGGAGATGGGAGAAAGCTACGTCGACTAACCCTAGCCTCACTTTGGAGGCCTGGTATGAATCAATGGGAACAAATACACCACTTGGACGGGTAGGAGAGGCAGAAGAAGCCGCGAATGTCATCACTTTCCTTGCCTCAGAAAGGTCTAGCTTTGTAACAGGAGTTGCTATTAATATCGATGGGGGAGCATCAACAGTAGTCTAAATTTAGTCCTTAGAATCGACGCTCTACAAAGTTAATGGACCGTCGAAGGCCTATCCAAACAACCTAATGGATCCCTCTTACTATATGGGGGTTTATACTAGAGGATTTTGGTACTCTTCCTAGTACTCCTTGTTGCCAGAACACTATTTTAACCTTTGCAACAAGAGGTGATCCACCAAAACTAATGCCATCATTGCTTCCACCATAGGAACGGCTCTTGGAAGCACACAAGGATCGTGACGTCCCCTACCCTCCAAAACAACTGAATTCCCGTAAGTATCCACAGTCTCTTGGGCTTTCATAATTGTAGCTGTGGGTTTAAACGCAACTCTAATGATAATGTTTTCTCCGTTACTAATACCGCCTTGCACACCGCCAGAGTAATTAGTGCGAGTTCTAATAACACCTTCCTCATTATAGAAGGCGTCATTGTGTTGAGACCCTCGCATATTAACGCCTCCAAACCCAGAACCCACTTCGAAGCCTTTAGAAGCCGGCAATGAGAGCATTGCTTTGGCCAGGTCCGCTTCTAATTTATCGAAGACAGGGTCGCCTAATCCAGCCGGTACATTTCTTGCCACAGCCTCTATCACGCCTCCTAACGAATCTCCATCTTTGCGTGCCTCTTTAATCTGTTCTATCATTTGAGAAGCTATCAGCGGATCTGGGCAGCGAACGATATTAGATTCAACCTCGGAGAGCGAAACATTGTCAGTATCAATTTCTGTTTTCAAGTCACAGATTTGTTTTACATAACCGACAATTTCTAAGTTGTTTTCATTGGCAAGTATCTTTTTTGCAATCGCAGCGGCGGCAACTCGTCCTACGGTTTCACGTGCACTGGCACGCCCGCCCCCTCTCCAGTCTCTGACACCATATTTTGCTTGGTAAGTATAGTCAGCATGAGATGGTCTGAATTTAGTCCTCATATCCTCGTAATCTTTTGATCTACTATCACGATTTCGAACACAAATGGATATGGGCGTGCCTAGTGTTAGTCCATCAAAAACTCCAGATAGTATTTCTACTTCATCGGTTTCCTTTCGCTGAGTAGTGATTTCACTCTGTCCAGGACGACGTCTATTGAGCTCGCTCTGTATATCACAGAGTTGAATAGGCAAATTTGGAGGGCAACCATCTATTGTTACTCCTACCGCAGGACCATGAGATTCTCCCCACGTGGTTACTCTATATATTTTGCCGAAAGTATTGCCCATTTTTACAATTCCTACTCAATATTTCTATCTCTTTGATATGCTACTATCACAAAACAAAATATGATACTATCTCAATGCATTTATATGCTATTCGTTTTAGTCAATCTGAACACTTGGATCTTACAGAAATATAGACATCGGGCCCAGGTTGAACACCTGTAGGTGCCTTCCGCGCCAGTCGCGGTCGAGTGCGCCTGGCAGCCTGGGCCCCTTTCACGTCCAAGAGAGCTTTTCCTCGATCACTTCGATTCGTAACCTTGTTATTCTTAACTATCATTTAATGCCTATGAGTTAGATGATTGCATGTCTAGTGCGACTAGCTCCAATTCTTCCAATTTCTCTGAAAATACTACCGGATTTAAATTGTCAGCGTGATCCTTATACCCAGCTCTATATAACATCGAAGAAAGTTTTCCTCCTTTAAAGAGGTCTAAGGCCCATACCAACGGGTCCGGCACAGTGGTCGTATCTAGATAAAGTCTCTCGTTTTTTGCTAAAGGTCCATAATGGTAATGAGGAGCATTTTCAAAACAATCAAATGTCAAGAATTCTACCTCGTCGTCACCAATATCGCCCATAACATGAATGGCGATACCTCGATCGTTTTTGAGCTCTCTAAACTCTACACCAAACCTGATAGATCCTGCCTCAATTATGGTAGTCCCTCTATCGTGCATAACTGTTTTTCGTTCATTTCTGGCGACTTTTCGTGCATTAAGTTCGAGCATGTCAAATGTTGAGCTCATGCTAGACAAATTGATTTTTGAAGAAATTTCACTGTATCCAGCCCTTTCCACCATTTCGGGAAGTCTTTCTCTCATTTGTTGCAACGCCCATTCAAGTGAATCTCCCGCCGTCGTCTTATCCAGCATTAGACGTTCATTTTTGTTTTCTGGTCCATAGTGATAATGCGGTTGCTGGTCGAAACAATCAAATCGGAGTATTTCTATTTCACGAGAGCCATCTAAACTCATCACACTAATACATAGACCTTGATCGGAAAGTAAGTCTCTATATTTTAGTTGGAATTTAATTATTCCATCTCCTACCGTCAAGTTCTCTGATGATTTCATTTCCTAACCTCCTCGGAAATTACTATGAATGTTACGGGCGATTATAACGGGAAGCATCAGATGAGTAAACCACTTCACCCGAACGGATAAAAGAACCTGTATTCTACAAAATTATGTTATATTCAAGGAGTCATTATTCTTCTGGAAGGGATAACCATATGCGATTGAAAAACAAGGTCGCTGTCGTAATTGGAGCAGCTCATGGGATGAAAGCAGCGGAAACTAAACTATTTACGAAAGAAACTGAATTACGGCTTTATCGAACGTTAAGGAGTGAAATATGAGAGGAGTCTCGTTACTAGGCAACTGCAAAGTGCACATCAAAGAGTTTCCTAATCCTCAACCGAATAATAGACAAGTGGTAATCAAAATGGGGGCGTCTGGGTTATGTGGTAGTGACTTACCCCCGTATCGTTCAACCCCCGAAGATCTAGGTAATAGGAAACTAATAATCGTTGGCCACGAACCTTGCGGGACAGTTATAGGAATTGGATCCGAGGTTAGGAACATTCGAATCGGTGACAGAGTTATCGTACACCATTACAGCGGCTGTGGTGAATGTGGATTTTGCAAAACGGGCTGGACCCAATTATGTCAAGTCGACATGGTCCATTTTGGAGGAAAAGCCAATGGAGCGCACGCAGACTACCAACTAGTATACGACTATATGTGTGTACCAATGCCTGACGAATTAAGTTTTGCGGAGGGAGCATCCATAGCTTGCGGTACAGGAACGGCTTATCAAGCTTTGAAACGTTTGGATGTCTCAGGACGAGATATATTAGCAGTATTCGGTCAGGGGCCAGTAGGTCTAAGTGCCACTTTACTCGGCGCATTCATGGGGGCACGAGTTATATCCATAGACCCCGTGAGGGAACGGCGTGAACTGGCGGAATCGAATGGAGCCTGGAAAACCATAGATCCTGCTTCAAACAATCCCTCTGAAGCTATTAACACATTGACTGACGGCAGAGGCGCAGACGCCACCATCGATGCTTCAGGCATAGATCAGGTACGGGCAGAGGCGATCCGAAGTACCCGCATATGGGGAAGATGTTGTCTGGTTGGAGAAGGCGGTTCGTTAACTTTGGAACCCTCTCCAGATATTATCCATAGACAGTTAAATCTGATGGGCTCCTGGACTTTCAGTACGGGCGTTTTAAAAGAGTTGGCAGATTGGATAGTAGAACGGGAAATACCTTTGAGTAAGATCATTACCAATCGCTTCCCATTAGAAAAAGCAAGTGAAGCTTTCAATTTACTGGACTCATCAAAAACAGGTAAAATAGTCCTTACTTATCTATAGTACTATATATTTTCAATGATCTACTTTGCTGTAAGTCCTCCATCCATATAGCAAATTTGCCCTGTCATATAATCCGATGCTGAACTTGATAAGTATACTGCCAGAATCCCAAGTTCTCTAAGATCTCCTTCTCTTCCAAAGGGTATTCCATTAAGATGACGTTTTCTTGCTACCGGATCAACCCAAGTCTCATGTGTCATATGAGTGTCATAGTCACCTGGCCCTATTCCATTAACATTTATATTGTAGGGAGCCCATTCCAAAGCTAGCACCTTAGTAAGCATATTAACTC
>CAUZEB010000124.1:0-5528 GCA_963578655.1 Dehalococcoidia bacterium | reverse complement strand
CTATAATACCTAAGATAATAAATATAAAGATATTTCTGACACCCAATATGTTTAGTAGAGTTAGAGATATTATAATAGCTCCACCTAAACTTACATACATCCACGCAATCGACTCTGTATAAAATAACGCAATTACAAAAACCGCCCCTATATCATCGACTATCGCGAATGCTGTAAGAAAAACCTTTAAGGAGAGCGGAGCCCTGCTACCTAACAATGCCAAAATACCCAGTGAAAATGCAATGTCTGTCGCCATGGGGATTCCCCAACCTCTTACTCCTTCAGTCCCGAAATTCACGGCAATATATAGGCCCGCCGGCACCAACATTCCACCAATTGCGGCCATAACGGGTAGAGAAGCCTGTTTGACAGAGGCAAGTTCACCAGCTATCAAGGAACGTTTAATCTCAAGTCCAACAACGAAAAAGAATATTGCCATTAATGCATCGTTTACCCAAAAATGTAGTGATTTATCCAACATAAAGTCTTGCAAACCTATGCTGAGATGGGTTTCCCATATCTTTTCATAACTTTGCAAATCTATATTTGACCAAATGAGCGCAATTAGGGTACAAATCAATAGCAATATCCCCCCCGAAGCTTCCTGAGATGCAAAGCGCTGGAACGGGAGAATTAATCTCTCAATAGGTTGATTGTCTAACATATTCATTTGGATATTCTACGATATTACAGCATGTTTTACTTAATGAGAAAAGTTTACGTTTCTCTGTACTCAGATTTCATGTTTGCTAAAAGTTCATTTCGAAAAAACAGTGATTCAGGGTGCACTAGGTATCCTCCTTTAAATAAAGAAGCGAGAACATTATTCAAATATTCAACTATTGCGTGATCAAGATTAATTATGGCTAGGTCCATAACTTTTGAAAGAAATGGTCTTCGCACAATTTTTTGAGCATCTAATTTATCAGAAAGGAAAACCAATTTTGCTATATCACTCATACTTCTTTTACCTACGGTGTGCCAATAAACGGATTCTATAACTTCAGCATCCGAGACTCCGTATTGATTTTCTAGCCAAAATGCGGCCACTGGTCCATGTAACAGCATTGGATGACATAACTCAACTCTATTGATAGGTAGGTGATACTTCCTTGCGTAATTAAGTAAATCACTATCAGTCGTAGATCTAGCTAAATCATGCGCCAGAATGCCTAATGCCACTTTATCTAAACAGACTTGATGAATAGGGGCCAATTGTTGGCCAACCAAAAGAGAGCGCTCTATATGAGCACCCAATTCCTTAGGGAGTTTATTAACACTATTATAAAGTTCTTTAAAGGGTGCGATCACGATGATTAGCCCATGGCCCCTAGGCGTCTACCTCCAATTATATGAAGGTGTAAGTGTTCTATTTCTTGTCCTGAATCTGATCCTTGGTTTACTATAAGTCTATAACCAGTCTCAATTAGGTTTTCTTGAATAGCAACGTCAGATATCGCGCTAAACATGCCACGAAGCATACCTGATGCGACATCGCGAAGATCCGTTAGTTCCTTTACGTGACTCCGGGGAATAATCAAAAGATGACTAGGTGCTTTAGGATCAATGTCTTTTACCGCAATCCAATTATCATTTTCATGTAATAATTTTACATCAACTTTTCTTGCAGCCATACTACAAAATATGCATTCTGAGTCCATTAGCACATGTCTCCTACAGCTCAGTTTATTACAGCAATCGCCTCAATCTCTATTAAGAATTCAGGACGTACCAATTCTTTAATAATTACCGTACTACTGGCTGGACCCTTACTTGGGAAAAGACCTAATCTAATTTCTGCATAATCATTATAATATTCTACATTAACTAAGAATGTGGTTACCTTAACGATATCGGACATTGATGCACCTGCTACTTCAAGTGCATCTTTAATGTTTTTGAAACACTGTCTAGCTTGTTCTTTTGCATCCCCTTCGCCCACCAAATTGCCTTGTGAATCAACTGACACCTGTCCGGCTGTGAACACCAGGTTACCTGCTTTAGCACACGGCGAGAAGCCTGAAGGTGCATTGTTGATATGGGATATGAAAGTCTCCCTTGGCATATTGACCTCCTGTCATCCTAAAAATAACGTATCTTTTATCGGTAGCATCAAGACATAATACATAGCCAAAGCTGGAATATTCGAAATAATTAATAAGACCGGTGCTCTCCAATTGGAATCATAATTTAACGAATGTTTAACTCCTACTATACTGGCAAGTGTTTGCCATAATAGCGAAAGTACCAAAATCATTAACCCTAAACCTGGAATCAGGCCAAATATTCTCAGTAAACCGGGCGTCTGAGCATAACACATAACTCTTGCAAATTGGCTTTTCTGGACATAGGTAGTCTGTACTCTGAACAATGTAGTTCCCAAGACATAGGTACAGAGAGTTAACACCATCCAATATGTAATCCAGGCTATGAAACCTAGAACGATGGGAAATAGACCTACCTTTTCCAAGACGCCAATTGATCCAGCTACAGCTGAGAGCAAAACCAGCAGAATCGCTTCTTTCATCAAGCTCATATCCGACTCTACTTGATCATAGGTGTCTACACTCAGTTTAATAGAGCCCAGAATCCTTTCTTTCAATAAATCCCTCTATGTAACGGACGTAACCGTATCTACCTTCACAAGTATAAAGGGAGACGGGTCTACCGCAATACGTTGGTGTATTATCTCCGTCAACTACGGTAATTGAAGTAGTTCTATTCGGACATTGTCCGGCGCTTTTATAAAAGCTATACGAGGGCCGTTAGGCACATCGATAGGCCCTTCCATTAACTCCGCGCCTAGGCCTGTAAGTCTATCGATTTCTGCATCCATATCATCGACATTTAATCCGAAGTGCTCTAGCCCCCAATGGGGTACAGCATCGCCTTCTCCCAATTTCTCATTTGTTCGAGCACCAGAAATATTTACAGTTACGCCATCGGCGGTGCGTGTAATTACAAATTGGTCACCAAAGGACCTGGTGGCTACACTCAATATTTCAAAATTAAAAGCCTTAACATACCAATTAGCTGTCTTTTCTGGATCAGAAGCCTTCAAATGGACGTGGTTAAATTCGTAAGCCAAATATATCACTCCTCTTTTTTAGCACATTAGTTACCATACGAAAGCCTATGGTATCAATCCCATACCTGTCAAGAGGAAATTTAATAAACGACAACATATATTTATGCCTTGGGAAGCAATTTGAAAATCAGTTAGGAAATGCAATTAATAGATCTGAAATAGAACCAGAATCAAATCAAGAAGTGAGGATAATTCTCTATCTCCCATCATATCCTGACCCTGCGCTCAATTAGTATTGGATTATATGAAAACTTATGCATGCGTCTTCTTGACAATCTTCGAGAAGTGAAGATATTTAAATCAACGGACCGTGTAACTCCGTTATTTGAAGATCAAAAGACTATTAGTTTTGTTCCAAATATCTACTTTGACAACAATTGACTGTCAAACAGGACAGCGCGGGAACATAAATATTAATTGATTAGCTCTACGGGGCAACGGCAAGTTGGGAAAGAAGCTTTTTTGTAGACATGATGTGTTTATTGACACGCAATTTTTTTGGATCTAATCCCATGGCCAATCCGAGTAATTGAGGTAAATGTAGAATTGGCAAGTCTATCTTAGTATTCCTAGAAGCTGCTGCCTTCGGTTGGAAACCATCCAGATTAAGGTGACAGAGAGGGCAGGGGGTAACCATAGCATCTGCCCCTCTCTCTTTTGCATCCATCGTGTGGTTTGCCACCATATTCATTGAATTGGTTTCGTTTATCGTTAATATCGGAAAACCACAGCATAGTGTCTTTCCTGGGAAGTCTACTACTTCAGCTCCTACTGCTTCTATGACCCTCTCCAATGAATCTTCCCGGCCCGGGTTATCATCGAATCCCAATGCTGAAGTAGGTCTAACTAGATAGCAACCGTAAAACGGAGCCATCTTAAACCCTTTGAGCGGGCGGACTATGGTAGATTTTAACTTCTCTATACCAATATCTTCGACAATGATCCAGAGAAGATGCCTGGGATCCACGTTGCCATCATATCTTAATCCCTCTTCAGCAATATCTTCATTAATTTCGCTAAGATATTTATCATCACCCGTTAGGCGTTGATTTGCCTGAGACATTACACCTTGACAGGTACTGCATATTGTCATCAAAGGTAGACCAGACTTAGATGCTAAAGCAAAATTACGTGCGTTAAGGGTGTCCCCTAATCGCTGATTCTTTTCTTGTAAAACACCAGCCCCTGTACACGAAGCACTCTTCATGGCTTCTGTATCTAATTCAATACCTAATTTAGAGCATATTGCTATGGTAGCCTCGTAGAGTTCAGGGCAGGCACCACGTGCTACACATCCGGGATAAAATGCATATTTCATTTTCTGTTCTCAACTTTATCAAAGATTCGCCTAACGTTTTCCACTCCTGGGATGCTCTTATGGAAAATCGGTGGTCGTTTACCAGCCATCTGAGATCTAATAGCAACTGGAATAAGTTTCAACATTTCCTTTATGTTAAAAATGCCGAAGGTTTTAATAGGTAGTCTTAGTTCATCTAACCGTCCACTATGCCCCACTAATTCAGAAAAGGATTCAGCATGTCTTGCACCGTACGATTTATTGTGCCCAGCTTTGATTGCCGCTTCTCTCAATGCCATTATTCTTCCCATGGGATCTACCCCTTTGGGACAGACTTCTACACATTGCATGCATCGTGTGCAATCCCACATGCCGCCATATTCGTTTAGTTTACCTAACCTAACTTTGTCGGCATCGTCTCTAGGATCTCCGACAAATCTGTAAGCTTTCGCAAGGGCTGCTGGACCCAGAAAATTAGAGTCTACTTCGAGCGCAGTGCAATCTGACACACATGCCCCACACATGATACAACTCATAACGCCCGCTAGATGTAGCATGTCTTCGTTTGGAACAATGTATTCCTCCTTAGGTTCTTCTCCGGAATGTTGTAGCCATGGATCCACCTCCCGGACTTTATCCCAAAACGGAGCAAAATCAACGACCAGATCTTTGACTACATTCATATTCCCTGCAGGTTCTATTTTGATAATTCGGTCGTTTGACTTTAAAAGATTCTTTATCATGGTGTTACAGGCCAACCCAGCCTGACCATTTATTCTCATAGCGCACGATCCACATATAGCACTACGACAGGAGCATCTCAAGGAAAGAGTTCCATCGATTTCCTCTCGGATTTGGATCAATGCATCCAAAACTGTCGAAGACTCCTCCATTTCTAAATCATATTCTTGGTAGTATACGTCAGCTCTTTCTGACTCTGGATCATACCTTTTCACGCTTAGTGTTACTTCCATATTCTAAGTCCCTTCAAAACAAAACTTCTTATAGGATATAATCCGAATACGATTTAGTAAGATCGGGTTTCCGGTTGCCACTGAGTGATTACAACAGGTGCGTGTTCCACAACCGGGCCATTCCTACTGTTCTTAACCAAAATGTGTTTGAGCCAGTTTTTATCATCTC
>CAUZEB010000123.1:0-5565 GCA_963578655.1 Dehalococcoidia bacterium | reverse complement strand
GAATAATTCTAATATAAGTTCCCTTTTCAAGATCACGCCAGTCTTTTATCTCATTTTTAACCGGAGTATTCTTTCGAACGAAGCTTTGACCGCAACTTTTACAGAGGCGGCACCTTACAGGATTAATAGATTTACAGGACTTGCAGCGTTTCTGACCACGTTTCAGCTGGATCATGTTACACCCTAATTAGATGGAATGTTGTAAAACCTATGTTACTCTGGTAATTTGAACCCACTCGGACCTTCCAGTTTTCCATAGGAATATGGGGGAAATACGTATCCCCATGATACACTCTGTGGATCTGCGATATCAATATCTCATCCACTAGATCGTTTGTCAAGAACAAATTATAAATTTCAGCCCCACCGATCACCCAGAGTTCATCTCGCATACTAGTCCAGGCCAATACTTGTTGGATATCTGGAGCTATATAGGGTGCTGTATATTGTTCTTGTATTTGTGCTCTAGTTTGCATGGAGCGACTTAAGATAATGTTCTGTCGATTCTTAAGCGGCTTTGGTAGACTGTCCCAGGTCTTCCTCCCCATAACTACAGCGTTATTACTCTGCCCTATTGTTTTTTCCTTAAAATGTTGCATCTCTGAGGGAATACTCCAGGGCAACCCACCACCATGACCAATGCATCGGTTTAAATCCATTGCCGCAATTAGCTTAATTCTCATACAGATCAGTCTCCTCTATATACCAATGCACCATCTGTTCGTAGTAGTCCCAGGATGGCCGATGTTTTTGTCGATCAACAAAAGACCACGGACTTGTGTCAAAATATTTCTGTTTTAGTGATTTCATAGTTTCTAATGCAGTATCTTCATCAAGTGTAACCCCTTGACACCCATCATTCATCATGATTACGAAAACTTTTTTCATTGAGGTACAACTTTAATCGTAGCATTTAACAGGCTTTTTTCTAAATCCTCTAAGGTTTCAATGATCATTAGATCGTCCTTTATGATAAGTCAATTCCTCGGTGATGAAATAGGCATCATATTCAGCTTTTAAGATCTTAAGACACTCCTTACCGCCAAACATATATTCGTTGTAATAGTCATCCTTCTTGTTTTCTAGCATCAAAGCAATACTTGTTGGTGTTACTGTGGCCCAACGAGTATCGTCATAATCCATTTTACTTAGGTCTTTGTTGATATTGCCGGTATTCATAAATAGTAGGATAGAAGTACTGTCTCGCACGTATGCTTGCAGACTGGCTACTTTAAATGTACATTTGGTCGCGACCGGAGAATTTTTGATTTCGGCAATCCAGCTATCTCCGTTTTCATTCTCTATTGTAAAATCGCCCCGACAATCAACATTTCCCTTGATCACCTTACCGGTATTGTCGATACCATTATCGGAAACCGTAATGATTATCCCTCGATGCTTCAGCTCTCTCCTGTAGACCTCAACCAAGAACTTTTCTTTCTTAGTGGTGTGCTTGATGTCATCCTTAAACTCTTTATCGGTTCGTACATCCCGTCTGTATTGATAATTCATGATTCTCCAGAAATTTTTTAAGAACGATCTTTTCAAACGACCACTTTTAGGTCTTTTAAGATTACAGCGACCGCTTCAGCATCCGATATAACCTCTTTGTAAGTAACACCTTTATGGTCTAAGGCTGTTATTATTTCCTGATCAAGCTCTTGAGCCTCTTCTAGTGTCTGATTTCTCCCTACAGGATTATAGTGTTTTTGCCGGACTAACAGATAGTTAATATTGTCGAATTCTTCAAACTGGTCATATACATAACTAAAAAAGCTTAATGGCCAGTCTGCCGAATTAGCATAAATGCAGGATAGGAAAATAGGGGAATCGGTGACTGCAATATCCACCTTATCCCTTATTCGCCATAGGTTCCGCATTTGCTTGGCAAAGACGTAGGGTTGACACTGTAAGGTATTTTGTCTCTCTTCCCAAACAAGTTGTTTTGCTTCCTCTTCAACATATTCACACTCAACCCCCTTCATTTTCAATCTATAGAATAATCCAGCGGCAACAGTAGATTTACCAGACCCAGGACCACCAAAGAGATTAATTACCTTCATTTTCTACTATCTCCCTAAATTCCTGATCATCTGTAATATCTACTACTAGATCATAAGCTCTAATTCGCCAAATGCGAAATCGATCATCTCGCGAGCGAAAATACTCTCGATACTCATCACCGCAGTAATGCTGTAACCAATGCTTTATATTATACTTTTTAGTACCGCCAGCAATAGGCTCGCCCAACAAAGTCACTACATAACAATAGTTTGATCCACTCATATTTACCCCACTAAGTGTCGGTCATGTTTCCATTGGTTAGTAAGAACTCGGACCAGCTTTTCTAGAGTATCAGCCGTGTATAGGTATCCTTCACAAATACACACTCAGCACCTCTCTTTACTAATCACTCCTGCCTTCTCTTTGAAGATGACAAAGGCTGATAATTTTTCTCGCATCAACATAGCTTGATGAGTCATGTCAACATCTACCACCTCATAATCAATACCTTTATCATTAATTATGTCTCCAACGTTATAATCATGATGCATAGGCATTATTATGCAATCGTCATATTCCTCACTGGACCATTCATATGTCATAAAAAACACCCTATAATAATACATCCGATAGTAAACCCAAGCAGTATACCGAATACTATATCAGAAACTAAATTTTTATTATACATTGAGCAATTCCCTTCCTCTTGGAGCCTTACAGATCATACCCTTTTGGAGCAACCACGGTTCAATTATACTCGTAACTGTCTCTTTGGTAATATTTAAGGCAGAACAAATTGAGTCGAGCCCCACCGGCTTATTGTGTTTTTTCAATAATTCTAAATATCTGCGATCGTCTGGAGTCGAGCCATCCTTGCCGATCCCTCGCATGTCCAGAGCAAGTCCTATATGCCGCTCTGTGACGACTTCTAGAGCATTGGCAATGACGTAGTCACGTATCCACTCCAAGAGTCCATTCGCGATCCTAGGCGTCCCTCGACTGGCCGTCGCAATTTGGCGAAGACCTTTTTCTGAGAGTCTCAATTCCATTCTTTCAGCATTAGCTAAAAGGATTTCCATCAAGCACTCAATAGAGTATAACTCCAATGAGAACTTTAACTTAAAACGGTCTAAGAACGGGGTAGCTAGAAGACCCGCATGGGTTGTGGCACCAATAACAGTAAACTCTGGCAGATCAATATTCACCGCCTTCATTTCACCGTTCTGATCCATAGGAATATCAATGCGGAAGTCCTCTAATATAGTATAGAAGGATTCAGCTATTCTCTTATTTACTCTATGTATTTCATCAATAAAAAGAATCTCGCGGCGTCCTACCGATACGATACTAGGCAAAATATCTTTAAACGAGTCAATATTACTACCTAACACCACATGCATTTTAACCCCAAGTTCATTACTAATAGCTTTTGCTACACTGGTTTTTCCAAGTCCGGGCGGACCATCAAGACAAATATGGGGTAGTGCATGGTTACGGATGTCCGCTGATTTTATTGATATTTTAAGTGAGTCTACAATCTTCTGCTGGCCTAAAATATCATCCAGTCGATCAGGTCGCCAACTCGTCATTTTTTCGCTCTTTCGGTGGTGCCAAAGCTAGTTTGAGTAAGACACCGGGCTCCTCAATAGCATTTGGCTCTTGACTGAGTGCTAGATTAATTCTTTCAATTGCTTCCCACTCTTTCCATCCATGTTCCATAAGGCATCGAAGAACATTCGTATAATTTCTCTCATTTCTTTTATCATTCTTCACAGGGCTATTAATGATTTTCTTTGCTTTTTCCTCTACTATAATTTCTAGTGGTTCACAATAGCAGTAGGTTCCGCAATTACTACAATCAAAGGACATACGCCCTTCATTTTTCATAATTTGATCATTGCGTAATCTAGTAATCAGTTTACACTCTGGACATTCATAATGAACGTCCACTTCATAGAATAGAAAATTAGCTCTCATCTCCAAACTCCGGGAAAAAGTCTTCAAGGGTGCCCACATCTTCATTGGTGATTGATTCAGGCTCGCTAATGTTTGATTCGTTCCCAACTAGCGAGACCTCAATCTCACTCCAGCTAAAACCTTCACTGCCCGCATTAAAGGTGATCGATAGAGGACCAAGGCCAGACGAACTATACTCAAACTTCATTTCCTGGCCCTCAAGGGCATCTAGAAAATAAACATAACTACCTTCATCCAGCTCAAGATTAAACCGAAGATCTCCCTTCACATGACACTTGAGTTGTCTTGTGTAGTTATCATCTTCAGAAATTCCTTCAATCGTTTTTACTTCTACTTTATATTCCATCGTATTTCTCTCTTTCTTTAATATTCTTGGTCGTAGTGACATTCACATTCATCGGCACATTGCCCACAATCATCACAATCATCGCACGTACAATCAAAATCTAGCTCTCCACAATCCGGACAACTATCATCATCGGTATATTCTACACCATTGGCGGTAGCCAACACATATTCCATCTCGTCGCCGAGATAGTCACCCACCACAGTGTATTCCTCACAACGCAACTTCTCGGTCTCTACGGAAGGAACCGAAACAACGTGCTTGGGATTGATCTTAACAATAACAACACGGTCTGATTCGTCGGTATGGAATCCATTTACATCCTTGTAGAAATTTCCATATTGTTGAACATAACGAAGAGTCCCTGCATGTAGACCTGGAGCACAAGACTGCTTACGATCATTGCAAACCTTTCGGCGAGGCTCGCTGACCGTCTGACCGACACTATTATCTTTTGTACCAGTCCACTTGTCCCTGTAGTTCCAGGTAACAGCTTTGTGTGCTAGAAAACACCCGTCCTCAGTGATGGGTAGACATTTGTGATCTAGGAAATCAAACAGCTCTTGAATAGATTCCCAGCAGGTATTCTGCATAAGGTTATTTATAAACAACAGTAAGGGTTCATAGGGCAGATCCTCCCGAACGAAAACTAGGAGTCTATCCACCATCGTCCCATGTAGTTCTTCCTTGACCCCCGCCCTATCCTGGTAGAAAACCATCCCCTGTTCAACCAAAATTGCACCACTCCCATTGAATGCAGAAGCTTCCAGCCAATCCTTAACGGGCTTCTCACGATCCATGATCGCAATCAATTCCTCCTCTTCTACTTTATCACGAAGTGCCTGTAGTACCGCATCATGATTTTCATCTTCATTTCGAATATACCACTGCTTACCAGCCGCCACTACAGTAATATGGCCTTCAGCACTAATCAGTGAAGCATAACTAGACATTTCAATTTCCTTTGCAATTTAACGAACGATCGATATGGTTGATAGTTTCTACAATTATACTCTTCTCACTCTCAACCAGCCAAGCACCGTACTTTTTATCGAAGTACTTAGTGATGATAGGATAGTTTCTTTGAAACTCCTGCTCGAACCTAGTGACGCCGCCATCGGTCTTGGGGTACTCAAAAATATACCCTGCTTGTGACACTAAAATTAGAAAAGCTACTGCCTCCTCGTCGGCCTTAGAGTTGTATGTCAGCGTTTTGATATAGGTCATAAAACGCTTTG
>CAUZEB010000122.1:0-5636 GCA_963578655.1 Dehalococcoidia bacterium | reverse complement strand
GGGTGAGTATGTTGCTCCACCTGCGGATGGCCCTAAAATAGCTGAAATTTGGGGGATAACACCGGATCCCATTACATTACGTGAGAATATAGAACTGTACCCCGCAAGGCTATCAACCCCTTCCTGAATTCGTGCTCCACCCGAGTCAATTAAACCGACAATTGGAGCACCGTTTGTAATTGCAATATCCATAACCTTACATATTTTTTGAGATACAACTTCAGATAGCGATCCGCCAAATACTGTAAAGTCTTGTGCGTATACAAAATTCATTCTTCCATTGATTTTACCGTAGCCCGTCACCACGGCTTCGCCTAAAGCCTTTTGGGAGGTAGGGTCAAATTCAGAAGAACGCAGCGTTACAAACGAGTCTAACTCTTTGAATGAACCGCTGTCCACTAGAAGATCAATTCGTTCACGGGCTGTAAGCTTTCCTTTGGCATGCTGAGCATCAATACGGTCCTGTCCGCCGCCTTTCATAGCGACTCTTCTCCTCGTATGGAGCTCATCTATCTTCTGTTTGACGTTCCGTTTATTGGACATTGTTGTAAATTTATCTTCCTCGTGGAATAATCGAAGCTAACCCTATCAAATAAGTGTGCACCTAGCAAGGCAAGAAAACATATGGACCGAACAATTATGTTAAACGATGAATTAACAATGGGTAACCAAATTTTTAGGTGGGGATCTAGAACCTATGTGATGGGTGTATTAAATGTTACACCGGATTCATTTTCTGGTGATGGTATTGAAAATGATATACAAGTTGCAACGAATTTGGCGATACTATTCGAACAACATGGCGCTGATATTATAGATGTGGGCGGAGAATCCACACGGCCCTCTAATATCTATTCAGGAAGTCATTCTGTTACATGTGATGAAGAGCTTTCAAGGATTATACCAGTAATATGTGCTATCAGAGAGGAAATTAGCATACCGATAAGCGTAGACACGCGGAAAGCAACAGTAGCTAAAGAAGCTATCAAACATGGGGCTAGTATGGTTAATGATGTTGGTGGAATGAATGGTGATCCAATGATGTTAAGAACCGTAGCAGAGTTGGGAACCCCCTTGGTTTTAATGCATAATGGGCGCAAATCGAAATATGAAGATCTAATCCCAGAAATTCTTGGAGAATTGAAAAACATGATGAAATTGGCCGAGTTATCAGGCATTGCAACTGA
Source organism: Dehalococcoidia bacterium (assembly GCA_963578655.1). Taxonomy (GTDB): domain Bacteria; phylum Chloroflexota; class Dehalococcoidia; order Lucifugimonadales; family CAUZEB01; genus CAUZEB01. Next base: position 4,449 of record CAUZEB010000122.1, on the reverse strand, counting down.
TAATATTATAATTGATCCTGGGATGGGATTTGGTAAAACAGCCAGACATAATATGGAGATCCTTCGTAGGCTAGATGATTTCCAGGTGCTAGGTAGACCTATATTGGTAGGTATGTCTAGAAAATCTACAATAGGATATGTATTAGGTTTGCCACCAAATGATAGACTTGAAGGTACAGCCGCCACTGTTGCTGTATCTATTGCGAAGGGAGCTGACATTGTGAGGGTACATGATGTTAAAGAGATGGTACGTGTCGCTCGTATGAGCGATGCGATTATTCGCGGCTATTCATTCAATGTGTCTTAATGAAGTTCATTTAGGTATTGGATCAAACATGGGAGATCGGGCTACAAATGTCAGGAAAGGCTTAAGATGTCTCCGTGAACAATCCTTTGAATTTAAAACCTCGAACTTGTACGAGACAATTCCCAAAGGATTTAACAGTCAACCCATGTTTGTCAATGCGGTTTGTAAGTTTTGGACAAATCTTGATCCCTTTCAACTTCTTCATCAGATAAAAAAAATAGAACGAGAGCTGGATCGCACCCGCGTTTTCATAAATGCTCCGCGCACGCTGGATATTGATATCCTATTTTATGGAGATATGGTCATTGATTTAGATATTCTTACAATACCACACCCTGAAATCGCTAACAGACTTTTCGTACTAGTACCACTCTCTGAGATATCCCCAGCACTGACCCATCCTTTACTTGGTAAACCTATAGAGCAACTCCTGATTCAATCCAGGAAAGTTAATATGGGGATTGAATCGATCTTCCCTTTGTTAATGAACGAGTAATTTACAGTTGCAGTTCTGGCGGAAGCAGATTAGGGATTCCGTTTTTTATAGGATAAGCTTGATTACATTGACTACAATTCAGGCTTCCAGACACAACTTCATTATTGGTCTCCTCAACAACCATCAGTTCTAGAGAGTTTTTACACATTGGACATGCCAATATGTCTATGAAATCATGTTTCACTAGGTGCTCCTTTTACCTTTCAGGTGGTGGTCAAACCGTTCTCTCATCTATGATCTGTTAATCTAAGGCTAATTCGTAGAAAATCTTTAAGAGATCAGACAATAAGAAAACGATGATACCAAGAATGACAATCGAGTTATACCCTGAAACACTCCTCATAACGTTCACATAAAACTTTGATTTGGTAGGTACTAACTCTAACTTTCTATCCGAGATTAGTCTGTTATGACGCCTGTTTTTTGCTAGAATAAACATCCATATGGCCAACAGTATTTTTAAACCTAAGACGATCACATAAGGAATACCTATAACGTTTGAATTTAGACGGCTGAATGTTAGGACGACACCTGAGGTAATCAACACAAATATTGAGGTGTCTACCAATATTTTAAATTCTGCCGCGGTCGTAGCGGTCGTATTGGTGAAAAGCTTTGCATATCTACTATCCTTACGGATGCTGGGCCTAAGCACTAAGAGATAAAAAATACTACCTCCTATCCAAGCGGCTGCGGCGATAAGATGAATCCATCGGACCAGCAATAAGAAAATATCACTAATATTCATGTAATTACTACTTCAAATTGCAACTGATCTCAAGCGCGATTGAGATCAAATAACTTAACTAATGTTGAATCATTAATCTATTCCCGAGTTTGGATGAAAGGTCTTTTATAGCAACTCTTTCTTGTTTCATTGTATCTCTATCACGTATGGTTACTGAATCATCTTCCAACGATTCGAAATCAACTGTTATACAGAGTGGTGTGCCAATCTCATCCTGTCTTCGATACCTTCTCCCTATGCTTTGGCGATCGTCATATTGGATGAATCCATTTATTGCATTTGAAACCCTTAACATATGGTGAATGTCTCGTGCCATAGACGAGACATTCTCTTTACGGCTTAATGGTAATATTGCCACTTTAACAGGTGCTAGGTTATGGTTGAGTTTCAATAAAGTTCTGGTTTCTGAACCACCGGAGGCGGTAGGGGCGTCTTCTTCTGTATATGAATCAACTAATAAGGCCATTACAGCTCTATCAACGCCAGCGGATGGTTCAATGACGTAGGGAGTAATATGCTCATTTGTGTCTGCGTCGTAGTATGTTAAAGATTCCCCACTAGCCTTGGAATGTGCTTTAAGATCGTAATCGGTTCTGTTGGCTATTCCTTGTATTTCTCCCCAGCCCCATGGGAAATGGTATTCTATATCGTGAGTTGCTTTGGAGTAGTGTGACAACTCATTAGTATCATGTACCCTAACCCGTATTCGATCTTTATTTAGTCCGATACTCACATACCAATTCACAAACAGGTCGATCCATCTTTGATGTTGATCCTCGTCGTCGCCTGGTTTCACAAAATATTCTATTTCCATCATTTCGAATTCACGAGTCCGAAAAATAAAATTTCCAGTGGTAATCTCGTTTCTGAAAGCTTTGCCTATTTGTGCTATACCGAAAGGTAATTTCTTTCTGGTTGTACTCACAACATTGTTGAAATTCACAAAGATGCCTTGAGCTGTTTCTGGTCTCAAATATACTGTTGATGCGGCTTCTTCAACTGGCCCCATGAAAGTTTTAAACATCAGATTAAAATTCCGTGAATCCGTCAGGTTACCGTTACAGTCTGGACAGCATGGTTTGTCTAACTGATCTTCTCTCCATCTTTGGTGACAGTCCTTACATTCAACTAAGGGATCGGAGAAGCTTTGCAGATGCCCACTAGCAGCCCAAGTGGTAGGATGCATCAGAATCGCCGAGTCTAATCCGACCATATCATCACGACTCCATACTATAGTACGCCACCAAGATTCCTTGAGGTTGCGTTTTAACTCAACACCCAGAGGGCCATAATCCCATGTACTTGCTAGCCCGCCGTATATTTCACTACTTTGAAATATGAAGCCTCTGCGTTTACAAAGAGAGACCAATTTCTCTAGATTAACTGAAGTTACATTATCAACCAAGGCAGCCTCTCCTTGCATAAATCTTGTTGGGTTAATTATATCAGAATATACGTAAATCCCTAATAATATAACTCATGGAAGGTTAAGTTTATTCATAGTAAGCTCAAATTTAATACTCAGGATGAGATTGTCGTTGATACATTGGCCAAGACAAGCAAAATAGTATTATAAGGTTTTGGCAGCAATCCAATTTCGTTTTAACTCCCATATTACTATACTATGGCATATAGGGACCCCTCTGGTTTGACCAGAATTCTTATTGAGAATTATAATCAGTTGAAGGTACATCTATTTGGATTAATTGATTCCTAGTTCTTAGGCAAGACCCTGTTATATATGGAGCTATGCTGATTAATAGTAATATTTTAAAATTGACTCGTACCTATCGAATTCAGCAAACTTCGGTTACTATTGGTGTTGCGGATAAATGTTCTAGATGGACTATCTACGGAGAACGAAAATGCCAGATCTAAAACTGGAAGATTTATGTATTAATACTATTCGATTCTTATCGGTTGATGCCGTGCAAAGGGCGAAATCAGGACACCCTGGAACTCCTATGGGAGCCGCTACCATGATGTTTACGTTATGGGATCGTTATTTAAGACACAATCCTTCTGATCCAGCGTGGATCGACCGAGATAGGTTCGTTTTGTCTGCTGGTCATGCCTCTGCAATGCTTTATTCTACTTTACATTTGACCGGTTATGATCTGGATATTTCGGATGTTAAAGCATTCAGGCAATTGAATAGTAAAACACCAGGTCATCCAGAATATGGACTGACGCCTGGGGTTGAATCTACTACCGGACCGCTAGGTCAGGGCTTTGCTAATGGAATTGGGATGGCAATTGCAGAACGGTGGCTCTCGCAGCATTTCAATAAACCAGACTTCGAACTTATAAATCACTATACTTACAGTATTCTATCTGACGGAGACCTACAGGAAGGCGTCGCGGCAGAAGCTGCCTCATTAGCTGGCACCCTACGTCTAGGGAAATTGGTTTACTTATACGATGACAACAGTATAACTATTGAAGGTGATACTAGTATTACCTTCACGGAAAATGTGAGAAAGAGATTTGAGGCATATGGATGGCACGTAGTCGGCCCGATAGACGGTATGGATGTTGGATCTGTGGACCAAGCTTTGAAAGAGTCACGTTTGAGAATAGATATGCCCAGCTTAATAATATGTTCAACGATAATTGGTTACGGTAGCCCTGGGAAGCAAGGTACAAGTGCTTCTCATGGAGAACCGCTAGGCGATACTGAAGTAGATTTAACAAGAGCTACATTGGGATGGAGATTCAGCGAACCGTTTATCACTCCTAAGCAGGTGCAGAACCATTTCCGTATGGCACTTGACAGAGGAAAATGTCAACAAAATGAGTGGGAGAAATTATTCGAACGTTACAGACGCATTTATCCGAAAGAGGCGAAAGATCTCCTTTCTTCAGTTTCAGGAGAGCTGCCTCGCGGTTGGGATGATA
>CAUZEB010000121.1:0-5691 GCA_963578655.1 Dehalococcoidia bacterium | reverse complement strand
GGCTTCTCATAAGTCAGCAGCGAGAATAGACCTTATAACTATGCCCATTGACATCGGCAATAGATAATCAGCTAAACTAATACTGAGATCCTCACACAAGTTACAATTTGAATTTCGTAAATTGATTAAACGAAAATCCCTATAACACCGGAGTAAATCAACATATTATTGATTATATGCAATTCAATTCCGAACCTGCTACGTAATATTGCAGCTTTAACGGCAGCATAATACACTATAATCAGGCTATTAGATGTGTCAATCAAATATTGCTATGAGGCTTGTAACAAGGAAATGGGTGAATTAGAACAAAAGATTAAAGCCTACGCTAAAGAGATGGGCTTCGATGTAGTGGGTATAACAACCGCCGACCCTTTCGTCAGGGACGAATCGGCATCTATATCACGAGTTCGTCAAGGACTAATGAGCGGACTTCCTTGGTACACCGAAGAACGCGTGCATCTAGCAACACACCCTAAGAAGCTGTTACAAAATGCTAAATCAGTTATTTCCTTCGCCATAAGTTATAACACTGCCAAACCTAAAAACATCAAGAATATACCAACAGGTAAAATAGCACGATATGCTTGGGGAGAAGATTATCACCTCGTTCTGAAAGACAAACTCCGAAACTTTGTAAAAGGGCTATCCAAATATGTTCATACAGAGTTTCAGGCCCGTATTTTTGTAGATGACGGCCCCATGAACGATCGGGCGGCGGCTGAACGTTCAGGTGTAGGTTGGTTTGGGAAAAATACAAATATTCTTACAATTAGCCACGGATCATGGGTTCTATTAGCCCAGGTAATTACCGATCTTGAATTGGAACCAGATACGGCTTTGGCAAAAACGTGTGGCAACTGTGTTCGCTGTATCGATGATTGTCCTACTGGAGCAATAATAGCGCCATATGTCATAGATAATAATCGATGTATATCCTTCTTAACAATTGAACTACGCGGTTCAATACCTAGAAAATTACGTTCATTGATTGGTGATTGGATATTTGGCTGCGATATATGCCAAGATGTCTGCCCTGTTAACCGGAAAGCTGGAATAAGTCTTGAACCATCATTCCGCCAGCGCCACGACTTCGGGGCACCAGCGTTGATTCCACTATTGCATCTGGATGACGAATCCTTTCGGAAGCGTTTTAAAAACTCACCAATTAAACGTGCGAAACGTGTGGGACTTCAAAGAAACGTCTGTGTCGCTCTCGGAAACATCGGTGATCCTACAGCCCTGCCAGCCTTAATGGAAGCTCTACATAATGACAATCCCATAATACGAGAGCACGCTGCTTGGGCTATTGGTAAGATCAGAAAAGAAGAAACGATTGAAGTCTTAAAGCAAGCCTTAGTTACCGAAAGTGACCCTACCGTACTGAATGAGATCCAGCTTACCATCACCGAATTTAAAACGAACAAGAGTAATGCTCATGCCTCATCGAATCTTCCTAGCTAACGTCGGATCTAACGCAAGTCATCAATTCTGCAGTCCTATATTCTCGGGTGGTAAGTTCGAATTCATACCAATACCAGAGGATAGAGCTTTACCAGAAGAACATGCAGTAACATACCAGGATCTTAGATCCTTCTATAATTCAACCCTGAGATTAACTAAGTATATACCTGAAAGATTTTGGCGATGGACAGCACATAACGACCCTGAATTCAGGACTTTCACTTATGGAGACAATTGTGAAATGAATTCCCGCGCATCGTCTCTTAAATCTATGTCAATAGGAGATTTTCTTTTTTTCATCGCCCGTCTCCAACGCTGGGAGAAAAACATACCAACCGATGAATTTGGATTTTACCTGATCGGTTTCCTAGAAATAGAGGAAGTCTTAAGAAAAGTAATAGCTCGCCCGGAGAACACAATTCTTCCACAATTCAAAGAGAATGCGCATATACGTCGTGGTCTTGGCGGCCCCAACTTATGGGACAGGTTTTGGGTCTTCAGAGGGTCTAAAAATTCCCGCCGTTTCGATACAGCCCTAAAAGTCGACAGGGTAGTGGCGCAGAATATCTTCAGGGATGCTAACGGGCTTCCATGGAGATGGGATTGTGGACGGACTGATCTACAAGTGATAGGCTCGTACACCCGTAGTTGCCGCTGTGTCATAGATCCTGAAAACCATGAAGATACATTGAGGGCCAATATGTTTTGGTCCTACGTTAATAAACATTCCTAGAGCAATAGTATTTCATGCTTTGTGATCCGATGCGGTAATCACTTTCCTATGATCATCATTAATTCTATTGCTCCTTGCTGAACCAACCTCTATACTCAATACATGTCAGCTTGTCTCTTAATACAACGTCAAACTTCAGGTAAGTACAATGCCTACTAATGTACCTCCTCAATATCGTGAAGCCGAGGATCGCTTCCGTAAATCTAAAACTCCTCAAGAGAAAATTGTCGTCCTTCACGAAATGCTGACATTGATGCCCAAGCACAAGGGTACAGACCATTTAAAAGCTCAACTTCGTTCCAGGATGTCCAAATTGATGGCAGAATTACAGGATTCTGTCAGAAAAGGTCGATCTTCAAGGATAGAACCTTTCTCTATCCCCAAACAGGGTGCAGGACGAGCGACCCTCATTGGACATACCAATGTTGGCAAGTCGTCACTGTTGTCGAGATCAACTGGGGCGCATTCAATAATAGGCTCATACGCATTAAGTACACAGGAACCATTGCCTGGTATGCTACGGTACGAAAATATTCTTGTGCAACTTATCGATACTCCTCCAATTGAGAAGACAGCCACTCAGAGTCGCTTATACGGTCTCTTAAGAACGACCGATGTGTTTGTTCTAGTGTTAGATTTATCCCATGATCCAATGTTCCAACTTTTGGGTATTTTAGCGGAATTAAACAAATGGGGACTCTCCAATAACAATCACCTGACATCCAAAGAAACCTCCTATCTCGTAAACCCGAAAACAACCATAATCGTGGGCAACAAGGCAGATGTGCAAGGCGGATTAGATCACTTTCAGATCTTACAAACCGCGCTGGGGAAGCAGTATCAATTGATTATGACCAGTGCAGAAGAAAATTTTGGCCTTGGAGACCTAGGTGATGCGATATTTACATCACTAAACATTGTACGTATCTACACGAAGTCTCCTAGAGAAACCCTAGAAAACCTATCGCTATCAACGCCTTATGTCTTACCACAAGGTAGTCTCGTATCTGATGTGGCTAGACTGGTTCATAAAGATTTATTAAAGAAATTGAAGTTCGCAATTCTTTGGGGAAGTTCCGGAAAATTCGAAAGCCAGCACGTAGGCAGAAACCACATGCTGGCAGATGGAGATATTGTCGAACTTCACGGGTAAGGTGACACTAGTATTTTATCTCAGCCGACTGCCAATATCTTTTACTCTGGGATCGAATAACATATCCGACTCCTGGGGTTTCAAAATGACAAGAAATCATTGGTATGTTATCAGCCTCAACAATGTTTAGTAATTTTCTTCTAGTATCAGTCGCCATATCTGAATCAGTATCGAAGAGGGAATTCCAATCCTCATTCGTGATTTGCGAAGGATGTACAAATGCATCCCCTTGGATCAATGCACTTTGGCCAAGTGATGTAACCATCAAGCTCATATGACCTGGTGTATGGCCAGGAGTATGTATCGCCTTAAGGTCTTCTGTTATATTTGTATCTTTATTTATCGTTTCAAAAACGCCCAAATTTACTAATGGTTCAATATATCGAGATATATATGGTACACCTGAAGAAACCTGCAGTTCAGGCTTTCGGAAATGATTTAAATCAGCTTGGTGCGCGATGTATTTCGCATTGGGAAATGTGGGAGTCCACACACCATCATTATTGACAGTGTTCCAACCTACGTGATCGTAATGGAGATGCGAAAGGAAGACCACATCTATCTCGGCTGGGTTTACTTTTTTACTAGACAAATCCGCCATAAGTCGTCCTCGATATCCCCCAATATGATCTATAGGCCCAGGTCCGTACCCTGTGTCCATCAATATAGTTTGGCCACCTGACCGTATAAGATAACAACCTATCTCCAGACGCATATAGGGACCTTCGAATGTCTCAGGATACAATTCTCTAAACATACTCCATTTCTCTTCAGGGACATCAGGCCACAAATCATCTAATATAATAGGATAGGGCACATTCATGTCTGAAAGAGCAAGAATTTCAACGTTCCCAATCGTTATATCCAAATTTCCCATAAAACAATCTCCAATTCTCAAAAACTAATTAAGTTTTTAAAGTTAGTTGAATCCATGTGGTTCGTGTTTTGCTAAATAAACGAGTTGCCGTCTTTACGATTGATAATCGAAAGCATCATATTACACTTTAAATTGATATATAAATCATATGTTGCCTGCACCTAAATTAGATGAAGATGTCTTCAGGTAAAAATGCTGACACGGTAACATTAGGCAAATCTACAATATTGCTAATCTTTAAGTCCACAGCCACACTACAAATAACGTAAGATTGCTCCTGGCTCCATCCACGCTCCTGAAGTAAATCTATCATATTGATAAGAGCATTCCTCGCCGCCAATGTCACATCTTCGGATATATTGACACCATCGATTCTTATGGGCATGCCTGTAGTAGCGATGAAATTCTTGGGTACCGCCCATTCAGGTGAATTGAAATAAGAAGGATGCGAGAAACGTGGAAAGGTTATTCCGTTGCTCACAGCCCTTTCTTTATGAATCTTGAACCTAACTACCGCTGCCCCTCCAATCTCTATAGCAGAGATACAACATTCCGAGTCACCTTGAGCAAAATGGCCGTCACCGACCGAATACAATCCTCCTTCAACGTTAACTGGTATGAACAGTTTAGACCCTTTCGTTAATTGTTTTATATCGACGTTACCTCCGTTCTCTCTAGGAGGAGCTGTACGGAGACCTTCATGACAAATAGGTTCTGTTGAAGGCACAGCATCTTTAGAATCAGGTAATTGCGCTATCCCACCTCTCAATACCACATCTTTTTCCCTGTCAGTCCATTCTTTCAATTGTTTATGAGATGGCGCAAGTCCAGCTGTTCCCATGAACATACCATTCGGTATTCTCAGACCCGGTATCTGTGGCGACGTGGCCCAATTATCGTTTATAAACCAGTGAACAAGATATTCTCTTGCGAAAAGATCGCGCAAAAATCCACTCCCAGGTCCAAATGTAGTCCATCCATACTGTTCAGGCAGGAGCTCTATGTATTCAATTTCTAGTAGGTCGCCAGGTTCAGCGCCTTTAATAAAAACAGGTCCTGTCAATGGATGTCCAATGTTTGATCTCCATTCACTAACCTCGATAAGTTCTTTAATATCATCGGTAGTCATACCTGGAGAGATTTGGCCATCCCTCGCATCGCGAGTTTCCAAAAGGACATCTTCTCCCACATTGACTTCTAATATTGGATTTATATCTGGATGCCATCTGTTGTGCCCTTTGTTAGGTTCGTCTCTAATAGATTTGTTTCTGTCTATAGTAATGCTTTTCATTGGCCTTCCCTTCGTCGTGTATTCACTTTATAGCTTAATAATTATCCGGAAAGTTCTCGTAATTACAAAGTAATTTGTTTAATCACCTGTTGTAATATACCAGTATTCGATATATTACACTGTGATGCCGACTTAACAAAAGGAGAGCTGAAAGATTTGGCGACTGCAGCTCT
>CAUZEB010000120.1:0-5732 GCA_963578655.1 Dehalococcoidia bacterium | reverse complement strand
TACGGTGTAGAAAGTACGCACTATCCCCGCACCCAGAGTTCTCGCTGACAATTCGATGTTTTCGTCAACATTTTCCATTGCAACCATTATCGTCCTTGTCATTAACGGGAAAGAAACTACTGATGAGGCTAGTGCAGCTGCCACCCATGTGAAAACCAGATCAATACCGAATAGTGTGTGTATTACCGAGCCGATTGGTCCGTTTCGCCCTAATACTATCAGCAAGAAATAGCCAATAGTTACTGGTGGTAGTGCTAAAGGAAGGGATACTATAATGTCAATAAACAATCGGCCTCGAATACCCTTCTTTATCACCAACCAGCTGATTGCTATTGCAAAAGGGATATTTATTACGGTGGCTAAAATTGCTACCTGTAATGTAATAACCAATATGTTAAAGTTTGGCAAACTAATATCCTCCCGCTGTATTTCCAGAGTCCGTACTGTGATATTTGTCATCTAGCTTTGAATTCGAATCCATGATCTTTGAACGTTGCATATGACTGATCGTCTTGTAGGAATTTAAGGAAATCCTGTGCCATTTCCTTCTTAAGAGAACTTTTAATTATGACAGCCGGATACACTATTTGACTGTAGCTTTCCATAGGTATTAAATCTAAAATCATTAACTTGTTATTCGATAATGCGTCAGTTTTATATACAACCCCTAGATCGGCATTGCCCATTTCCACATAAGTTAGAGTTGCTCTTACATCCATGCCTATCATAATCTTGCCTTGGATCGATCTCCATATACCTAACTGGACTAAGGATTCCTGTGCGTAATGTCCAGCTGGCGCCAGTTCTGGAGATGCTATAGCTATGCGATAGCTATGGGTTCCATATAATTCCTTAAGAGATTTAATAGTAGGTTCACCCTTTTTAGCAACGAAAACTAGTTTATTGGTGAGTAAAATAATAGGTTTGTCACGGGATATACCTACGCGTTCTAGGTAGGATGCCGGAGATGCCCCTGCTGGTAAGAATAGATCTCCAGGAGCTCCATTACGTAATTGTTGCGCCAACATTTGAGAGGCGCCAAAATTAATGTTGATTTCAATTCCTGACTCCTCTTCATAAACATCTGAGAGTTCTCTAAGGACATCGGTAAGACTTGCTGCAGCGAATACCAAAATACTTTTAGATTCCTCGCGTGTGGCACAGCCTAGCAATAACAACAAAGAAGCTATTGATATGATTGGAATAAATTTCAACATAAATCTTGTCATACCACACCTGTTCTCCCAGCAGATTCAAGTACGCCATTGACTCTGTGTTGAAGAATGATAGGAATGTATTATCTCTAGTCTGTTGGGTCTTGTAAACAATAACAAAATATCCGTGTTGAATAATCTCAAGAATTTAGGAAGCAACGACGCGATTACAGGTTTGATTCGAACTTTTCAGTGGGTCAATACTATGGTTGTATTGAATCAATGAAAATGGTATACTACACCCGCGTTGAAAGAGTCTCTAAAAAGTTGTTTCAGAAAGTGGGGGAAGACCCCACTTTCTTTGTTAGAGGGATAATGTGTTAGCAACCCAAAAGGAGGTGGCTAATAATATGAAGAGCGATTTTCTTATAGCATTAACTCAGTTAGCAGCCGAACGTAATTTACCAAGAGAGATTGTATTATCTGCAATCGAAGCTGCCTTAGTGTCTGCCTATAAAAAAGATAGCATTATGGCCGGCCAGAATATCTCTGTTAAATTGGACCCCGGATCCGGGGGTGTAAGTGTTTTTGTTGTGAAAACCGTTGTCGATGAAATCGCGGATGCTCAACAAGAAATTCTTTTGAAGGATGCGTTGAATATAAGGGACAATATTAAAATAGGAGATGTTGTCCCGACGGGCGAGATTCCTAGTACTGCAGGTAGAATTGCGGCACAGACAGCAAAACAAGTTGTCATGCAGCGACTCCGCGAGGCGGAACGAGAAATAATATTAGAAGAATTCCAGGATAAAGAAGGAGAGATATTCTCGGCAACTGTTCAACGAGTAGAACCGAAACACTTGATAGTAGACTTAGGTAGGACAGAAGCTATCTTGCCAGCATCCGAGCAAGTCCTCACGGAAAGGTATCGTGTTGGTCAGAAATTTAAAGTATTACTTCAAGTCGTTCAGAAATCTAGTAAAGGTCCCGAATTGATTGTTTCGAGAGCAGATAGCCTTTTCTTGAGACGCATTTTTGAAATGGAAGTTCCCGAAATTTACAATGGCTCCGTTGAAATCATGGCAATTGCCCGTGAAGCCGGGGCACGTAGTAAAGTGGCTGTTAGGGCTATACAGGAAGGTGTTGATCCAGTTGGGTCATGTGTAGGTCTAAGAGGGGTGCGTATTCAGAACGTTGTTAACGAACTCCAGGGGGAAAAGATAGACGTTATGGAGTGGAGCGACGACGTAGAGAAATTCATTGCAAATGCACTAAGTCCTTCACAGGTCTTGAGGGTCGAACTCAATGAAACTTTGCAATTAGCTACAGCAATAGTTCCAGATCGCCAATTATCATTAGCAATTGGTAGGGAAGGACAAAATGCTAGATTGGCGGCCAAGCTCGCGGGATGGAGAGTCGATATTAAGAGCAACGTTCAAGCCGAAACCGAATCGAAAGGAATTTCAGATGGTAAGAACGCTAGAAAGGGAAAGCCTAAAGCATCTGAAGTCGCTGGTGCTGTTCAGGCAGAAAATGTTGAAGAGGGTATTGAGGAACTCGTCAGCTCTGTACCAGTAGTGGAAGAAGTCCAAGACAGTGGCCAAGAAATAGAAATGGCAGAACTAGAAATAAAAGTGGATGATGAAAAGATTGATGATGACGTTATTATTTCTGGAACTGAACCTGGTGGAGATGAGTTAGGCCAGTCTGCGGTCGAACCTGCTGAAACTTCCGAAGGTGACTTGTCACAAAACTTAGAAGAAGACGGAACAGACAAAGGACCAGTAGAGGACTCTGTTCATACTACCTCACTAAGGGATCTGCCAGAAGGTGTATGGTCAGTCAGAAGGGCTGGTGGCATGGAATCTGGTCAGATTAGATTTGCCGAAGATATCGCTGGTTTGAGAGGTGGGGTTAGTAGGAATAGTCCCAAACAGAACGAGGGTAATCAAAATCAACCGGCAAAGAAACGAAAAACGAAGGCAGGCAAGAAACGCAGATAAATTTATGACAGTAATTAAGCGTCCGGCCATAAGGACATGCGTTGTCTGTAGGGCTAGGAAGCCAAAACAATCGTTAGTGAGATTGGTTCTGGATACGGAAGGGTTTGTTCTGTTGGATACGGATGGAAAAAGGCAAGGACGAGGTGCATATGTATGTCGTGAAGACTGTACTGATAGAGGCCTCGACCGTGTGCGTCTAGAAAACTCTCTACGGACTAAACTGAACGATCAACAGTGGGTGATGCTGCATAAAACCTTTAATGACGACGGTTTGCTATAGGATTTGACAGTAGTTGCGTTAGGTCATCACATGAAGTCACGTTATAATTCTTGAGAGGCGGTAAATTGGTAGAATCAGATTTACGGAATACTGAAGTATTAAAGTTGCCTGAAGCCTTAACTGTTAATGATTTGGCTAACTTGATGAATGCTAGTCCCATTGAGGTCATAAAGGAATTGATGCGAAGCGGGCAAATGGTTACCATAAATGAGGTTATTCAACATGAAATAGCCTCTAAGATAGCGTCTACTTTTGGATATGATGTACTTCCTTTAGAGGATGTGAAGGGACCGGGGTCACTGGTTGTTTCATCTGAAGGTGAAGACCCTGATCAACTAGAGATACGTCCACCTGTTGTTACTATATTGGGCCACGTGGATCATGGCAAAACAACCTTATTGGACGGCATACGACAGACTAATGTTGCAGGTGGTGAGGCGGGTGGTATTACTCAGCACATTGGTGCTTATCAGGTGCAGTTTAAAGGAAGTTCAATAACGTTCCTTGATACTCCAGGACATGAAGCCTTTACTGCTATGAGGGCCAGAGGAGCGCAGGTTACCGATGTCGCGATTCTGGTTGTAGCAGCGGATGATGGAATAATGCCTCAGACGATAGAAGCAATAGACCATGTCAAGGCTTCCGGCGTTCCTTTAATTGTCGCTATTAATAAAGTAGATAAACCCGATTCAGACATTGACAAAGTAAAAAGGCAGCTATCAGAACAGAATCTCCTTGTGGAAGAATGGGGTGGAGAAGTTATTGCTGTACCTGTGTCAGCGTTAAAAAACCAAGGTGTGTCTGATCTGTTGGAAAATATATTAGCGGTAGCAGAAATAGAAGAATTAAAAGCCAATCCACATAGGGAAGCGAAGGGTGTAGTAGTTGAAGCACGTATAGATAAAACTCGCGGCACCGTGATAACAGTGTTGGTTCAGACAGGAACCTTGCATATCGGAGACAACATGGTGGTTGACGATGTTCGAGGCAGAGTTAGGGCCATGTTTAATGACAAAGGCCAGAGAATAAACATAGCTGGTCCTTCTCAACCAGTAGAAGTCTTAGGTATACATGGTATGCCGCAGGCGGGTGATTTGTTGTCGATTGTTTCGGACGAGAAGGAAGCTAAAGCTCTTGTAGGAAAACGTTTACAAGCTAAGCAGTATGCGAGATCAATGGGCCCTACTTTTGGAGAATTCCATGCGAAAATTGAGTCTGGGGAATACAAAACGCTCGATCTAATTATCAAAACTGATGTACAGGGTAGCATAGATGCCGTTCTGAATTCCTTGATAAATATTAACACCGCACAGGCGAAGGTTAACGTTATTCATGCAGCGAGTGGTAGCATAACTGAAAGTAATGTGCTACTAGCCATTGCCTCAAAAGCGATTATCATAGGGTTCAATAGTCGTATAGAGCCAGGAGCCCAGACTCTGGCTTCACAAGAGGGTATAGAGGTCAGGTTTTACGAGATTATTTACAAGTTGGTTGAAGATGTAGAAAAGACTCTGTCAGGCTTACTTGAGCCTGAGTACAGAGAAATTATCGAAGGTCATGCGACGGTGCGAGCCCTGTTCTCGATAGGTAGAAAAACGAAAGTTGCGGGAATTTATGTTAATGATGGACGTATAGCACGGGATTCTACAATCCATGTAGTCAGAGGCGGTACGGAAATCTTTGAGGGTGAAATTAACACATTGAGACGTTTTAAGGATGATGTGCGTGAAATTACTACAGGGTTTGAGGGTGGTGTAGTACTAGAAGGTTTTAATGGCGTGGAGGTTGATGATATTTTAGAATCTCGACGTATCGAAGAGGTTTCGTAGGTTATTATATTTATTGTAATGGGTGTTCATTTAGGGAGGGACGTGTCTGATGACGCGTAGAATGGATAGAGTTAACGTGGTTTTACGTCAGGAAATAAGTAAAGTTATATCGACTGAACTGAACGATCCAAGACTTAACTCTATGGCCACCGTTGTAGATGTGGATAGTTCTTTAGATCTCCGCCATGCCAGGGTGTATATTAGCGTTCTAGGAGATGTTAGCGAAAAGGAAAACACGCTCAATGCACTTAGATCTGCATCAGGCTACATCCACAGGGTCATAAGGAAGAACTTAGGTATGAAAAATGTCCCTTACCTGAACTTTTTCATCGATGAAACGATTCAGAGAGGTTCTGAAATGAATCGAATTATCTCTGAATTACAATAAGCACATTGATAAGAATTCCTGAGTCGGATTTGCGAAAGCGTACGAGCATGGGGATAAGCGGTATTTTAAATGTAGATA
>CAUZEB010000119.1:0-5778 GCA_963578655.1 Dehalococcoidia bacterium | reverse complement strand
CTGGATAGAACAGTCACATCATTGGGATGGGTATTTAGCGCTGCAACATAAGCTGGAAATTTCCCTTCAGCAATTCCCACACGGGTACTAAAATATTCAGGAATTTCATCAAGTAAAGCATCCACTAATGTATATATGTTGACATAAAGGGGCAAAAGACCCTTTATGTCAACATATATACATCCCAACTCTGCAGGCTCCAAAAGTGGGCTTACTTGATGTAAAGGTAGCATTAATTCATCGAAAATACGTTCATAATATGATTCATCTGCGTATATCAAAACAGCATTAGGATAGTGAAAAAGAACTTTTTCTATAGTCATTCCAATTTCAATATACGAAGTTCTAGGAAATCGATCCACGACAAGAGATGTAGATTTATCAACAATGATGGCATCACGATTAATTAAATGTGCATTCCGTTTTAATTCAATTTTAGCTCTAAAGTGTGTAATCAAAACACAAGCTATCATTAACTATGTCCACCCAATTAAGTATCGGACAATAAAGTTAATTTTACGAACTTATGTTCTGATTGTCAATCTCTAAACATTCTTATGGATTCAGGGGTTTATTCATCCACTCTAATAACTCGATTACCAGAAGTATAAAATCGATTTGCCTAATTGAAGATGGAATGGAGAATGAAGGACAGCACACACACCATACCAAACAAACCACGAAGATCCCTCGAATTCTTCATGGTTTCATTTGTTATATGGCAAGTAATTAATGGATTATTTACACAAGATAATCTAAAGTAGTCATTTTGGTGGAGATAGGGGGAATCGAACCCCCAGCCTCGGCATTGCGAACGCCGCGCTCTCCCTATTGAGCTATATCCCCTCATAATCAAACTGGGGTCGATTATAGCAATGGGTAAGATTTAGTGTCAATTTGATCTCACAGTATATGCCTGGCTTTAAATTGATGTTCGGCATATGAGAAATATACTAATGTGAATTGTCATAATTTCAGTTTACCGGCCACGGTTGATTATGGTATAATTCGACGCAGCATAAAGATCTAATACAATTGAGGTTTCCCTTTAATCACTGGAGGAAGTCAGAGTATATGCAGCAAGATATTCACAAGGAAACCGTTGAGACATCAGTGGAAGCGGAGGAGGTATCCCAGGGGCCCGAGCCGATCACTATGAAATCTCTTCTTGAGGCAGGTGTACATTTTGGTCACCAGCGAAGACGCTGGAACCCTAAAATGGACACGTACATATTTACCCAACGTAACGGTATACATATCATAGACCTTCAAAAGACTCTGCGTCTCCTAGAGCAATCTGCTCAATTTATTACCGACGTAGCTGCCGAGGGCAAAAAGATCTTAATGGTTGGCACTAAACGCCAAGCACAAGACACGATACTAGTAGAAGCACAAAGAAGTGACGCGTTTCATGTAGTGACGCGCTGGTTGGGTGGTACGCTAACGAATTTCAAAACTATTCAGTCGAGGATAGAATATCTTGTCTCTCTTGAGGAGCGCAAAGCTAAAGGAGAATTCGATTTACTCACCAAGAAAGAAGCATTAAAACTAGAGGAATCGATAAGAAAACTGAATCGCTATCTAAGTGGCATCAAAGAGATGACAGGAATGCCAGGGGCACTGTTTATAATAGATGTAGGTAACGAAAGCATAGCGATAGCTGAAGCAAGACGTATGGGAATACCCATTGTAGCTCTTGTAGATTCTGACTGTGATCCCGACCCGATCGATTACCCAATACCTGGAAACGATGACGCTATAAGGTCTATAAGGCTAATTACCACACGGATTGCTGACGCGATCATAGAGGGGTCAAATCAACATATTGCCACAGAGGCTGAGAGAATGGCTGAGAGTATTCAAGCTGAATCAGAGAGTACTCAACTATCTGACGATTCTCTAGCATCGACGGAAATTGTGAACACGGAGCCAGAACAGGAATCGGTAGATACTGCAGAAAATGCTATTGTACAAGGTAATTCTGAAAATTCCGGTCACGAGCAACAACTCGACTCACCAGACGACACAAAAGCCGTGATAGAACCTACATCAAACTGAGGACATAGGGGGCGAGGTGGGAATAAGCATAGAATTGATAAAGGCCCTTAGAGAAAAAACAGGGGCTGGGGTCATGGACAGTAAACGTGCTCTTCAAAAATCTGAGGGCGATATGGGAGTAGCCGAAGAAATACTGAGAGAGGAAGGAATAGCATCAGCTGCGAAAAAGGCTTCGAGAGCCACTAACGAAGGTCTGATAGAAGCGTATATTCACAGTGGAGGTCGTATAGCTGCTTTGGTGGAATTGAATTGCGAAACCGACTTCGTAGCCCGAACTCAAGATTTCAAATTACTTGCCCATGACATAGCTATGCAAGTTGCTGCAATGTCTCCTAAATATGTTGACTGTAACGATGTGCCAGATGAAGAACAATCTGGTATAGAGCAAGTACCACTTTTACAACAACCATTTATAAAAGACCCTACGAAGACGATACAAGAATTAGTCAAGGAAACTATAGGAAAGCTTGGAGAGAACATACAAGTCCGGAGGTTTATTAGGTTCTCTCTAGGAGATTAATCATTTGAACATGGCCTGTAACAAATACAGCCGTATCCTCCTAAAACTTAGTGGTGAATCATTCAAAGGCGAGCGGGGCTATGGGATAGATCCTGTAGCCATAGAATATATATCCTCACAAATACACCTGATTCATGAATCAGGTGTCGAGGTAGGCGTAGTCGTGGGTGGCGGAAACATTTGGCGCGGAAAGGAAGCACAGGCTGGTGGTATGGAACGCGCTGCCGCTGATTATGCAGGAATGCTTGCCACTGTCATTAACGCATTAGCCCTACAAGATGCCCTGGAACGCCACCATGGTATTGATACCAGAGTTCAAAGTGCAATAAATGTACAGCAAATCGCTGAGCCGTACATTAGACGCAGAGCCATACGACACCTTGAAAAAGGGAGAGTGGTTCTTTTTTCCTCAGGAACTGGCAATCCTTTCATGACTACGGACACAGCAGCAGCATTGCGTGGTGTTGAGATGGAAGCCCAGGTAATGCTCATGGCGAAACACGACGTTGATGGCGTATATACATCAGATCCCAAAACTGATCCTAAAGCATTGAAGATAGACTCTTTAACATATTTGGAAGTTATAGAAAAGCGCCTTGCTATTATGGACTCAACTGCCCTAACTCTGTGTATGGAGAATGGACTTCCCATAATAGTGTTTGACTTGTTCAAACCACATAGCCTAAGCGCGATTGTTCGAGGAGAGAAACTAGGATCACTCGTAGCAGATACGCCTAGCCCATAACGTATAAACAGGAATCAGCAAACTTGGGAGATTCAGCTATGACTACTCAAGACAATGTTATCGAAGAAACAGATTCTAGAATGAAAAAGTCCATGGATTCACTTAAACGAGAAATGTCTACCATAAGAACCGGAAGGGCAAATCCAGCGCTGGTAGAGAATATATTGGTGGATTATTATGGCGTATCTACACCTTTAAACCAAATGTCATCTATCTCTGTTCCCGAAGCCCGAGTCTTGATGATACAGCCCTGGGATAAGCAATCACTCAAAGACATTGAAAAAGGGATTCAAATGTCCAATCTAGGGTTAACACCTAATAATGATGGAACAATAATACGCCTGAGCCTGCCCATTTTAACTGAAGAAAGGCGTAGGGAACTCGTTCGCATAGTTAAAAGAAAAGTCGAGGAGGGTAACGTTTCAATTCGCAACATTCGTCGAGACAGTGTCGCGAGATTCCGTAACATGGAAAAAAACAGGGAGATATCCCAAGATGAGAATAGACGATCGCAGGATCGCCTGCAAATTTTGACTGACAGCCACATTTCTAAAATGGACACAATTGGTAAAGAAAAAGAGTCTGAGGTGATGGAGGTGTGAAACAAGTTAAGTCTGATCAAATACATGAAAATGGAAGGCACCACTCACCACACAGAGTACTGAAAGAAGCAATCCCGGAGCACGTTGCGATTATAATGGATGGTAACGGTAGATGGGCTGCAAATAGGGATAAGCCCCGATCATACGGTCATCTAGAGGGTTCAAAGAATCTACTGCCTGTTGTAGACGCCGTTATACGAAATGGGATTAAGCATCTTACATTGTTTGCCTTCTCAACTGAGAACTGGGGACGTCCCGATAATGAAGTAAGGAATTTAATCGACATATTAGGAGAGGTACTCAATACGGAGATTTTAGAAATACATAATCAAGGTATTAGACTTCAGCATATAGGACATCTAAACAGATTGTCTAAAACCTTTCAGCAAGCAATACAGGACGGTATAGAGTTAACCAAAGATAACGATAGGCTAACGTTAAATATCGCCTTTGATTATGGCGGGAGAGATGAAATCATACATGCGATAAGAAACATAATATCAGGAGACATCCCGTTATCGGAAGTTACCGAAGAGAATTTTCATGAATTTCTCTTTACTCGAAATCTCCCTGACCCAGATTTAATTATTCGAACCGCGGGTGAAATGAGGTTAAGTAACTTTCTAATATGGCAATCCGCGTATTCAGAATACTATTTCTCTGACACATTGTGGCCAGATTTTTCTACCAAGGACATTGACAATGCATTACTAGAGTATAGTAGGCGCAAACGACGATTTGGTGCACTACCTTCACTAATGAAATCTCACAATCCCAGTAACACTTTTACTTAAAAGGCTCCGCATGGTTTCCCGGACCCTAATTGCCATAATACTTGTACCTGTATCAATAATCATAGTTTGGGTTGGATTCCCTTGGTTCACAATTTTTACCACCCTACTGTCCGTAATATGTGCCTATGAATTAGTGAAAATGGCACAATCATGGGGTGACGATCCAGTTATTCCTCTAGCCTTGGTAATAAGCGTAGGTTTAACATTCTCTGTACCGATCATTCAAGAATCATCTACCTACAACCGGGCTTTACCGCCGGTGATAGCCGTCTTTTCTATTATCTCTTTACTATGGCTTATTTCCAGAGGAAATCGCCGTGAAACCTGTTCCAAATATGTTGTCTCCATAGCCGCAGGTATGTTTATCGGTGGATGTTTATCGCATGTGCTTCTGCTAAGATCCATATCACAAGGCTTTGAGTGGACCCTATTTGTCATGATGGTTACCTTTTCTATGGATACAGGGGCACTTCTGGTAGGTAAAACAATAGGTAATAAGCCTTTTGCAATTACTATAAGTCCATCCAAAACATGGGAAGGTGCCATAGCAGGCTTTTTAATCGCTATAGCCATAAGTATTGCAGCAGTCCATATATTATCGCTTAACTTGCCATTTTGGCACACATTCATATTAGGGGCTTTAATTGGGATAATAGGACAAGTAGGCGACTTATCGGAATCAAAATTGAAACGAATTGCGGGGATAAAAGACTCCGGAAAACTTTTAGCAGGCCACGGTGGTTTAATGGACCGTCTAGACTCGATTATATTCAACGTTATTGTGGTATATTATCTTGTGATATGAAACAAGCATGCAAGGGTTTAGCTATTCTTGGCTCAACAGGTTCGGTAGGTACTCAAACCTTAGATGTTGTAAGAGCCTTTCCTAACTCATTTAATGTTATTGGTCTCGCGGCACGTACAAGTATTAGGATTCTGGAATCACAGGTGAGAGAATTCCATCCCAAATTGTTTGCGTGTAGTGGTAATTATAAGGAAAAGGAACATTTATCGTCCCTTGGCCCAGACGAATGCGACCTAGTAGACATGGCTAAGGAT
>CAUZEB010000118.1:0-5823 GCA_963578655.1 Dehalococcoidia bacterium | reverse complement strand
GGCTGTACAAAGCTTGATCGTACAGGCAATGCAATCCCTACTTTCCCCAAAGCGACGTACATGGTCCAAAGAGCATGCTGGGAAGAGGCCATAAGCCCTAATGAGAGGTATAAAGGTTCATTCTATCAGGATGATTTCAGACCCCTGGAAGAGAAAGGGCAACTCCAACTTTTGGATGGGGATACTGAAATTATTCCAGGAGTTACTATAAAATTTGCGAGTGGCCCGTCGATAGGTCATCAAATCGTTTTGGTGGAACGTGGCAGCGAGAAAATAGCATATGTCAGCGACCTTGTACCTACCCCTCATCACTTACCCCTGCCGCATATACCCGCTATAGATGAATTGCCTAACGAAACCTTGATTCGTAAACGCGAAGTTTTGGATATGATTATAAACGGCGGTTGGGTCATTGTTTTTGGACATGGATATGAACATAGCGCCGGATATGTTCAACAAAGAAATGGGAAGCCTCATCTTCTACCCATTGAAGTGTAAGCGAACGACCCTTTCACAATATAATTTCTACTCAAGACTTAATGTTTGCAAAGACAAGATCATTCTGTTGAGACATAATTGTCGTCGTAGTTATCTGATTAGCTAAATCCCTGGTGCTGTCGGTAAAGACCCTTACGTAGTTAGTAGTGAGGCCAGACCATAGGAGAGAGCCATGGATATATTTCATCTCTTCCCAGAGGACCATTAATTCTTCCCCGATCTGTGTTTGCCGATATTTAAAAGTATTTTCCCTTGCCAGTTCCAGCAAACTGCTCATCCTATCGTCCTTAATCTCCGGACTAATCTGGTTGGATAGGTAGTATGCAGTGGTCCCGGGACGCAAAGAGTATGGGAAAACATGCATTGCCGCAAATCCTATGTTCTCACAGAACAAGAAAGTCTTTTTGAAGTCGGCATTACTTTCTCCTGGGAAGCCGATTATAACATCAGCTGTGATCGCTGACCCCGGAATTCGGTTACGTATTTTTTCGACAGTTAACTTGTATAGATTACTTGAGTAGCGTCGATTCATACGCTTTAATATTGAGTCACTCCCACTTTGAAGTGGTAAGTGGAAGTGGGGGCATAATCTTGGGTCAGACCAGAGGTCGAGAAATTTATCGTCGATCTCTTGTGGTTGTAAAGAGGATATACGGAGTCTAGGAAAATTAGTTTCCATAAGAATCTTACTGACTAATTTCGTTAAGTCCATACTTCTTAAGTCGAATCCGTAGGAACCTAATTGAGTCCCAGTAAGAACAATTTCCTTATAACCAAGACTCATATATTTCGCTATTTCTTCCAGGATTTCTTGTGGTGTTCTACTACGTTCCCGCCCTCTTACTTTAGGGACAATGCAATATGCGCAAACTTGATTGCAACCCTCTTGAATCTTCACCATGGCTCTGGTCTTAGCGATTTTTGGACTGAACACTTCAGCGTCGACACCCGTTGAGCATGGTATTGGAATGTCGTTCCGCCATGCCAACACACGTTCAACTATGTCTTTTTTGTCCTTATTTCCAATTATCAGATCGATTTCTGCGAGTTCTTTCAGTTGATCGGGTGAACGTTCAGCATAGCAACCTGTTGCGACAATGATCGCCTCTGGATTACGGCGTCGTGCATTTCTTAGAGATTGTCTAGCTTTACGATCCGAGATATGTGTCACAGTGCATGTGTTTAAGACATAGACATCGGCTGGATGTTTATCTGTGACAAGATTGAATCCAGCTTCTTCAAATTGCCACTGCATGAGCCCGGTGTCTGCTTGATTGAGTTTACAGCCGTGAGTCTCGAGAGAAACTGTTAGCGGCTTTTTCTGAGGGAGTGTGCTTTTCAAAGATACATCTCACTTTTCTGGTTATTTGGTTATGGTATTATAGAAGGCTGTAAATGCAGTGGTCAACGGATTTTGGTAATGAACTTCTCATATGTTAATAGAATTGAAGCTTGATATGCAATCTGGTACAGGATATAGCATGTATGCCAAACTTATTAATCTCATCGGCGATCTCCTTGAACTCATCAAGGTTAAACGAGATAAGAGACTGACAACAAAGGATGTGGCTTGGATTGATCAGGCAAGAAAACTACAGGTCTATCTTGAAGAGGCAACAGAATTTATAGACAGGTCAGGTGAAGATTTTTGTTTGAGTACCGGGGACGCTCTGGCTATTGCATACTTGTGGCTGGAAGCTGACGGACTGGACGCTTTAATTTGTTCGTTCTTAGAAGACTTAAATATAGGACTGTTGGATTCTAACGGTGAAATAGAAGTAACGAGAGGCGTCTCGTTGAACACAGAAGATTCTATAGAACAAGACTCGGTATATGACTGTTCGTGGTCATTATTATGGAATCATCAGTTGGGAATAAAAATTAGTCTCATTACAGCACCTACATCTTTTCGTAGCTATGAAATAAACGTCACTTCAAAGAAGGCTCGGACTGGGATTCATGTAAGTTATCCGGTAGAGGATGCGGAAATCAAAGAGGCTATTATATCAGCGTACTTATCAGATTCAGCTCAGCAGACAGTAAATAATGATGGGTGACCTGATTAAAAGTGATTACAGGAAAAAATCCAGACTGCTAAACAGTTTTCCACCTACGCCTAATAGCTCAGGTTGGTTTTCATTATAATCAACGTATTACCAATTAACTACATTGATAATTAAATAGCTAGTGACGGGGTCCTGTAATTTTTGTTTAACTGAGTCTATTAAAACTGCTATATCTTATACCATTCCCCTGATATAATGAGGCCAGGTAGTTAAGTTTGCGTTATTTAAAAAAAATGGCTCGAAACTAAATTTTCCGCTCGTCGGGTTTAGTTCTGACTTGGCAAATAAGATTACGTTGACATAGTTGGAGTAGACTTGATGAGTAATCGTGTTGTCGTTACGGGTATAGGCATGGTTAGCCCTGTGGGTTTAGACAGGTACACGACTTGGAAAAGCTTAATAAAAGGTATATCAGGTATTGATCAAATCACCTCGTTCGATACGACTGGATTTGAAACAACTATTGCTGCTGAAGTTAAGAGTTTTGATCCAGCCAAATTTTTGGGAAAGAAAAGTGCTAGAAGAATGGATCGGTTTGCTCAGCTAGGAGCTGTGGCAACTATGGAAGCTCTAGAGCAATCTCTATTAGAGATTACATCTGAAAATAGTGAACGTGTTTCTGTTATGGTCTCTAGTGGGATAGGAGGCATTATCACCTTGTCTGAGCAAACAGGAGTGCTTCTGTCAGACGGTCCATCGCGTATAACACCCTTTCTAATACCTATGATGTTGCCTGATATGGCAGCAGGCCAGATTTCAATGTTATTGGGTGCTAAAGGACCAAATTTCATAACCGTATCTGCATGTTCTAGTGGAGCCGACTCGATTGGCCAGGCCTTTGAAACTATCAGAAGAGGAGATGC
Source organism: Dehalococcoidia bacterium (assembly GCA_963578655.1). Lineage (GTDB taxonomy): Bacteria > Chloroflexota > Dehalococcoidia > Lucifugimonadales > CAUZEB01 > CAUZEB01. Next base: position 2,396 of record CAUZEB010000118.1, on the reverse strand, counting down.
TGATGTAGTGTTCGCTGGAGGTGCTGAGGCAGCTATATGTCCGATTGGAGTCGCTGGTTTTAATGCCTGTAAAGCTCTATCGAGGCGTAATAATGAGCCTAAGAGGGCCTCCCGTCCGTTCGATGCTGAGAGGGACGGATTTGTGCTTGGAGAAGGGGCTGGTGTGGTGGTGCTTGAAAACCTCGATACAGCGATTCAACGTGATGCTATACCTTTGGTAGAAATGGTTGGATATGGTACTACAGCCGACGCTTATCACATTACTCAGCCGTCACCCGGAGGAGAAGGTGGTGCGAGGGCAATGAGAATGGCTTTAACTCAGGCTCACCTCAGAGTAGAGGATATAGACTATATTAATGCGCATGGTACTTCAACGCCCCTAAACGATAAATTTGAAACTATGGCTATGAAAGCAGTATTCGCAGAGGAAGCTTACAATATTCCCATAAGTTCAACTAAATCCATGACGGGTCATCTTTTAGGTGCTAGCGGTGCATTAGAATCAGCTATCGCTGCAATGTCAATTATAGAAGGATGTGTGCCTCCTACAATCAATTTAGAAAATCCAGATCCGGATTGCGATTTAGACTACACTCCTCACATGTTACGCCGTGGGAAAGTACGGACAGCTATGAGTAATTCATTTGGATTCGGAGGTCACAATGCCTCAATTCTTTTTCAAGAATTTAGCTAACTCGGATTTTCCACCCGAGTTAAAAATCGTAATTCCGATAAGGTTCTCGTTAGAAATATCTCCCTGAAAACGGAATAGGTCTGGCTGATGATTTCCAAAAAATGGTGTATGTTGCCTTCTTCCAATGGTGAGTCGACTGTAGACTCGGACTTTGGAGAAAAAGAATTTCAAACTCAACTACTGTTCAACAGAGGTATCAACAGCATACAAGAAGGTAGAGCATTTATAGATGCTGATTCTTCTCTTGCCCATGACCCTATGCTTTTATATGACATGGAGAGAGCTGTTTATAGGGTGAAAAAGGCTATAGATGCTAAAGAAATCATCGGAATATTTGGAGATTTTGATGCTGATGGCGTTACTGGAACCGCCTTACTGATCCTTGCTCTCAGAGCTTTAGGTGCGCGAGTAGTGCCATATTTACCCCATAGAAATTCAGAAGGCCATGATCTCAATATAGAAGCTGTAAAAAAACTAAACCAAAAAGGGGTATCTCTACTGATTACGGTAGATTGCGGTGCCACAGCAGTAAATGAGATTAATATTGCCTCCAATTTAAATATAGACACTATCGTTACCGATCATCACACTATGGACACAGCGGTTCCCGAAGCTTTTGCAGTAATTAATCCGAGACACCCGAGCTCTACTTACCCTTTTAATGGACTTACGGGGGTAGGGATGGCCTACAAATTGATTGAAGCACTTCACAAACATATGCAATTGAAAACTCCTGTACATCTAATGGAACTGGTAGCTATAGGGACTGTAGCTGATGTTGGTATGTTAAAGGGTGAGAATAGGTACATGGTGAAAAAGGGGCTTCATTTTATAAATACAACTCAAAATCTTGGGATACGAACCTTGGCAGAGATTGCTAAATTGAATCTGGGGTCTCTAGACACAGAAGGACTATCATTTGGTTTAATACCCAGAATCAATGTCGCAGGACGTCTTGATCATGCTTACACTAGCCTTAGGCTTTTGATTTCCAATAATCGAGAAGAAGCAAAAGAATTAGCGTCCATTTTGGAGAGGAAAAATCTAGAACGTAGAAAACTTACCGATGCTGCTTTTAAAGAAGCTCAACGTCAGGTCGGTGCAGAAGAAAGAGTTAATGGTGTTCCGTCAATCATATTTGTTGCTAGTGAGAATTGGCTACCTGGAGTATTGGGACTTATAGCATCTAAATTAGCAGACTACTATCATCGGCCAGCTATTGCTATAGCATTGGGAAATGAACAAAGTAGAGGTAGCGCTAGAAGTATTCCTGAATTTGATATGATTCATGCTTTACAGAAAAATGAGGATGTTTTTGAACGATTTGGAGGACACCCAGAAGCTGCTGGATTCACGATTCCGACGGAACACCTTCACCTGCTCCAAAATAGAATGCGGCACATAGCCGACCGGCATTTATTCGGTAAGGAACTGACTCCGAAACTATTTTTAGAGTGCGAAATTTCCCCGGTTAAACTATCTGGTACAAATCTAGCTTTCCTCATGTCTTTGGAACCCTTTGGGGAAGGCAATCCAAAACCTGTGTTTCTGGCTAGGAAAGCTTTAGTCGTGGATGCAATGAAAGTCGGGGCAGAGAAACAGCATATCAAAATGAAAGTTAAACATGGTGGCCAAATTTGGGATGCTATATCATTTAGAACTGCCTACAAGTTTGATAGTAACTGTATGGTTTACGATTTAG
>CAUZEB010000117.1:0-5859 GCA_963578655.1 Dehalococcoidia bacterium | reverse complement strand
GCCCGTAATGGTAGGACTATCAACGGCACTTAGAATGGCCCCGATGTTTTTCCTAGGATTACTTTCAGGTTCTGTCGCAGATCGTTTAAATCGCCGCCGATTGTTACAGGTGGTTACATTACTGGGTTGCGTAGTCTCTATCGCCATGGCGTTTCTATTGATAACCAACGCCGCTGAGATATGGCATGTACTAGTACTAGCAGCCTCTGGTGGATGTATTTGGACATTCACTTTCACGACGAGACAGGCATTAACATACGACATGGTAGGTACAGAACACGCACTCAATGCATTATCCCTAAATGATCTCAGCCATAGAATTGGGGGTGTTTTTGGGTCGATCCTTGCAGGTGTATTGATAGTAACGGTCGGAACGGGAGGTCAATACATCGTCATAACTATATGCTTTGTTGTCGCATTTACTGTTCTTCTGTTGACCCGAAATGTAGCTCAGTTCGCTCCTGTTAATCGTCAGTCAATCCTGAGTAACCTTAAAAGCTACATTAGATTAATTAGAGGAAATAGAACCTTAATGACTCTAATGTTGTTGACCTCAGCAACGGAAGTTTTTGGATTCACAAATCAGAGTATACTACCTATTTTCGCCCGAGACGTTTTAGGTGTAGGGGCCATAGGTTTGGGCGTTATGACTGCGGTTAGACAAGCTGGGGGCGCTCTGGGTCTAATTATCTTAGCAAACCTCGGTAACTATCGAAGCAAAGGGGTATTGACATTTATATCTGTAATCGGATTTGGCCTTAGTCAAATGGCCTTATTTCTCACAAGCATTTGGGTATTCTTCCTAATTATTTTGGCAACAATAAACGCTTTTGCATCAATAGCAGACACTCTCTACAAAATGATAATGCAAGAGAATGTCTCTAATGAGGAGAGAGGTCGGGCAATGGGCGCCTGGGTACTAAGTATAGGAGTTTCTCCTGTTGGTCATATTGGAATAGGTGCAATAGCAGGGATCTTTGGCGCTCCAGGAGCGATCCTCATTAATGGTAGTATCTTAACAGTTATCGGAATAACAACTATGGTCGGATTACCTAAGATCAGGCGTTTGGAATAGATTAGTAAATAAACTTTACAGCTCTATAGCCATAAAGATTAGCATTTCTATTAACTCCATTCAGACAATCATTCCCTTGTAGATGAAGGGAGGAAAATGCTATCATTGGTCCATCAATCCGCAGTAGCTCAGTGGTAGAGCGGTCGGCTGTTAACCGACGGGTCGTAGGTTCGAATCCTACCTGCGGAGCCACTAATCAATGGTCTAGTGTAGGGTATTTGCCAATTCTCTGGTCCTCTAATTTGATCAATTTTCATAATTGGAAGCCAGAATATCCGACCATCCCATATTCCACTGAAAACCTGAGCATTCCCCCCTTTACTGCTGAGTGTTGTATATTTTATCCTAGGCGCCATATCGATCTAATAATAGTTATAGGAGGTTTAACATGACTGCTCGTACGTTAACAGGCCTACTACTAATAGTGTCGACAATTGTCACACTGATTGGATTCATGGGCTTAGGGATATCTTTGGGTAATCTAGATTTTGGAGACACCCAGGGTACAATCGCCAGTTTTGGTGAAAATCCAGCGACCGTCAAGACATTTATTTCAATTGGGACGCTTGGCTTGCTTATGTCAGTATTGGGATATGCAGGCCTAAGTGACTCAATGGGAGGCGGATCAGGATCACATTATACGAAAATAGGTTTGATCTTATACTCCATTGGCACGATAGTCGTTGTAGGTGAGTCAGCTATGTATATCGGAACCGCTGAAGCGGCAAGTAAAGGTGCTCAAGCCACCTCTGGTGCGTTATTTGCAACAGGTCTAGCATTAGGCGGTGCTGGTGTAGCTATCAGTATGCTAGGTCTTGCCGTTATTGGCGTCGGTATATGTGTACAGAAATACCTAAATCAGATTCTGGGTTGTCTAATGTTTATAGTGGGTATTGTAGGCCTAATAATAGCGGTTGCAGATTATACTTCCCCCTTAATAACGATCGCATATATAGGTTCATTAGTGGTAACTATAGCAGTTGGAATTCTCTATCTAAGATCTGAGAGTTGATCCAATTTGAGGAACTCATAAATCCTTCGGTAACCATGGGCCAGATCAATCTGACCCATGGTTACGTGGGTCAGATTGATCACAGCCTACAACATATTCATCACCAACCATAGAAAAATATGGTTATCAGTACATTTGGGAATTCATGTATGGAATTAGGGTTAGCCTTTCTAATACCAATCTTTATTTTTGCAGCAGTGACGACTGGATGTGATGAAAAGGAGCCAGTCATAAAACCTGAAGGAAATATATTTGATGCTATATCCTCTTCTGACGTTACATCTGTTGAACAGCACCTGAATGCAGAAACTGATCCTGACAAATCGTTCATCCCTGAAGGCTATCCCTGGGCAGGGGCCTCTGCGCTGCATTTAGCTGTATTGGTAGGTAACCAAGACGTGGTGGAACTTCTTCTCGATAAAGGGGCTAACATCGAAATAACGGCAAAAGACCAACCGCAGGGTACTCCTCTACAATGGACTGCATATTTTGCTGTCCTGGATATGACGAAATTACTGGTGGATTTTGGTGCGGATATAAATGCCAAAGACAAAAATGGCTGCACTCCTTTGTGTGCCACGACAATCCCCAATCTATTTGTTAAAGAAAAAGATACTGAAGAGTTCTTAAAGAACAGGATGGAAATACAAAAGTTTCTCAAGACCCATGGGGCTAAAATGAAGTAATAATCTATTCTGATCAGTTCCAGAACTCTTTATTCAAATGTGGTGTGTTTCATGACGTCAGGCGAGGTACTCTATTCGGAAAAACAACGATTTCGACAATGGTGGTTATGGCTTACAGTGTTAATCCCTAGTATTATCGTAGAAATCGTATTTATCTGGGCCCTATACCAGCAGATATTATTGAATTCCAAGTTTGGAGACAATCCTACAAGTAACTTGGTACTTATTGTTTTAGCAATTGTTTTCGGTGTAGGATTTGGAATTGGACTCCCAATACTTTTATACATCTGTGGTCTTGATACAAAAATAACAAAGCATGGAATATACATTAAATTCCTACCCTTTCACAGGAAGTGGATAATCTTCGAATATGGAAATATAGCTACAGCTGAACCACTCACATACAGCCCTCTCAAAGATTACGGAGGTTGGGGAATACGATATAGTCGAAAAGGAAAAGCATACAATGTTAGTGGGAATAAGGGAGTCTTCTTGACTTTAAAAGACAAACGTAACATCCTAGTCGGACCCAATGATCATAAGGTATTATGTTCACTAATCAATAAACACATTCCACGAGGCTGCTAATTCAACTCCAATACCCCAAATAAACGGAGTCGTACGCCAGCTTCCCATGGAGCATTTATCGTTACCAAGATATTCTATAAGAGGGATAGTAATGACAAAAGTCCATCTCATAAAGATTGAGCCCATGACCGAGAAGGCCTTCAAGCCATACGGAGAATTATTAGACTCGTACGAACGTCCTGATAACAGACGTATCATATCACCAAAGGATTTTAAGTCTGACGGTGACACTACTGTTGGAGTGATTTGGCAGCCTTACCAGAATTTGGAATTCAACGAAATGGAACGACATTTTGGTGTCACTCAATCCTTTATTCAGCTAAGTGGCTCCCCTGCTGCAGTTGCAGTTGCACCACCAACCGATCCATCAAACCCCTATGATGTCCCAATGCCTGAGAAAGTAAGAGCATTTCTGATAGACCCTGCAAAAGGGTTCATGTTAAAAAAAGGCACTTGGCATTCTCTGAACCGCTATGTTTTATCTCCACCAGGTGCCACATTTATCATATTGAATTCCTCTCCGAATCCAACTCAAATGATAAACTATTCTGAAGGGGTTGGTAAGATTTACACAGATCTAGATACAGATACTTCACCCAGTACTATCGATTATGGAAATAAATTCGGATTTAGCTTTAGGTTGACTTTGTAGTATGCCAATACTCAGTAAAATTCCTTATATCAGTCCTCTTAAATGAGAAGACTGATATTTACACGAATTCTGATAATCTTCGGATAAAAAAGTAACTAAGTATAACCGTGAGATTATGTCTAAATACCCCACCACATTAAACCTTATTCATTGCCAGTTTAAGTAACATAATCTACTCTATATGTATGAATAAATACTTCACTAGAGAAAATTATGGGTTTCTACTCGGATTTATCGGGGTAGTTATTTTCTCCCTCACACTCCCAATAACAAGACATTTAGCTCAATCTGATTTTACGTCACTAGAAATTGGTTTTGGGAGAGGTTTTCTAGCTGGAATAGCATCGCTTTTTATTCTTCTTTTCAAAGGTCAGTTTAAATCTGAACACTTACCTAGCAAGTCAGACTTACGGAAACTGATGATTACAGCTGTAGGAGTGGTGTTCGCATTTCCAATTTTCACCGCCATAGCGATGCAATCAATACCTGCAGGCAATGGGGGCATTGTGCTGGCTGCTGTACCGCTTTCAACTGCAATCTTTGCAGGGCTACTATCTGACGAAAATCCCACCAAACGATTTTGGGGAATGGCTATATTAGGATTCATAAGTGTTACAGTTTTTAGGTTACTGACTAGTGATTCGTCAATTACCAATCTGGGATTGGGGGATTTGGCATTATTGGTTTGCGTGATAATTGGCGGAATGGGATATGCACAGGGAGGAATTCTAGGTAAAAAAATGAGTGGCTGGAAAATCATATGCTGGTCATTGGTAATTAGTCTTCCTCTAGTAGTACCGTTAACTTTGTTTAACTTTAACTTCACTCATTTACTTCACGTTGCACAAGATTCTTCCATATCTATATTACTGTTCGCATTTCTGTGCTTATTCAACAATTTAATTGGATTCTTTTTCTTTTATGAAGGGCTAGGCATAGGTGGAGTTGCGAAAGTTAGTCAGATAGATCTTTTCAGACCATTTTTTACTTTCTTTTTTGCTGTTGTTTTTCTAGGGGAATCCATGAATCTCATATCTGTGGTCTTCCTGTTATTGATTATATCTATAGTGTATTTAGGTAAAAGAACATGATTTATCCATGGCAGCCTAGATATATCACGTTTGAGGACATACAGATACACTATCTAGTGACCTGATAAACCTTCCCTAGAGTATGAATAAAGCAAAATCTCGACTCATCAAGCTATCAATTGAGAGCTTAAATATGGATGAATCGTCCATTGTGGGGAAACTCTGTTAGGAAATCTTTAGCTCTTATGATATCCAAATATGATTTCAAAATAATGTTAGTGAATAGCTCTTCTCTAGGCAAAGAGATTAATCTTTGTCTTAGATTGATTCCAATTCCTATACTCAGAACAACTCTATCGTAGTCGTTCTTTCCCAGACGCCAAAGAAACAGTAATTAAAATCATCCGTGATAATGGTAATATTGGCGATGTATGCGATAGATACATACTATTGGAGCTAAAGATGCCATTAATGGTTATTTGATGGGCTCAATACCGTATTGCCTCTGTGTCTCATGTATACAAAGATGCGGCTATGACGAAGAATATCGCTATCCATGTATTTGACCAATGCGGGCAGTGGCCACAGGTGGAGAAAGCGCAAGCATTTAACTCACCCAGATTGAGTCTGACACGCACAATGAGATATGCACAATAACTATCACTAGACTTGACACGTATCGTATCACTCTATATAGTACATATAGACGAATACGAACTGATACAAGGAGACAGGCAATGGTTCAGACGACATTATGTAAGCGGTGTAACGGAAATATTGTGGGTTTTCGTGAACTGGACGGTACTTTCCTCCGT
>CAUZEB010000116.1:0-5914 GCA_963578655.1 Dehalococcoidia bacterium | reverse complement strand
CATTTCCCTATTGACAAGGACGGAACTGTGGCGCCTGCACAGGATAGAAAGATTTACCAAACAGGAGATCACGCGGAAACAAATTCCAACAGCGGAGGAAATCGAGGAGCATAGGAAAACGCAGTTACTGGAGCAGATGATGATCTGGTTGCAGCGCGGTCGTTGTCAAAAGGAATTACAGATGGTTAACCGACTGGTAGAAATAGGGCACGAGCCGCTTCAAATTGCTGCAATAGCCCTTAAAATGGCCCGTGGAGAGGAAAAGCAGCGCCATATTGCGCACATTAGCGAAGTACAGGAAGGCCGGTTGCAGAATTCCCGGCATAAGATCAAATCCGTTGAAAGAAGAAAAGGTCGCAATGGCGCCAATGGTTTTTCCGAAAAGGGGATGGTTCGGCTGACTCTTGGCGCGGGAAGATCCCGTCGAAAAAGAAAAAGAAAATGACTTTTGCAATAGGCGAAATTATTTCTTACCTAGAAATGTGTTCAGCGGAAGGCGCCCAGCTACAACGCGGCATGAATTTTAGGCTCAAATCTGGACGTACCGTAATATTGATGAGTCGCAGAGCCAACGCCCCATACAAAGACTCCATTAACCCAGATGGGAAGGTAATAACCTATGAAAGCCATGACGTCACTGTTTCAGAGGCTGTAATACCTAAAGGGGAATATGATTTTTTGCAGGTATAACGCCTAATTTACCACCCTGGTAGTCTATAAACGCATTCATTAATTCTTCTTTAGTATTCATTACAAATGGCCCCTGCCAAGCTATTGGTTCACGAATTGGCTTTCCTCCCAAAATTAATAACTCCAAATCATTAGACCTACTATCCTGAACCATACTTGCAGACACATTTATAAAGTCCCCACTCCCAAACTGAATTGCTTGTCCAGATCTAACCTGAATTCGCTCTCCTCCTGCATATCCATTTCCAGATAACACATAGCCAATAGCATTAAATTTCGGGTCCCAAGGTAAATCTAGGGATGATCCAGGATTTATACTTGCATGGATAATTGTGATTGGGGTATATGTGATACCTGGACCAGTATTTCCATCTACTTCACCGGCGATAACGCGAATTAATGAACTAGCGTCTTGTGATGCAAGAAGCCTGAGTTTACTTGCCTGAATATCTTGGTATCGAGGATTTGACCATTTTAGTTTTGATGGAAGATTAACCCAAATCTGAACACCATGAAACAAACCTCCTTTGAGAACAGCTTCCTCTGTTGGAGCCTCAATATGTAATATGCCAGCTCCAGCAGTCATCCACTGAGTATCACCATTGCCTATAATCCCGCCTCCGCCGTTAGAATCTTTATGTTTAAAAACTCCGTCTATTAGATAAGTAACTGTTTCAAAACCTCTGTGAGGATGCCATGGCGTTCCTTTAGCTTCACCAACCTCATATTCAACCTCCCCCATTTGATCCATCATCACAAACGGATCAATTATTTCTAAAGGTAGTTGAGCAAAGGCCCGTCTTACTGGAAACCCTTCTCCTTCAAATCCAGAGGGGGAATCAACAACTTTTTCCACCTTTCTAGATATAGCTGGGTTCTCGATTTTACGAATCCTTTTTAGTGACATTATGTTTTCTACAGATATAGCTGGCATAAAACCTGTCCTTTCTTAAATTGTTACATGCGAACCATCGCAGAATGGTTTATTTAATGAGTTACCGCATTGACATAGCGCAATCACTTCTTTTTTTAACATCTAACTCATTGCCACCTGCATCAAATATGTTTACTTTACCCTTAACAATATATGGACCTTTTCCCATGATTTCTATATTCACGTTAGCTTCATTATATTTTACATCATTTACCCTGATATTCCAGACTGTAGATATAAACAATTCAGGTAAATCGCTCACTGTAACAGCCGAATTCAATGTCATTAAGTCCTGTTTGCTGCACGTTATGGTACACAAATGCCCTGTTTATTGAGTTACTCTGTCACGAGTAGCCACGACCATACAACACATAATCTAAAGGATTGTTGTTTAGTCATTCCTAAGGAGTCTACCTTGAATAGATAAACCATGAGTGACAGCTAACAATTATGTCATCGCTATCACTCATAATTAGTGTCGGCATCCCAATCTTGGACTTTGGTTCAATGTCTCTATACACACTAGATTCTGTCCGCACTCGCAAGTGACTAAGTTCAGGAAGTTTCGCAAATGCTGGAAGTGGGCTTTTATCCTCTGCGTTAGTCTCATTTCCGAACAGCGTATGACGTACAGCCATCACCGACTCTATTGTTGAATTAATCGGCAGATAACCGTCACATGCATAGACTATCTCTATTGGTTTGTCTGTTCGATTAACAATCCAGTCACCTTCCAGAGAGAAGAAGTCATTATTGTTTGGATCAATTCTAGAGAAGGATTTCCATCGCCACTTTGCCCAGGCCAATATTGATACCCCACCGATATCATTGAGGTCTACATAGCCGTTCCAGAAAACTTGCTTGTCCCCCGGTCTTATTCCGATTTCGTAAATCGATTCCTCGTTTGAATATAAAGAGCCATAGATACCTATTGTACTGTTAGCAGGTACGAAAATATCGGTTAACGGATAGCCAAATACCATTTCTAGTTCACCTTCTGATAACCCTTCTTCATCAAGTGCAATCAACTGTAATGAGGTGAAACCAATTTCGTCATTCGAGTTTGTTATTACAGTAAGCACGTGTGGCCTATTGTCATCATAGATATCTAGAAGTATTTCAACGTCTACAGTCATTGGAATCCAAACGGGCATTGGTACATCAGTAGCCGCCGCTTTCACTACTTTCACCTTAGCAGGTACAGCAGGTACAGCAGTCGCAGTCGGAACAGGTTGAGCATGCAGGGGTGAGGCAGTAACCACTACCACAACCGTTTGCACAACTATCTTCTCTACTACAACTTCCTTCTTTTGAACGCCTATAAGAGGAATAGCCCTTGGGACAGGGGTGTAAGTTGGCATAGGTGTGTACGTTGGTAAAGGCGCAAGTGGAGTGTATGTAGGTAACGGAACGAGTGTCGGCAACGGCTCACTATCGCTGCAGGCTGTAGCAGCCAGAGCCACTAATACAAGTAATATCAGACCCATTTGTTAGATTATAGGTCAGGGTGTCAAGCGAGGGACTCTTTTTGATTTTAACGATTTGTCACGGGTATCCACCACCATACACTCACTTCCCTAAGACATACCCCCCTGCCTGCCTACTAATCTACCCACAACAGTTATCCAGTACCAATTACCATAAACCATAATCAATTGCCTAATATTACCTGTTGTTGCGTAATACTTTAAGACGATCAGTTGCGTGAATTACCTTGTACCGACATTAGTACAGACATTATGGAAGTTGTACGCTGAGAAGTCTCGATGTATGTCATTGTGTAACTGCTCTACTCTTCAGCGTTGCACGTGACATTCTAGGCGTTGAGACTATACAATGACGATCATTAGAATACAGTGGGAATTAATACATTTGAAACTCCAAAACCGAGGGTCGCGGGTTCGAATCCTGCCGCTCCTGCCAACATACTTACTCCACTATACAGGCGTTAAGCCTGTTATTGTTGTCAATGGAATACCTCCTGTTCAGCTGCCGATTCGTCGTTATTAGAACACTTGGAGAGTCGCGGATTGGAATATCTAATCCTCCAATTGAAGCGAGAGCGCTTGAGCAACTCGCATCTAAATTATTAGATTAAGGAATTTAAACAAAGGATAGAAGATGGAGACTACAATCCTCGGAAGGACAGGCATGAAAGTTAGCCGATTGGGTATAGGCTTAGCTGAAATCGGTGTGCAAAATATGGAAGAGATTGCTGACGTAGGACATTTACTTAATTCTGCATTAGATAGCGGTATAAATTTTTTGGATACGGCTGCCTGTTATGGTATTAGTGAGGAACTTATAGGACGCACAGTTGCCCATAGGAGAAATGAGTATTATTTAGCTACTAAATGTGGTCATTCTACTGATCCAGATACAGGACGTGTGTATAGGGACGCATTTAATTCCCCCGAATCCTGGACAGCAGGAATTATAGAAGCCAGTATCGATCGCAGCCTAAAACGCATGAATGTTGACTATGTAGATCTAGTTCAATTGCATTCTTGCAGCCTTGATGTTTTAAAGCAAGGAGAAGTAATAGAAGCGCTTGTTAAGACAAGAGATAAGGGGAAGACACGATTTATTGGATACAGTGGTGATAATGATGCTGCTATGTTTGCTATAACCACTAACTTGTTCGATACACTGCAAACCAGTTTCAATCTAGTGGAACAACATGCTAAATCTAAACTTTTTGACATCGCTGTTGCTCATGAAATGGGTGTAATAGCCAAACGTCCTATTGCTAACGGTGCTTGGGGTTCTAAGGGCAGTCCAGTAGTTAATTTCCTATTAGGATATGCTGACGAATACTTCCGTAGAGCTCAATTAATGATGGAGGGTGGTCCAATACTAGACGCTCCTGCTGATAGGATAGAGTTGGCTCTAGGTTTTGTATTGGCACATTCGGTCGTGCATACAGCTATCGTTGGCACAACTAATCTCAGTCATCTTCAATCTAATATAGCCATGGTAGAATCTCAAAACTTCCTCAGCGAGAACGCTTTGAACGAATTGTACAGAAGGTTTAACGAATTAGGTGAAGATTGGTACCAATTGGGATAACAGTTATAGGGCCAGAAGAAGAGTGTCAAGCGAGGGAATCCTTTTTATTTTTAACGATTTGTCACGGGTATCCACCACTCTACACCACCTACTCTAAGACATACCCCCTTACCTGCCTACCAATCTACCCACAACAGTTACCCAATACCACTAACCATAAACCATAATCATCTACCTGCCATTATCTGTTGATGCGTAATACTTTAAGACGATCAGTTGCGTAGCGTTCAGGGCGTGGATCTACATCAGTAGTTGAAAATTATATACCTGAGAATGTAGGATACTACTACTATATATAGACTGAAAGGGTATCAACGAATGGCAGATAGTAAAAAAGCAGAATTGATGAAAGCCATGGAAACGGCCGCTGATGATGCTAACAAAGATATAGATGAAGAAGATGTAGATCATTTCAAAGTTGTTGCTGTTTGGTGGAATAAACACTACCGAAAAACTGGTCACAAGCGATTAGCTCGCATATTGCTTAAATATAATATATAGGAAAAAAACCCCCCGAAAATCGACGACTAAGACCATGACTAAGACCATAGAGCGTGATTAAGGGACAGTTCCTGAAGCTAGAGAAACGTGCTAAGCAAGGTAATAGACTGGTGCCGAAGGTCGGAGTCGAACCGACACGCCCGATAAAGGGCAACGGTTTTTGAGACCGCCGCGTCTACCATTTCGCCACTTCGGCCAGGTTGTTTCTACACAAAGATAACATGCCTATAAACTCGATATTCTAACATCTTTTCAATTTGCGGGTAATAGAACCAGATTATCTGCTACATGTACTCAGTTGGCAATAACTAGGTTAACGATACTTTGGTTTCTATAATGTTCAATAATTTAGTAAAGTTATTCGAGCAATGGAAGTAGCTACATGTCGAGTCTTTTACGGCCTGATAAGTAAGCTTCGGCTTCAGTCTGGAACGCTTTTTTGCATCCTGGTCCGCAAAAATAATAACTTTCACCTCTATAGTTCCAAGCACCACCTGGGGGAGTTTTTTTGCGTACAGTCATATTGCATACAGGATCAATCGCTTCTTTGTCACGTTTCCTAAACCAACGTATGGGCATGTTATGCTTTCCTTATGTCCTCAGAGGTTTGAATTTTTTAAGTCGTAAGGAGTTCATTATTACTGTTAGTGAGCTAATTGCCATAGCGCCTGCTGACAGAATGGGATTAAGGTAACCGAAATCACCTAAAATAGGCGTCAG
>CAUZEB010000115.1:0-6001 GCA_963578655.1 Dehalococcoidia bacterium | reverse complement strand
GGAAAGATCGAAATCGGTCAAAACACCAATATTCAGGATAATTCCGTGGTCCACGGTGATGCCGACGTTTACATAGGAAACAGCGTTGCTATAGGGCATAGAGTGATGTGCCATGCGAAACAAATAGACGATCACGTTCTGATTGGTAATGGAGCCACAGTAAATGATGGAGTTGAAATTGGTGAGTACAGTCTTTTAGCATCCGGAACCGTTATAATAGACGGGGTCAAGATTCCTCCAAAATCCTTAATGGTAGGAGTACCGGGTAAAAGGATAGCAACCGTCAAAGAACGTCATGTCGAGCTCATAAATAGAACAGCTGAACATTATGTTAACAACGGCAAACGTTACAAAAACCAAGGTAATTTGGAACAGGATACCTCATAGGTGTTTCCACATTCAGTAAGATTATTTCATATATAACCCCTGGAAGCACTATATACTTAACTTTAGAATATCCGCAGTGCACAAAGCGATTAGCGCCAATCTAACTCGATATTCAGCCTAGCGGACGCTGATCTTAATCGATTATACGATGGTGTAAGATCAGTAAATTATCGTGGAAGTGTTTGCCTATCAAATGCATCATATAGTACGATGAATCCTGGTTATGTGGATGCGTCTCGGTTTATATCAAAGTCTCGGACGCTAATTCACATATTAAGTATTACGCAAACAAAGAGTCAATTTGATATGAGTATTAACAATCAACCAATAAGATTGACGCTGCTGGACGAAGATTCTCTAAAGCCTATTCCTGCCAGAGTGGAAGTGGTGGATACCGCAGGAAAAAGCTATATAGCTGAAGACGCTCTACCAACAGGCGGTGACTGAGTTCCTCACGATGAAGCAGCGTGGCTGTCTCTTGAGGAATCTCTATCTCTATTAGGTAAAGAAGTGGAGAATCCTTTCAGTGGAACAAAGCAATTCTACAGTGCAGGCCAGTCCATCCTCGAATTACCAGCTGGTGACTACATAGTGAGGGCCTTCAAAGGTCTCGAATATGAAATCGCTGTTGGTGAAATCCGAATTGTATCAGGGGAAACTTCCGATCTCCGATTAATCCTGCGCCGTTGGATCAAAATGTCACAGAAGGGATGGTATGGTTCAGACGGACACTTACATATCGCGCGACCAGTCCCGGAACTAAATCCTTACATAGCCAGAATAATGCGTGCTGAAGATATCTGTATTGCCAATTTATTACAATGGGGTTTAGCCGACCGATTTCACAATGCTATTCAGTATGCGCATGGTCCGAAAGGCATATATGAAGAGGATGGCTACATTCTTGCGCCAGGGCAGGAAAATCCGCGTACCCATTTCCTTGGACATTCAATTATACTTGGTCTACATACACCCATTCATGTATCGGACGATTACCTCATATACAGACTATTCTGGGAGCGCGGGAGAGATCAAGGTGGTCTGACTGGACACGCACACCTAGGCGGTGGCCATCCAACTGACATAGGAGGTCAATATGGTTTACCGGTTGTTGTCCCACACAATCTACTTAACTTTATTGAAGTTATGCAATTTAGTCACTCTTTTTACGACACCTGGTACGATATGCTCAATCTAGGCTTCCGCATTACTCCGACTGGAGGCTCTGATTATCCATGTGGAGGCGCTACTATACCTGGAAAAGAGAGGTTTTATACTCGAATCGAAGGAAGTCTTACTTACGAAAACTGGCTGGAATCTGTCCGTAAGGGTAGAACGTTCGTAACAAATGGTCCAATGCTCCAGTTTAAGATTAATGACCTAGATATCGGTGAAGAACTCACACTTGAGGAACAAGGTACAGTCGTCTTGGAAGGCACGGTTTGGTTTGACCGTAACCGCGACGATGTCTTAAGAATAGAAGTGATAGAGAATGGCGTGAGTATACTCAGCTTTCCCAGAACAGACGATTCAGGAGAAATACGGTTTCGAGTGAATCATCATATAAAGGAAACATCGTGGCTTGCACTTAAGGCTTCGGGCAACAAGATTGATGAGCCTAGGCATTGGGGTCTAATCCGATCCTTAGACACTTCTGCAGCCCATTCAGCACCAGTCTATGT
This sequence comes from Dehalococcoidia bacterium, assembly GCA_963578655.1. GTDB lineage: Bacteria > Chloroflexota > Dehalococcoidia > Lucifugimonadales > CAUZEB01 > CAUZEB01. The sequence continues at coordinate 3,932 of CAUZEB010000115.1, read as the reverse complement.
CACAATAGAGGGAAGCGATCCGATTAGATCTAATCCGCGTGCAAAAGACGTAGCTCGGAAATGGTTAGCACGGTTGGACGATCTCGAAAAACGTTTGGCAGAGGATAAGATCAAGCATTTGGCTGACAGGCTATCAAAATTCCGCCAAGACGTAACTTCAGAGAAAGTTCTTAGGAGAGATAGAGTAGCACTAATCGACGAGATTAAAATCGCTAAGAGCTATTTCACGAAAATATAGTCCATGCCGGCTGACCCGCATAGTAAGTTAGCAATTCATTCTAATGATGTGCATTTTCTATGATCTAATTTCCCCCTTCTTTTTAAAATTAATAGGTGTATGCAATGCAACTCATAGAACAAAGTATTGATATAAAGTCTCCTATTGCAAAGGTGTGGAGTATCCTAATTGATTGGGAATCCAGGACTGAATGGGCTCCCAGGGTAGAAAAGGCAAGGATCGTCGGCAAAGATCCGTTACGCAAGGGAACCCGTATTAAGATGCAAGTAAATGGACGTAAATTTACGCCTAAAGTAATGGCCTTCAAACCACAGCAGAACTTAATCCTTAAGGTGGGCGGCTATGTGGTCAACGTAAAACATTCATACACTCTAACGTCCGATAATGACGATACAATTTTAACTATAAGCATCCGATATGGAGGAATTTTTGGAAGTATAGTCGGTAGCAAGAGCTTGACGTCCTCTAACAGAGAACTAGACGAAGAATTATCAGACCTAAAGAAAGAGATTGAAAGCTCAACCCTTTCCGTTTGAACATCACATTTTATCTGGAGCGTTCATGCTCATCAGTTGGAGACATCGACCTAGGACAACTTTAGAGGCATCTACCAATTTGAGCCGGGCTTTGGTTATCTCTTCGTCTCCTGTTTCGCTCGAAACAACTCTACATTCCCTATAAAACCAGTGAAACGTCGTCGCTAATTCAGTTGAGTAATGAGTAAGATGGTGAGGTTCTAGATTACGAGCCATCATACCAATTATTTCCGGAAACTCTAGCATCTTCGTTATTAACGATAATGCAGCGCAATGAGTTAATAAATTAACGTCCCCCTCAGCGTAATCGATGTCCCTTTCAGAGGCCAATTTGATAATACTTGATATTCTGGCGTAAGCATATTGAATGTAATAAACAGGATTATCTGAAGATTGATCCATTGCCAATTTCATGTCGAATTCCATCTGGCTCTCTGGAGACCGAGATAAGAAAAAGAAGCGACAGGCATCTGGGCCAACTTCAGACACTAGTTCACTAAGGGTGATCATATCTCCGCTACGCTTAGACATCCTTACCGTCTCATCTCCATGTTTGAAGGTTACTATCTGAGTTATCATAAGTGTCAATTTGTCCGGTGACCGGTCTATAGCCGTCATCACAGCCTTCATACGAGAAATATGGCCTTGATGATCTGCACCCCATACATTAATGACACGATCGAAATTACGCTCAATAAACTTGTTGTAATGATAGGCAACATCAGAGGCAAAATACGTAGGAACACCTGTGCCACGCACCAATACATTATCTTTGTCTTCACCCAAACTAGTAGAAGTAAACCAAATGGCGCCATCCCGTTCTGTCACAAAACCCTTCAATTTAAGTAAATCCATCGATTTATCATACTGGCCTTCCTCGTAAAGAGTTTTCTCACTGAACCAAGTGTCAAACCAAACTCCGACTTTAGACAAATCACTTTTTATCACATATAGCATTTTATCTAATCCAATATTGCCTATTTCGCGGATGGCGTCTTCTTTCGGCAAATTAAGGAACCTATCCTGTTCCTTATCTCTTATTTCTTTAGCCAGATCTATCACATATTCTCCTCGATAACCATCCTCTGGCATAGGCATATCTTCTTTATATAACTGACAGTAGCGAGCAAAAAGACTTTCGAAAAATAACGACATTTGGTTGCCTGCATCATTAACGTAATATTCTCTTTGCACGTCATAGCCAGCAGTCTCCAATATATTAGCCAAAGCACTGCCATAGATAGCACCTCTAGCGTGCCCTACATGTAAAGGACCTGTGGGATTAACACTAACGAACTCTACCTGTACACTCTGTCCTGCACCCAAATCCAAATTCCCATACACATCTCCCAGTGTTCTTATCACGTCTACTTGTTTCACAATCCACGATTCTTCCAATGAAAAATTGATAAACCCAGGAGATTGAACCCAAACTTTTCCAATTGATCCATCTCCAGTTATACAAGATGCTAAAGCCTCAGCTATATTCATCGGATTCATCCGCATGTCCCGTGCTAACTTCAAAGGCAGACTAGATGCGAAATGACCGTGTTCAGGACTTTGAGGTCGTTCAACTGGGATATTGTCAATCTTTACAGAAGGTAAAAGCCCTTTAGAAACTGACGATTCTAGCGCTTCGCCAATCCATGTGCCTATTTTGTCTCTTAAATTACTTGAACAATCGTTATTCAATAATTCAACTCCATACCTAAATCTCGTACGATAAAATTTCCCCATACAGAGTCATTTTACCTTCGAACAATATTTACACATTTTAATATAAGAAGTTTCAATCCTGTATTTCAATACAAACAGTACCCATTATTATTTGGCTCCGATTGTAAAACTCGAAATACGACAACATAAATAAGCTGTTATCTTCATAGTTTGAAAGTATAATTACATACAATTTGGCGCAAAGGCACGCTCAAATCGTGAGTTTTATGAGTAGAATAGAGCCACCCAAAATCAAGAATCCGACCTGCGATTAAGGAATCACTTTTATTCGATATGGTTCTATCGATTCTTTTGATACCACCTCACCTACAACGGAGATGGTCTCGACACCACGCAACCGTAAGGCATTAATCAATGCGGTACTGTCTACTGAAGGAACGGATATCAATAGTCCTCCCGATGTTTGGGCATCGGCCAGCAATAGTTTAGTAGATTCATTAACATCGCTATGCCAATCTGTTATATCTTCCACAGAAGATAAATTGCGACGCGTACCGCCCGGGGCGATCCCTTTATCTAAAAGATCCCATACGCCATCTATAACAGGAACAGTACTCACATTAATTACCGCTCCTACATCGCTCCCATAAATCATTGATCTTAGATGCCCTAGCAGTCCAAATCCTGTTATGTCAGAACAAGCATTAACTCCAGTCTCTACCATTGCTTCGGAAGCATCGCGGTTCAGCATATTCATTACCCTAACAGCTTCTCTTATTACATCTGATTTTACACTCTGCTGTTTACCAGCTGTTGTTATAATACCGGTGCCTAATGGTTTGGTTAAAACGAGAACGTCACCAGGTTTACAGCCAGCGTTTGTGATCTGACAACCCGGCTTCACTACACCCGTAACCGAAAGCCCATATTTAGGTTCCTTGTCGTCTACTGTATGCCCTCCAACTATAATGACGTCTGCCTCTCCTGCTTTAGAAGCGCCTCCCTTTAAGATCTCGCCAAGTATGTCTTTAGAAAGATTAACTGGAAATCCCACTATATTCAGTCCCAGGAGAGGCTTTCCACCCATTGCATAAACATCACTCAAGGAATTAGCAACAGCTATTTCACCATAGGTAAAGGGATCATCTACTATAGGAGGAAAGAAGTCTAAGGTTTGTATAATCGCGAGATCATCGTTAAGTTTGTAGACGGCAGCATCGTCACCTGTGGAAATTCCTACCAACAAATTAGGATCCGACACTTTTGGTAACTGACGCAGCACGTGCGACAGGTCCGCTGGACTAAATTTTGATGCTCAACCAGCGCAGCTGGCTAGACTAGTCAATTTCACATTGGCGTCTGGTTTCGGCACTTCTAGTCTCCCTATCGAGGATTGAAGAGGCTTATAACTAATCTAAGTATAGCACAGGGTTAAGTTCTAAAATTAGTATTGACTACAATATTATTTAATAGAATAGCCA
>CAUZEB010000114.1:0-6140 GCA_963578655.1 Dehalococcoidia bacterium | reverse complement strand
CCTATTCATTAGAGGCTATAAACGAAACGTCTCGGAAATTTCCTCAAGTTTAACAATGATACGTCTTGAAACAATTATCGATAGCCCTTTATAATTAGGAAACTGGAAACTGGAAACTGGAAACTGGAAACTGTTAAACTGACATGGGTCGGTTTCCAAATTAGCTAACCTAAACGTTTATATTAGGAGATTACGGTCAATATGACTTACATAATCGCAGAGCCCTGTGTGGATCTCAAAGATGGAGCATGTGTGGACGTATGTCCAGTCGATTGTATATATACCGAGGAAGATGACAACCAGTACTTTATTCATCCAGAAGAATGTATTGATTGCGCAGCTTGCGAACCCGTGTGTCCAGTAGTTGCAATATTCGCAGAAGATGACACGCCAGAAGAATGGCGAAACTATATCGATATTAACTACGAATATTTTGGAATGTCTGCTACATAACGATCTGGCAAATACTCCATATCTTTCCCCAATATTATGACTTTGGGTAAGGTTGGTATTTAAGGCTCGGACATCAGTCTTTTGTCCGAGCCGTTGTTTGCTAATGTTTATAATTAGGAGAACCAATTATGACAATTATAGATTCGACTCCTCAATTCGTTAAAGATACGTATGAAAAGATGTCCTATCGATTGAAGGTCGTACAAGATCGTGTCCAGCGTCCTATGAACTTGACAGACAAAGTACTCTTTTCACATTTAGATGATCCAAGTCGTCAAGATTTAGTCCCTGGAAAGACTTACATACTCCTCCGTCCTGATAGAGTCATATTTCAAGATGTTCTTGGCCAAACAGGTATGCTGCAATTTATGCAAACTAAGAGAGACAAAACAGCTGTACCCACAACGATTCATTGTGATCATCTGATACAAGCTAGAGTGGAAGGAGAATCAGATCTTCAAGCATCAATAGATGAAAATAAAGAAGTGTATGAATTCCTTAAAACTGCAGTTGTTCGGTACGGCGTAGGGTTTTGGGGACCAGGAGCCGGAATCATCCATCAAGTAAATCTCGAAAATTATGCTTTCCCTGGTGCTCTCATCATAGGGACTGATTCTCATACTCCCAATGCTGGTGGTTTAGGATCCTGCTCGGTTGGAGTTGGTGGGGCTGATGCCGTGGAAGTGATGTCAGGTCTGCCCTGGGAAGTTTTGTATCCCAAACGAATTGGAGTTTATCTGACGGGAGAACTGAGTGGTTGGACTGCTCCAAAGGATGTCATTCTTTATCTTGCTGGAAAGTTAACAGTTTCTGGAGGGACAAATTCAATAATAGAGTATTGTGGACCAGGGGCGAGATCAATCAGTTGTACGGGCAAGGCTACAATCACCAATATGGGTGCAGAATTGGGCGCCACAACCTCAATATTTCCATACGATGATCGCATGGCCAGATACTTGCGAGCAACAAACAGGCCGGAGCTTGCGGACATAGCTTACAACTATGAAATGTTGCTGAAGGCTGACAGTGAAGTGGAAGCCCATCCTGACGAATATTTCGATCAGGTAGTACGGATCAATTTATCAGAACTAGAACCCTATGTTGTTGGGCCGCATTCCCCTGATAGAGCTAGGCCGATATCTGAACTAGCGAAAGAGATTAAAGATGGAACCAATGAATTTATAGATGAAATTTCCTCAACTCTTATCGGAAGTTGCACTAATTCGTCCTATGAAGATATGAGTCGTTCTGCTGACATAGCAGAGCAGGCTTTAGAAAAAGGTGTTAAAGCTTTAGTCCCTTTCATGGTTACTCCCGGCTCAGAGCAAGTTAGGGCAACAATTGAAAGGGATGGTCAGATGGATTCCCTTAAAAATATTAATGGAACGGTGTTAGCTAATGCATGCGGCCCTTGTATCGGACAGTGGAAGAGGGATAAGGGGACAGCTGGAGTGCCTAATACTATCGTTACGTCTTATAACCGAAATTTCCCAAGACGTAATGATGGACAACCAACGACCATGAATTTTATTGCTAGTCCTGAAATAGTAACATCTTTTTCTTTGGCTGGCAGATTGTCTTTTAATCCATTGGAGGACACTTTGATGGATTCTGATGGTAACCCTTTTAGATTACGCCCTCCCAAGCCTGCTCCAGAAGTGCCTGACAACGATTTTGCAAAAGGAATTTCGTCATATTTGGCTCCTCCGGAAGACGGGAGAGAGGTAAGTCTTGCTGTAGATCCAAATAGCGAAAGAATTCAATTGATGGAACCATGGCCCGCTTGGGACGGCACCGATATTCGTCAAGCCCCAGTGTTACTGAAAGCGCGAGGGAAGACAACCACGGACCATATATCGCCTGCTGGCCCATGGCTTCGTTATAGAGGGCACCTCGATAAATTCAGTGACAATATGTTCATGGGCGCTTCAAATACTTTCTCAGATACGCCAGGGACAGGATTAAATGTAATTACAGGTCAGGCCAATCAGTCACTTTCTCAAATTGCGCGATCGTATAAAGAAAACGGTTTAAAATGGGTAGCTATTGGTGATTATAATTATGGTGAGGGTAGCAGCAGGGAGCATGCTGCGCTCTCTCCAAGACTCTTAGGTTCGGCGGCAGTAATTGTCAGGACGTTTGCAAGAATTCATGAGACCAATCTTAAGAAACAGGGGCTTCTGGCTTTAACTTTCAGTGATCCTAACGATTATAATCTTATAGAGGCTAAGGATAGAATAAGCATATTAGGTGTAGGACAGATGGCTCCAGGCAAGCCGATTAAATGCCTAATCCACCATGAAGATGGTACCGTGGACGACTTGATACTGAGTCATTCCTATGGAGCCTCTCAAATTGAGTGGTATAGAGCAGGGTCCGCACTAAATTTGCTACATTAGATCGAATTCTTTGTTTTTTGCAATGTCTTAAGCAATTGTTTTAGAACTCGTGATCGACAGTCTTTGGTAAAGCGGCGAGCCGTCCCTTTTTGAATTGATTATAGACTGTAAGGGCCTTTCACAATGTTAACAGGATTTCTTTTATTCCTCAGTCGGCACCTATCCAGCCGCCCTGGGATATATCTATCATTATCCCGTCTGGGCCGGTATATTTTAGTTCGACATTACGACCCCCACTTTCTACGTCCATACTTGAATGCAGTAAAGTGTTGATGTCTTCTCGGGGCATGGAGTTGGCATTTTTGAGTTTCGATTGCATTTCTGAAGCATTTTCTACTTGGAATCCGATGTGGTGTATACCAGAATAGCTTGTGCTGAATTCCTGACCGGCGATAATTTCGTTTTTGAAATGAAGGATTGCCAGATTAATGTTTCCGTCGCTCAAGTATCGTCCTTCAGCATTCTCATTGTCGACACTACCCACTTCTTCTAAGTCGAAAACCTGCTTGTAGAAGTTAGCCGTTTCCTCAACGTTCTGAGTAGCCAACGCAATATGCTTAATTTTTGCCATAAATCACTCCTCTTACTTTTCTCATACATGAAATCTAAATACCCTTGTTAAGACTAGGGGGAACTTGTGTATAGACAATAGGATATAGATAGAAGGTAAGACTATTCAACGTGGATGTCAATAAAGACAGGACAACTCTTGCTATTAGAGGTATCCTTTACAATGCTCAACACGCTCAGATAAACGTAGGACTATCACTGAGTTAAAATCTACTCCTTTCCGAAGGTGTTTGATGGGGTTTGACATATGAGATTTACGGTAGCTGACTAGTTTCAGATCCAAGAATTACCAGAAAAAGATTGTAATCGTTTCAATAATAGTTTATTGGATATATTTGACAAGTTAGGATCATTTCTCAAGATCTTTTCTGCTTCCCGACGAGCTGTTGATAGTAATTCGTGGTCAGTTATGTCGGCGATTCTTAATTCGGGAATTCCGCTTTGCCGTGTACCTAAATAATCTCCTGGACCTCTAATTCGCAGGTCTTCCTCTGCCAATTTGAAGCCATCGGAGATACGCTCTATTATCCGTAGGCGTTCTCTTGCTTCATTGCCTGCGGTATCCGATAACAGTAGACAGTAGCTTTGGTGTTGCCCTCTTCCTACCCTACCCCTAAATTGATGTAATTGAGCAAGACCAAAACGATCCGCCCCGTCTATTAGCATTACAGTAGCGTTAGGGATGTCTATCCCGACCTCTATCACAGGAGTGGATACAAGAATGTCTAGCTCTTTATTCTTAAATTGATTCATGACATTCTCTTTGTCACGCAAAGGCATCCTACCATGTAATAGACCTAGGTTGAGATCTGGAAACACAGTTTCAGAGAGTCTTTGATGCTCTTCAATTGCCGCTTTGGTTTGAATAATCTCTGATTCTTCTATAAACGGACAGACGATGAACGCTTGTCTACCCGAGTTAATTTCCTGAAGTATTAGGTGATAAGCAGACTCACGCTTATTTGGCGCTATCCATCGGGTGCGAATGAGTGGCCTGCCAGGCGGGAGTTGGGATATAGTTGATATATCTTGGTCTCCGTGAAGCGTGAGTGTTAAAGAGCGTGGTATTGGCGTGGCGGACATAGATAACATGTGAGGACGAATCCCTTTCTGCTCTAAAGACGCCCTTTGCATTACTCCAAACCTGTGTTGTTCATCGACAATAGCTAATGCTAAATTCGGTATTTCCACTGAAGACTGTATTAGAGCATGGGTACCTATTATTACGTCAATGTCACCGTTCTCTATCAATTTATGAATGACATCTTTGTTCTTTCTATTTAGACTACCAGTGAGCAAACCTATCTTAATTGGATCATCAAAACCATGAATTTCTAACGATACTACTTTGGAGCCCTCTGTTGCGGATACCTCACCGTTTAGAAGGTTAGTAATTGAGATGAAATGTTGTTCAGCTAAAACCTCTGTTGGCACCATTAATGCTGATTGGTATTTGTTGAATTTTGCCAACAATAGAGCCCCTATTGCTACGATTGTCTTTCCACTCCCTACATCCCCTTGTAGCAGACGGTTCATAGGTTTGTCACTTTGTAAATCAGATAGGATTTCATCTAAGGCCGTTACCTGAGCGGCTGTTAAAGTAAAAGGAATACTGTTGGTGAATGCTCTCAAAAAGCATTTATTCCGGATAAACGAGATACCTTTGCCCTTTTCTTTCCATTCAAATTTGCGTTTGAGAACGGCTAGCTGGATTAAAAACAATTCGTCAAAACTAAGCCGACGTTTGGCTAATTCCCAATCAGACGTCGAATCTGGGAAATGTATCTGCAAAATAGAGTCGTGTAGGTCTGGTAGTTGAAGATGGGATTTTAACTCGGTAGGTAGAAAGTCTGTTATTTGTGGTAAAGCAATATCTACAGCTTGCTTAACGAGTCTTCGGAGAGTGCGCTGCGGCAAATGATTCGTCGAAGGGTAAACAGGTACAAGTCTTCCTGTATGCAAAAAACCATCATTATCCTGAAAAATTTCGTATTCGGGAGACTCAAAGACTATTTGACTTCTAAAAATATTTACCTTACCACTTATAACAACTCTAATGCCTTGCCTCAGAGTTTTCTTCATCCATGGTTGATTAAACCATATAGCCCTAACCTTCCCTGTTTCGTCTCCCAGCATGGCCTCTGTGGAACGTTTCCTTTTGTTCGGTCCAACATGAGTAGTCCCCAGTACAGTGCATATAAGAGTTTGCTCTTCGTCGGGTTTCAATTCCACAACTTTACGTATGTTTGCATAGTTGTGATGCTTTCTCGGGAACAAAAATGCAAGATCTTCGATATTCTTTATGCCTAGTCGTTCTAACTTTAAAAACGTACCCTTAGAGATACCCTTTAAAAGTCTTATGTCGTCATATAGAGATGCGGTATTAGATTTCATGTTATATGACGTTGAGATCCTAGGCGTACGTAGCGCCTCTTTCCCCTTTGTTTCACAGGTGAAGTTGTTCGAACATCTATTCAATATTGAATTTGCCCATGTCCTACGTTGGCTGGGATTCAAGCTAGAATAGGATTTAAAATTAATTACAACTGTTTTAAGGTCGAACTTCCAAAGTTTTAGGAATTGGTCGAGCCCACCAATTACAGTCTTGTCTAGAAACCCGTTCAATCGTTCTTGATATAGAATCTTACATAATGATTCTATTTTTGGATTTTCCATTTAGTTAACCTTACAATTGTTTCACGGAGGATATCTGAATTT
>CAUZEB010000113.1:0-6155 GCA_963578655.1 Dehalococcoidia bacterium | reverse complement strand
ATGTAACCTGTCAATTAAAGGCAGAGTCCATATCGAGCAACTGAGACGATCACGACACATACGTCCTTCCCCCTTTGAAGGTCTCTATTTTGGATAAATCATATCCGGCATCCAGACATAAGAGCCGACAGGTTCAGGTATTAGGGCATACTCTTTAATCCCAACTACCTAGAGAATAACGATAGGGCTATCTTCGCAGCTTTGTATAGATCTGGATTATTGAGACCTCTTTGAATAGCTAACGTCGACTTCAGTGATCAATGCCTTTAGATTAGACTAAAGTACCACTCTTAGAGCTACTGATCAGGTGCTTTTATAGTGAATACAGGGTATTATTCCCCTTGGTATCCACGGCCTTGCTGTGAGATACTCATCTGCGACTTCCTCGAACCTTTCCTAGGTCAGGAGTTACCAAACAAATTGCCTGATCTTCAGGACAAGGCGGGACTTACGCTGGAATTCAAAGATTTAAATCTATCACCTCGATCACTAGCAGTAATTAATGGTTTGGGGTACCAAGTCCCAACACCAATTCAAGAAAGAGCGATACCGATAGCATTAAAGGGTAGAGATCTACTAGGCCTGGCCCAAACTGGCACCGGCAAGACAGCAGCTTTTGCTCTCCCGATACTTGAAACATTGTCAGCACTTGACAGTAAAACTGAACGTCATAGTGGAAAAAGAGTTGCAAGGGCTCTGGTGATTGTGCCAACCCGTGAACTGGCAGACCAGATAAATAACTCTGTAAAAACCCTTTCGGCTAATACTAAGATACGTAGTACAACACTTTATGGTGGAGTTAATAAAAAACGTCAAGATGAGGCACTGGCAAATGGAACAGACATAATCGTTGCATGTCCTGGACGCTTACTGGATCACATTAGAGAAGAAACGATAGATTTGTCAGCGCTTATTATCTTGGTAATTGACGAAGCAGACACGATGTTTGATATGGGATTCCTCCCAGACATTCGCCGTATTCTTGGTTACCTTCCGTTAAAAAGGCAAACACTGTTTTTCGCCGCGACTATGCAGCCAGAAATTCGAGCACTCACATCTGAAATCCTCCATGAACCAGAAATTGTTCAAATAGGAGTCATCGCCCCGGCGAGAACAGTCAGTCACTCCTTGTACCCTACAACAGACAAGATGAAGAAAAATATGATCACTCATTTACTGGACCGAACGGCAACGGGCCAGGTGATGATTTTTACAAGAACTAAAAGACGAGCTCGATTTCTTGCTTTAGACCTTGAGAAAGTTGGCTTTAGGGTAACAGCGCTCCAAGGGAATATGTCCCAGAATAAGCGTCAAAATGCGATTAATGGGTTTCGAAACGGGAAACACGACATACTTGTTGCTACCGATATTGCATCCAGAGGAATAGATGTCTCCGAAGTAACACATGTTATTAACTTTGATATGCCAAACACCGTGGATAACTACATTCACAGAATCGGCAGAACAGGTCGAGCAAATAAAAACGGGGAAGCATTCACATTCTGTACCAGTGAAGATGAATCTCTTGTAAAGCGGGTTGAACGAGTACTGGGATCCAAAATAGAGCGAAAGATTCTGGAAGGATTTGATTACGGGGGATTTTCTCCTAGTTTAAACGAGACCCATGTAATCAAACGTGCAGACTCCTCTGAACACAACTCAAGAAATCGAAGGCGAAGTTATAAGCATAACAGATCAACATTATCAAAAAATAAAAAGGGATCTGTTGACGGGAAAAGCTTTAGAAGCAATCACCTGGGCAAAACCTCAAAAAATCACAAGAATCGATAGGGATATAAGGCTCCACGACCTAGGGCATACAGCAGGTAGTCTTATGCATGAGATAGGAGTTAACGCTAACGAGATCCTTGTCGATGAAAGAATACAGAACCCCATAGTCTCCCACTATTTCAACGAGTTTACAGGCGTTTGCATCGTCTTTTTTAGAATTGCACCATTTTCTTCTGTTTCAGCATGCGTTCCAAGGGTTATGATTTGATCAATCTACCGCCATCGATAGTAAGTTCAGAGCCCGTAATATAACTTGAGTCATCTGAGGCAAAAAACACGACCGCTTTTGCTATGTCTTCTGGGGTCCCCAATCTCCCTAAAGGTATTAGATCTAAATATTCAGCTTGGCGTTCAATGCCGTATGCATTCCTGATCATGTCTGTATCAATGGCTCCAGGATTAATGGAATTGACCCTTATGTTGTCTTTAGCAAATTCTAAGGCTGCTTCTTTTGTATGGATTCTTACTGCTCCTTTAGATGCGTGATAAGCAGCAGCCCATGGCTGCACACTTATAGCCGATAATGAAGCAATATTTACTATAGATCCACCACCTGTTTTGCGCATTTCAGGTAAAACAGTTTTAGTTCCTAACATGATTCCCCACATATTGATATCCATGACATTATCCCACTCTTCTTTTGTAGTTTCTTCTATAGTGCTCAACGTGAGAATTGCTGCGTTGTTAACTAATATATTCAATCTGCCGAATGTTCTAACTGCAACTCTCACTGCGGCATTCCAGTCATTTTCATTTCGGACATCTAACCTAACATATAATGCGGACCCTCCGTTTTCTTTTATCTCACGTGCAACTTTTTCCCCTTCATCGTCTAATATATCACCGATAATGACCGACGCTCCTTCTTTTGCGAAAAGCCTGGCTTCAGCAGCACCTTGACCGCGGGATGCACCTGTAATTATCGCAACTTTATCTTTCAATTTCATTTCTCAGTCCTCCATTAATCTTCAAGAATTTATTCTAACAAACTGAAATGTAATGATTCATTTAATCATTATTGCTTACCAAATAAATATACAATGAAATGATCTGCTGTCGGAATAATAAGTGTATTAGTTTTATTTTCCTATTTTTGATGACCTCACAGTGGCAAAAAAGAGAATGTGGTGATGCACATGTCATGCAAATTTGTATTGCTCAAATTATTTAGGCTGGTGAAACTTTTATCTAAATAGAGGAAAGTGAATATATTTCTAATGGATCTTTAAGTCCGATTCAGCTTATTAATAATATTATCTTGTATCAGAAAAGGCCATAGGTACGAGTAACATTAGACCTGAGCAGCTTATTGTAGAAGGCCTTTGTTCTATTATAAGGTAGAGTGTGACAAGTAGTAGGCAGTTAAACCCACCTAACCAAGGGATATCTGAAATCTCCGTTAATCTTAGGACGCCTTCTTTATATAAATTTAGAATGATCTACACAGCTATTGCCGTGATCGTCTTTATTAATTACATTTATAGAGTTCTATGGTCCTAAACTCTGGTTCAACTAACATCATACCTGAGTAAATAGTATTTAAATTATCAGGTTCATACTCTTTACCAAAGAAGTCGAGAGATGATTTAGCATCAAAAGTCGTCCTTCCGCCAGGTTTAATACAGGGAACGGATGGAAGAATAAAGGGTGTCTTGGTGATTATATTTCCCTCGACATCTTTACGTAATAGTTCCCCTGTCCAACCAATATATGTTAGCGAATCATTTGTGATTGCTACTGTAAACATGCCATCGTCCCTTGTAATATCTACGGACACCTCTTCCAATAGAGATTCATCTATGCCTATCAGGGGTTCACACCAACTGGAACGCACCTGCTGATATTTAAAATCATCCACACCATAAGACGTAGCATCAACCTTACTATTAAAGCGTACCCTAACGGTTTCACCTGGGACAATACATGGGTTAATTTGATGCCGTTGTACTCCATAGCCAGAATAATTGACCGACTGCTTACCGAACTCCCAACCTACACGATTTATATCAATGGCCTTAGTTGGATGAGCATTTGTTATTAGGAATTCTACCAGTATGTTAGTCACCGTCTCCTTCAATGAATTGATTCTCTTGTATGTGCTGGGAGTGAAAACAATTTCAATGTACTCTTCTGAAGGAATCGGCTCAGATAATTTTGCAGATACACGAGAGGGAGCTTTAGCTGCAATCGTTGTTGCAACTCTAGCTTTTACTGTAGCGTCTAAATCAGGCAATGCTTTGTTATCGGTACAAGCTGTACCAACAAGAGCGACGAGTACGAATAACATTAGCCTCATGTGTCTTATTATAGAATCCATTTGTTCGATTATAAGTCAGTGTGTCAAGTAAAGAAGCCTTTTTTGTTTCAAAGGTCTGTCTCGGGTATCCATCACCTATTAACACATGCTCTAAGACATCTCCAATATCTCCACACAATCACCAACCATTATCTCTAATGCATTTACCTACTATTATCTGTTGATGCGTAAGGCTGTAAGAGAAAACATAATTGAAAACGTCATTGTTAGGACAGTTATGAGACTTGTGCGGTGATATATGCCGATATCTGTCACAATGTAACTCTTCAACTCTTCGGCGTAATGTAGACGTAGAGACTGTATAATGGCGATCATCAGAATACAGTGGAAATTAATACGAGAGGGTCTTCGGAACCGGGGGTTGGGGGTTAGAATCTCTTCAGGCGCGCCACCGATTATATACGCCTATACAGGTGTTAAAAGTCTTTACCTACTATATGGTCTCCCTTCGTTTTAACTCGTTTATTGGCATTTGTACCACAGTTTCGCAGGTTACAGCGTGATATGAAGGGTTTCGAGTGGTTAATAATAGTAGATTCATCTACGACTACGTGAGAGACTCCTTGTTTTGCAAGCAGAGGAGCAAAAGGCTCCACCTTTGAGCTATCACGCCTAGACTGTGTACACACTTTTTCTAGCCCTGATATAATGGATTCACGGTTACCGACTCGGAGTTTCATGGAATATCGGATATGAAGCTAAGATCTAATCTGATACTGCTAATGGTTACAGTATGTACGATTCTGTTGGTAAGTTGTGCCGCGCGGACTGAGCCAATCCCAGATATATCCTCCACCGCAGCCGTAGAGATACCAGCGGAAGTTGCGACTTTGGTGCCGACCGATACACCGGATATAGACGCCACCGTAGAGGCTAGAGTTGGGTTGAAAAGTTAAGCATTTTAGATTCGATTGCTCAATAAACATGGCCAAGCATAATTTATTGCTTCATCAAGGAAGGGGATTTAAACTGTTTTCGTATCGTTTCTGATATGGAATTCACAGCAACAAGGAGATTGGTATGCCTATAAATACTAGGAAGAAAGGGAATCCTTTAGTGGGTATAGTTGGCGGTAGTACTTCTGATTTCCCAATTTTGAGAAAATCTGTTGATCTATTGGACCATCTTGAGGTGGAGAGCGAACTCAGACTTGTATCCGCTCACCGAACTCCCGACTGGTTATTTGAATATGCCGAAAAGGCTGAGGATAGAGGACTAAAGGTAATCATAGCTGGGGCGGGCGGAGCTGCACATTTGCCCGGTATGCTTGCTGCCAAAACAATCCTCCCTATAATTGGAGTCCCAGTACCCTTAGAGCACCTTAAAGGCATGGATTCACTACTTTCCATAGTGCAAATGCCAAGAGGTGTTCCAGTGGCCACAGTTGCGATCGGAGGTGCGGAAAATGCTGCGATTTTAGCCGCCGAAATACTCGCTATTCAAGACGAAGGCTTAAAAACTAGATTGAGAAATTGGCGAAACACCCTGACCGAAACCGTATTGTTAACTCCAGAATCACGGGGTGCAATTTGAAAATTGAAGACCGAAATTTGGTAATTCCTTTAGGTAGCACCCTGGGAATGCTAGGGGGCGGTCAAATTGGAGGCTTTTTCGCTGAAGCTGCTTTACGTTTTGGTTACAAGGTATCAGTTTGGGACCCATCACCAAATGCACCAGCAAAGAGATTTGCTAGTGTGGCATTCGACGCACCTTTTGATCACCCAGACACTTTAAAAAATTTCGCAGATGTATCTGACTGCGCTTCTTTGGAATGGGAAAATATCCCTGTGACCTTAACGGACGGTCTGGAAAAGCTAATCAGAGTCAGACCAGGAAGCAAAAGTTTAGGACTTGCTCAAGATAGAACCAAAGAAAAACATTTCCTAACAGAAAACCACATCCCTGTAACGAAATACACTGTTATAGAAAACCCTGCGGAATTAGGTATGGTTCAGCTAGAACTACCCTGGATAGTAAAAACGGCCACGCTGGGATATGACGGTCACGGGCAATGGAGAATATCAAACTCTCAGGATATAGCCGGTAT
>CAUZEB010000112.1:0-6232 GCA_963578655.1 Dehalococcoidia bacterium | reverse complement strand
TAGCAGGCGGGTCTGCAGCTGTTGTCACTTATGGAGTAGGTAATCTTATCGGAGTTGCTCTACTAGAATGAGTTTTTGCATGGTACTACTATTGCCATTCATCGTTGGGACAGGTTCGTCGTCCGAGATTATTGTTTAGCCTCCTAGTTATGTACGTTCAAATGATCCTGCACTCTTATGGAAGGCGATACAATAACTGCTAATCAATTCCTGTCTACAGAAAATGAGTTACTTTAAAAATTTAGCGAACCACAAAGGTATCCGAGTGTTCATGTCAATAATATGGTTCCTTTCTTGTGGTCCGTGTGGTTCCCTTGGATATATAATTAATTCAGTGCTTATACCAAGGTCTTTCAGAGCTCTATAGAATAAGTGAGATTGTTCGACTGGTACATCATCGTCCTTTTCGCCATGGATTATCAGTGTTGGGGTCGTAACATTCCTCACGTGAGTTATGGGAGAAAAAGTCTTGTATAGACCATCAGGATCCCATGGATCAGCATTTCCGTAATGTTTAGCGTCCCAGTCGCAAAGATATGATTTTCCGTGAAAACTACGCCAATCCGATATGCCTGCGCCCATCATAGCGCATTTAAAACGATTCGTTTGAGTAACGGCCCATGCTGTCATGAATCCACCATAACTCCATCCCGCTATCCCTAGGCGATCTGGATCGATAAGGTCTTCTTCTATTAAGAAATCTATGCCTTTTTGAATGTCTTCCCAATCTCTTCCTCCCATATCACCTAGATTACTTTCGGCGAAATTTAAGCCCCATCCAGTGCTGCCCCTTGGATTTGGGAGAAAGATTGCAAAGCCATATTCTGATAGTAATTCCATCCATCCCCAGCGTGCCATACCTCCATAAAATTGGTGTGTGTAGGTATTTGTTGGACCTCCATGAATTATTGTTACCATGGGAAGATTTCTATCCGGTTTGGATCCACTAGGTTTTATGAAAAGCCCTTGAATATCCAGCCCGTCGGCTCCCTTCCAATGGACAGTCTGGGTAGATCCCACAGATGATGTTTTGGTAGTTCGATGGATATTAGTTACTTGACGTAGATTTAATTTAGAATCAAGTTGTTCGAATATAAAGATCTCCCTTGGGTTACGAGTGTCTTCTTTCACGACTGCAATGTTTCCCGAGCGATCACTGGTGAATTTAGGCCATTGCGATTCAGAGAATACAGCCTCATCTTTCCATATGGTGGTACGGGAACCTGTGGTGATGGAAATATTTGATAGACTTATGTAACCTCTTTCGTGCGCTATAGTAACGAGAGTTTCGTCATTCTTTGTCCACTCTAACCATGTGTCACTAGCAACGTGACCTAAAGTCAATTCCCTGGCCTCACCGCCATATCTTGGTACAATAAAGATTCCTCCCGCGACTAAACCTCTATCACTCCAGATGGATGATATAAAAGCAATTTGGCTACCATTGTTCGACCAGGTAGGTTTTGCAAGTTGTCGATTTATATCCCTGTGAATCTCAAAATAATGGCCTGAATTGGCTGTAAATGTTACAAGTTTTCCGTTATACCAAGAGTGAGCATAAGGTAACTCTGAAGCCACCGCTGCGAATTCCTTACCATTAGGAGACCAGGAGAATTCCCAAATTTGTAAATATTTGGGAGAAATGCATGTCGCTTCCCCATTTTTAATTGTTATAGAATGGAGTCGTTCGTATCTGGGGTTTTGTTCGAATTCTATGACGTCACTCAGGAATCCATCATCATTAACAGGAGAAGTGACTTCCAGTGCAATAAAAGCGATTTCATCCCCTCTTGGAGACCAGGCCATCGGATTCAGTCCACGTGAATTAGTAACACCTTCCTGACTACGTGTGAGTTTAGTCTTTTCTATACCATTCCTGTCGATCAGATAAATTTGAAGCTTGCTGGGATCTTCTTCATTAGATAGGAAGGCTATCATTTTACCGTCTGGCGACCATCTTGGACTAGTGTTAGAACAATCGGTTGAAGTAAGTCTGTTGATAACACTACTGTCTTTAGAGACGATCCAAATGCTCGATTTGGGAAGCTGTGTTTCATGTATATATTGATCTCCAATTACGAATGCAATTAATTTTCCGTCAGGGGAAATTTGTGCATCAGAAATCGTCTTGTGTGACATGATATGTTCTAGTTTAGTATTTGATGTCATCGGTACTTTAAACCTCAATCTGAGATATTGTGTGGATTAATTAGTTAGTAAATATCATTTAAGTGGCATTTACATTAGAACGACTTACATGATACCAAATTCTGTATTGCAAGGGTGCAGTTGCGACCCGAAATCAGAAGCCTTTCGGTAAAATATAGCTATTACTGCTTTACTTATTTCCAATGAATTAGTACCCTGCCGATGTGATTATAGAAAGTGTAATATTTGGGATTATTGCTGCGGGAGGTTGGGGTATTGCTGACCTTCTCACCGCGGCAATATCACGGAAATTGGGTATCTTACGCACGGTTGTTAATGTTCACCTAGTAGCTGCCATTATTTGTTCTTTTTATATCCTCGCTTTGGATGATTTTCCTGAGATAACATTGGCTCATTGGGTAGGCCTGACTCTTCTTTCACAGAGCTCTTAAATCTGAGTAAGTTGGTTTAATCAGTCCTATCGTAGCATCCTATTCGATAGTGGTTATCGCTCTATCCTTGGTTTTTCTCGGAGAGAGATTGAGTGCTGTTCAAGTTATTGGCGTGTCAGGAACTGTAATTGGAGTGATTCTGCTTTCATGTGGCTTCGATTCAACTGGTGACCGTAAATTTACTATCAGCATAGGTGTTATTTACGGTGTTGTAGCCATGGCAGGAATAGGAGTATGGCAATATTTATTGCGTTTATTGTCCAGAGATCTGGGTTGGTTTATACTTGTTTATGTTAATCGAGTGATCATATTATTGATGTTTGCCTTTACTTCAGGGATGATTAAAACTGTGCCGAGGCAAAGACTTTCTTTGTCCTTATGGATGAGTATCATATTAATAGCTGTTGCTGACACAGCAGGACTTCTTGCGTTTTCAAGAGGCTCCGAGATTGGGACTGTTTCCTTAGTTGCAGCTTCATCAGCAATTTATCCTATAATCCCTATAACGGGTAGTATTCTTCTATTTAATGAAGGTCTGGATGCAAGACAAATATTTGATATTATACTGACAATTGGAGGCTTAATCATTTTGTTATCGGTGTATTAAATTTTCCAGTATGGGCTGTGGAATATGAAAATTGACGTGTTTGAAGATAGGAGGTAGGTATGATCCAAGAAAATACAGCTAATATGAGACCAAGAATTAGTAACTTAGGGATAAAGATAGGCCTGTTAACCCACGGGCGATATAATACTATTACCGACGTAGAAGGCGTTACTGTTGGTCACGTCACACTAATGAAAGATTCAGGACCCCTGCATGTTGGCATGGGACCAATACGTACCGGAGTTACAGTGATAATCCCACATCAAAGAAATATATTCAACGATAAGGTGACCGCAGCTGTACACGTTATAAATGGCTTTGGGAAGTCTGTAGGACTCCCACAAATCCAAGAATTAGGCGTGATCGAAAGTCCTATTGCTTTGACCAATACATTAAATTGCTGGATAGTTGCAGATGCTCTTTCAACTTATATGGCTGAACATAATGAGGGAACGTACTCTTTTAATCCTGTGGTAGGAGAATGCAACGATAGCTATTTGAATGATATTTTGGGAAAGCATGTAGCCCGAAGCCACGTTAATAGAGCCATAGATTTAGCATACACCCCCAATATAGAGGAAGGTAGTATAGGGGCTGGAACAGGTATGACCGGATTTGGTTGGAAAGGTGGAATAGGCACCTCCTCTAGAATATGCGATTGTCCCAATGGGAGTTATACGGTTGGAGCTATGACACTAACAAATACAGGAGACCCGAGAGAATTTAGAATAGACGGGATTCATGTTGGACGAAAGTTGTTACCTAAAGAAATGAGTGATGAATCTGGTGGATCTATAATGATAATTGTAGCAACGGATGCACCTGTCACTGCTAGACAATTAGGTAGAATGGCACGTAGAAGTGCGTTGGGTTTGGGTAGAGTAGGAGCTATAGCTAGTCATGGTAGTGGTGATTTCGTTATAGCCTTCTCAAATTCTGCAGTCCGTCCTGATATAGATGATGCGCATTTAACACCTCTTTTTAGAGGTGTTGTAGAGGCTACCGAGGAAGCAATAATTAATTCGATATTGCGGGCGAATTCGATAGAGGGTCGTGATAATAATATTCGATATGGTATACCTATAGATGATCTGAAACGGGTGTTGTCGGATTAGATTAATGTCAAGAACAAAATATTAACGAGGATGTTCATATATTCTGTGCATGGAAAGCAATACCGGGTTTTGCAGAATGTCTCAGTATAGATATGCGTGTTATCTTAGGAAAAAGAATAAGATCTCTTTAGCTGTCTGTTAATGTTTCTAACAGTAGAATATGTCTATCCTATGCGTCATTCACGTATTAAAGGGTACGCCTGATCTTGATTTATGAAAACCTCGACTGTATAATTCGCCGCTGTACAGACAGTTATAGTCCACGGTTTCTCAAGACAACTTATTTTGGTATGAATAGTAAAACATTCTGTGAGGTTTGATTAATAGAATGGTAGCCTTTTTTGGTAAGGGTAAGGATTCGTGAAGGGATACATTGTTAGAAGAGTACTAGCCATGATACCTGTCGTGCTGGCTGTGGCAATATTTGTCTTTGGACTAACTCATTTTGTTCCTGGTGATCCTGCTGCTCTAATGGCAGGTGGTATCAAAGCTTCTCCTGAGCAAATTGAGGCTATTAGAGTCCAATTAGGACTTGATAGACCCATTATGGTACAGTTGGTTGATTGGCTGTGGAGTGCGGCGAGAGGCGATCTGGGACTGTCTTTTTTTGGTAAGGAAAGCGTCATAACTTTGATAGGTTCCCGGGTAGCACCCACTCTGTGGTTAGGTGGTCTGTCAATGACCTTTGCTATTGTGTTAGGGATTCCATTAGGAGTTCTGGCTGCCTGGAAAGCCAATACCTGGATAGATAGGGTAGTGATGGTGTATTCGACGTTAGGGTTTTCTATCCCCTTATTCTTTCTAGGTTTCATATTTATGCTCGTGTTTGCCGTACATTTACGGTGGTTACCCGCCAACGGTTATATCCCACCTGAGGAAAGTGTGGTGCAATTCATTAGGCATCTAATTATGCCTTCCATTGCAACGGGTCTAGTAATAATGTCTCTTTTTACACGTATGACGAGGGCAACTGTCAGGGAAACCCTCAACCAAGATTATATTAGGACTGCTAGAGCTAAGGGCGTTAGAGAGGAATTTGTACTAATACGACACGCCCTACGGAATGCATTGCTACCCGTGGTGACCGTCGTAGGAGCTAGCATGGCGATATTGTTAGGAGGTGTTGTCGTTACAGAGCAGGTTTTCACTATTCCTGGTATGGGTAGGCTTATGGTGAATGCTGTTCAAAATAGAGATTTCCCATTGATCCAGGGAATTATACTTTTATCTGCCCTGTTTCACGCGTTTATTAACCTCTTAACTGATCTTACTTACGCTTATTTAGACCCTAGAATAAGATACTGAATATGAACACAAATAACGGCAACAATATATCAGATTTGGTTCCTATGAGTCGTCCTAGAATTATGGCTAGAGCGGCTCTATTAGAGCTACGTAAAAATCCAAATATGACATACGGTTTGTTGGTGGTAATGTTTATGGTTCTTCTTGCTCTTGCTGCCCCTATTTTATTTAGTATAGATCCACAGAAACTAACCCCGTTAGACAAATTCATATCTCCATCGAGTCAATATTGGTTTGGGACTGATCACTTGGGAAGAGATGTATACAGTAGGGTTTTGTACGGAAGCAGAATATCATTGACTGTGGCTGGATCTGTAGCCGCGAGTGCCACTATAGTAGGCATATTTTTTGGTATTGTCGCAGGATATGATTATAGGATGGACGCTGTGATAATGAGGGTTGTGGATGGATTAATGACAATCCCCACAATATTATTAGGTATGGCATTTATGGCTTTACTTGGCGGCAGTGTCCAGAACATAATAATAGCGTTGACGATTACCCAGTCGCCGGTTATGGCTCGTGTAGTGAGATCGTCTACACTGGAACTAAAAAGAGAACAGTATGTTGATGCAGCGCTTGCAATGGGGGCTACACCTATCAGG
>CAUZEB010000111.1:0-6248 GCA_963578655.1 Dehalococcoidia bacterium | reverse complement strand
AAGATCTTGGTGGTCAGCAGATCGCTAACATGGCCCGTAACATGGATCGTGACCAGATGAAGGATCTTGGTGGTGAAAAGTTAACTAATATGGCTCGCAACATGGACCGTGACCAGATGAAAGATCTTGGTGGTCAGCAGATGACTAATATGGCTCGCAACATGGACCGTGACCAGATGAAAGATCTTGGTGGTCAGCAGATGGCTAACATGGCTCGCAACATGGATCGTTACCAGATGAAGGATCTTGGTGGTGAAAAGTTAACTAATATGGCTCGCAACATGGACCGTGACCAGATGAAGGACCTTGGTGGTGATAATTTGGCTAATATGGCTTGGAACATGAAAGACGATGATTTCAAGGATTTGGGTGGACAGAGAATTGGAGATATGGTTCGTGGTATGAAGAGTAGTAATCTTATGGGGTTAGGTGGGAAAACAGTATTAGCTATGGCTAGAGAAATGGATGACACTTTGCTTAATAATATTGGTAATGATCAGGCTAAGGGTATGGCAAAAG
Source organism: Dehalococcoidia bacterium (assembly GCA_963578655.1). Classification (GTDB taxonomy): domain Bacteria; phylum Chloroflexota; class Dehalococcoidia; order Lucifugimonadales; family CAUZEB01; genus CAUZEB01. The sequence goes on along the minus strand of CAUZEB010000111.1, from coordinate 5,729 downwards.
CCATGGATACAGATCAGATATCAACACTTACAAGTAATAAATTGATCGGATTAGCAAAAGGCATAGATGCTAAAGGAATTTCCGGAATAGGAAAAGACAGGATTTATGCAATAGTCGATAAAATAGAAGGCGATGACTTAGTGAACCTTGGTAATAATCATCTGTCATCTATGATGGGTGGACTGAAAGGCTCCCAGATAAGCGAATTAGATAGAGGGAAAAAGATTTCGATTGTAGACGGGTTGCAAGCGAATTTCTTCGCGACTAGCGAAGCCAACTTCGCGGATATAAGAGATGCGGCAAAAACAGATAACAATATAACCATCCCTACCCTAGACACAGCAAAGATTGGGAAAACTAAAATTGCCGCTGTAGATTCAGTACAAAAGGAACGAGTAAGAACTGTTCTTACGAGAAATGGTCTGTTTTCTGGCAAAGCTGACGCATCCTCAGATTCGGACGACTAAGAAGCTACGCGTGACAACAGTTATATCTCGGCAGACATAAGTGCGGTCCGTTTTAATGTATAGCTCTCTCTCAGGTCTGCTATGTTCTGTGGCGTGTGTCGGCTTATCAAATTAATTGCCTGGTGGTTTATACTCCAGGCTTCCAGCCTTAGCAAGAGCTTCAAGTCCCTCATCTATCGTAAGTAATGGTACGGTTTTTAATGCACTCAGAGCTCCACCTGCAGATGCTGCTAGGGACAAAGCCGCCATACTGATGTTGTTTGGCATCTGTACTAGAATAACCAAGTCGTACTCCCCGAACGCTAAATAACCGGCTTCTATCGAACCACCGAGTCGTTCAACCACTGGACGTATGGCTTCGATTCTATTTTGAGGACTTTTAATTTGCGCAGCCCAGCCTTCATTAGTATATGATCCCAATAGCAAATAGTGTGCCATTCTTTGTCTCCTTGGACGATGTTATATCTATTGTAAATTATAGCATTACTGTAGTCATATCTCACGATCCATAGGCCACAGGCCCTACAAATAAATTACTAGGTATAAAGCTTTCTCTAGCCGTACTATATTGGTAATCGATACCTTCTGTAGTCACCATACTCATTGCAGTGTAAAATGTATTTTCACCACTCACACCACTTTTATTACCTCCACCATGACCTCTTAGCCAGAGTGGATCGATAATTTGTCGTCCCTTCCAATTGCCGCGAGTTGCTAACAAATGACCGAAACGAGCCAAGTTCAATGCGCTTATTACAATCCAGCCTGGGCCACCTCTCACAGGAATCCCATTTATTTCAAAGGGTGGATCTAGATATGTATACGAGTCTGGAATTTCTGGATAGAAATATTTTGTTCCTCTAACTTTATCTCCGGTGTACCAGTCCCATTCATTGCTAGGGATACCAATTTTAGAAAAAAGCCGTTCATCTATAATATCCTTTAGGTCGCGATTCCAGAGAACGGTCAGTGCCTGACCAAGCCTCCAGAAGCCTGCGCTACTGTACACTCCTACACTGCCCGGTTCGGCATGCGAGTATAGATCATATAGAGGATCACCTGTCCAGTTACTCCATTCTGGAACGCCATCTATTACGTCTCTATTTTCAAGTCCAGTCTTTCGCTGTGCCCAACGAACTCCTAGTTCTATAGGGAAACCACCGTAATGAACATTACCCCATCTGAACCCTATAAGATGTCTCCATGTTAATGAGATGTGATGGCCCTGATTTAAAAACTTGTGAGGATGCGTAAGTTGGCCTTCACCGGTCCATGTTTTATTAATGGGTTCGTCTGGATCTATCAGGCCATCCTCTATTGCAAAGGCTAATAGGACCCAACACAAAGCCTTCCCGACAGAGGCTGTCTGGAATTTGTAATGAGCGTCTCCCCAAGTTTGGACCAAGTAGCCACCTCTTGTTATGACGGCGCCGAATCGGTTTTCCTTATGATCTTCCCCGCCGAAATCGGCCCCTCTAATACTCAATTTAGCTATCCATGATTCGAATCCTCGGGGATCGAGACCTGCTTCTTCGGGTTCGATAGAAATCCAGTCTTTATCTGGGAAGGTTACCCAATCAGCAATAGGTTCTATAGTCATAGGTAAATCACCTCTCGTAAGTAATACCTGGCAAAGATGGGGAATCCATATTTGGCATTAAATATTTTAGTAGTATTCGCCATCTTAGCAAAAACGCAAAAGCGTGAAATCCGTTAAATACGGAGTGGATAAATACGATTTAGATTTTCTCCTAGTATCATGTCACGTTCTTGTATTGTTAGAAAATCACAACGGTCTTTAAGAAGTATTAGAGATTGTTTATACGTCAATGTACGTTCACATGCTGGCATGTCAGAACCCCAGACAAGCTTTTCAGGTCCAACTTCGGAAATGAGTGACTTAACAATATCTTCTAATCCCTTCTCGTGCGGAGGAAATTCCAAATCTCCCGCCATCAGGTGTAACATTAATTCCATATGCCATTTGGGGAAATTCAATAAAGTTATGATTTCTGGTGGGACCGAGAAACGATAGGCCTTACCAATATCGTAATGAACATTGTTAAGGCCGTGTGTGAGAACAGACCTGATCTCAGGATATGTTTCTGCCCATTGGATTAAATCTCTGATTTCCTCTAAATAATCTTCTGGAAAAGGTTTCCTGATTTTAGCTGCATACCAGTGGATGGGAATATCTAATTCTGTAACCAAGTCCCATAAGGGTTTTAATGATTTGTCATTGATACCTATTTGGAAGTCACAATGGAAGAATCCGCCAGTAGAAAAGTAAAGTCCAGAGTGGTTTAGATCTTCAATTTGGTGACGTAGCCTTTCGAGTTGATGTTCTTCACCGCCCTCCCACTCATTGATCTGAGCTAGCGCTATGAATCTATCAGGGTATTTATTAACGCAATCGCTGAGAAAATCGTCTAATCGCCCGTATATTCGATCATGTTGTATAATTCCCCTGTCCACTCCTGCGTAGTCCATTTGCGATATCATGAGTTCGGGGGATATAGACATGTTTTCAAAGTCCGCGGGATACCATTGAATATAATAATCTTCATTCTCATGAGTAAATTCCAATTTGCCAAAGCGTCCTATCCTGAAGTTTAAGTCTGGAATGAATGATATCCCATCTTTTTCGCCAGCAAGTAAAGGACTTTCTACTTGGGCTCCATCTCTAACCCTACGTATTCCTTGACTATGGAAACGGACGTGGTGTTGTAGTTCCGTTAATTGTTGATGTGTAACATTTCGACTGGTCCCCAATGGAGGGAAGCAGTGTACGTGCGAGTCAATAATTGTTGTCATCTATATTTCTGACACCTCCTAACGGATGGTTTGAGTCGCATGGAAAGTATAAAATTAATCAACCAGATTACGAGTGACTAGAACTAGAGAAATATACTTTGACAGTCCATTTCACGGACCAAGCACTATTGATGATTTTGTCATATAACCCAGACTTAGCGCGCAACTCTACGCCGGGGCCACGGAAAAAAAATGTATCTGGCACCTTTCCTCATACTAGGAGTATTTTAGAGGAAGAGGGACTCTAAAATACTCCTAATGATAAAATCGATAGACTGAACCGCAACGACATGTGCATCCTAAGATGTGCTTCAGGCTTCACATATGGATTTTTGGTTACATAAATCAGGCTAGTTTATCCAGCTACAGCCATATCACTGCCGCAACACATCGGAGATTTGATTTTCCCACAGCCCTTCGGGCATTCGGAAACTCCTACACTACTGCCATCGTCCTTTGCGATTAACTTGTGTTCAAGTTTTGAGCCACATTTCCCGCATGTAATATTCACTACTTCCATTCCACAGTCAGAGCAACTATAGTTTGCCATAAATCGTTATCTCCTTTTTGAAATTTTGAAATTTCGCTGTGCACTACTGGTTGTCGGAATACAGTATAATCCTGACAGTATACACTATTGAAATAAAGATATGTTTTCATTTAATCGCAGGATTATTGGACGTGATTATAATGGAATATCATATAGAGAGAGAACAGTAAATACTTAGTCCTGTAGCAATATTTTGAAAGGATAGTGAATTTCCGTGAATACTGATCTAATGGGGCTTCCAAAGTTAGAGTGGAGATCTATAGGTCCTTATAGGGGTGGTCGAGTAGTTGCAGTAGCAGGTGATCCAGTCGATAGGAACACATTCTACTTCGGTGCCTGCGCCGGCGGTATTTGGAAGACCTCAGACGGTGGAGTCTATTGGGAGAACATTTCCGATGGGTATTTAGGGGTGTCATCTATCGGAGCAATTGCTGTTTCCGAATCAGATCCTTCCGTAATATATGCTGGTACTGGAGAAGCATGTATACGAGGTGATGTTTCCCATGGTGATGGAGTTTACAAATCAACGGACGCTGGTAAGACTTGGGAGAATATAGGATTACGAGATACACGGCATATTTCCCGAATAAGAATCCATCCTTCTGATCCTAATCAAGTGTTTGTTGCCGCTTTAGGTCATGCATTCGGATCGAATAAGGAGCGAGGAGTATTTAGGTCAAGAGATGGTGGCCGTACTTGGGAACAAATACTATTCAAAAGTGCAAAAGCTGGAGCTATAGATTTATCAATGGACCCCAATAATCCCCGCAGGATATTTGCTTCTATTTGGGAAGCCATACGTACACCGTGGAGTTTGGTTAGTGCAGGAAGAGACAGCGGATTGTGGCGCTCCAATGACGGGGGAGATAGTTGGGAAGATGTTTCAACTAATCCAGGTATGCCTGGAGGTATAAAAGGTCGTATTGGTGTAGTAGTGTCACCAGCTAAGTCCGATAGAGTGTGGGCAATTGTAGAAGCTGAGGACGGAGCATTGTTGCGTTCGGACGATGGAGGAGACACGTGGAAGTGCGTAAATGATAGCTCGATTGTAAGACAACGTCCATTTTATCATCACCATATTTTCGCACATCCTAAAGATCCGGATACTATGTGGACACTTCCAATCCAGGCTTGGCGTTCGGACGATGGAGGTTCGACATTCAATATGATAACTACCCCTCATAGTGATAATCATGACCTGTGGATTGATCCTAATGACCCAGATCGTATGATTGAAGGGAATGATGGAGGTGCCTGCGTTTCTTATAATGGAGGATTGACATGGTCGTCTATTTATAATCAACCAACGTCACAGTTTTATCACGTGGCTACGGATAATAGAATTCCTTATAGAGTTTATGGGACTCAACAGGATAATAGTGCCATTAGCACTCCAAGTGGATCGGCCAAGGCTGTTATCAATTTTCAAGATAGTTATGCTGTCGGTCCATCTGAAAGCGGATATATAGTGGTTCATCCAGAAAACCCTGACATAGTATATTCAGGTGCTATAGGTAGTGCCCCTGGAGGTGGTGGTACGCTTATACGTTACGATCATAAAACAGGAGAGTCTCGAATCATTACAGTTTGGCCTGAAATAGTTTATGGGCAAGGGGCTAAAGACATGAAGTATAGGTTCCAGTGGACTTTTCCAATTGTGCTGTCTCCTCATGACCATAAAGTGCTATACGTGGCAGGGAATCATTTGTTTCGCTCAAGTGATGAAGGTACCAACTGGGAAATCATATCACCCGATCTCACTAGGAACGACAAGACAAAAGGCGAACCGGGAGGTGGCCCAATTTCCCGAGATGTTTCAGGAGCGGAAGTTTACTGTACGATTTTCTCATTCGCCGAGTCTTACCACACCGAAGGAATGTTTTGGGTTGGTACTGATG
>CAUZEB010000110.1:0-6318 GCA_963578655.1 Dehalococcoidia bacterium | reverse complement strand
TTAATTACGTCTCTTAACGACATATTCCACGAGGTGTTCCAATGACTTTCTGGACGGTATGTCTGGTAAAATCTTCAATTGATTCAGCGCGTGATTACAATAAGATTCAGCAATGGAATAGGAATCTCTAATTATGGATGAGTTACGTATCATCTGCACAGATTGATCCAAGTGGTGAGTATTTTTGGGGTCCTGCATTAGCTTTATAACGGGATTATCTCGAGGATATTTTTCAACTAATAGAATCGCTGGTAAAGTAATTATTCCATGAGCCAAATCATTGCCAATTGGTTTACCAATTTCCAACTGATCACCATTAAGGTCCAGAATATCGTCAACTATTTGAAAAGCCATCCCAATATTATAGCCGTAAAGTTTTAAAGCTTGGCAAAAGCTTTCTGAAGCCCCACTTAAGACGGCTCCAGATTCGCCGGCTGTCATAAATAGAGACCCTGTCTTCTTATATATCCTCTCCAAATAGCTTTCCATAGATTGGTTAGATGAATAAGCTTCGGAAATTTCTTGAAGTTCACCTCTTGAAAGCTCCATAATCGTCTCCGAGAAACGTTTAATAACTTTAACGTTACCTGTATCACATACGTGTCTCGCTGAGGACGCGAAAATGTAGTCTCCAACTAAGACAGCAATATTTCGTCCCCATATACTGCTAATTGTTTCCTTCCCTCTCCTTAAATTAGAATCATCTATTGTGTCATCATGAACCAACGTGGCAATATGCAGTAGTTCTACTGCAGCACCCATGATTTCGATAGCATGTGTTTCGTGTGGATGGAAATTGGAGGCCAAAATAGTAACTGCAGGTCTCACTCGCTTACCGCCTGCATCAATAATATGATCTAGTAAATCAACTAGGAATGGGAAATCGATTTGAGCGACGTCTTTAAGTACTTTGTCAACTCTAATCAAATCATCTTTTATGGGTTCATATATGATGTCCGTTGTCAAATTCTGCATTCTTATAAATTTCATTAGTTCTCTAAACGTTTTAATTCTCTGTCTAATATTTTCTCATCTAACTTGACAAATAAAGGTGTAACTTCACCTAAATGCTGGTTAGATATGAATTCATCACCAGTCCAATTCCAACCACATTCAGTAACATCTCCTAGAAATCCCAGCATATAGTGAAGCTTTTGGGAGCTGAATGGGAGAAATGGATAGATCGAAATCTTCAGACAATTAATTATAGCTAAACACGTCCGCAAAGTTACAGAAGCATCTATTGGGTCAGTCTTCATATTAGACCACGGAGCCTTAACATTCAGATAAGCATTTGCTGCATGTGCTAGATTCATAGATTCAGACAAGGCCATCCTGAATTGGGCAGTCTCTATATATTTACCTGTCGATTCTAAACATTGAGACGCTTTGGACAATAGCTCCTTTTCTAGTTTATCTAAATTGCCAGGTGAGGGTATTTTAGAATCGTAATTGCGGACAACCATTGTTAAAACTCTATGAACCAGATTTCCGTATGTTGCAACCAATTCATCATTGTTTCTTCTTATATATTCCTTCCAAGAAAAATCGGAATCGCTAGTTTCCGGCATACCTGCTGCGATGACATATCGTAAAGGATCTGGTTCATACTTATCTAAGTAGTCTTTCAACCAAACAGCCCAATTGCGACTTGTGGACAGTTTCATACCCTCTAAATTGAGATATTCGTTTGCTGGTACGTCATAAGGTAAGTTATAACCACCACATCCAGAAAGCATAGCCGGCCATATAACTGTATGGAAAGGTATATTATCTTTACCCATGAAATAATATGTCTTAGCGTCTTGTTTCCAAAATTCTTTCCATTTATCGGGTTGGCCACTGATTTTAGAGAATTCCTTTGATGCTGAGAGATAACCAATAACAGCTTCAAACCAAACGTATATCCGTTTTCCTTCAAAGCCTTTTAGAGGAACTGGAACTCCCCATTCAATATCTCTAGTTATAGCACGGTCACGGAGACCGCCTTTAAGATAGCCGATGGTGAGATTTCGAACGTTCGGTTTCCAATGTTTCTGCTGTTCCACCCAGCTCAATAATTCATCTTCAAATACGCTCAATTTTAAAAAGAAATGTTCCGTCTCTTTGATAACGGGGACTTCACCGCAAAGTTTACAAGTTAGATTGATTAAATCTTTCGGATCTAGAGTTCTCCCACAATGATCACATTGGTCACCTCTGGCACCTGTAGATCCGCAATTAGGGCAAGTCCCTTCGACGTAACGATCAGCTAAAAATCTATTATTTTTCACACAAAATGGCTGAGACATCGTATCTCTATATATAAATCCTTTATCGTAAAGAGACAGGAAAATTTCCTGCGATACTTTCTCGTGGTTTTTAGTATGTGTCGAGGTAAATAAATCGAAGGTTATGCCTAGACGATCCCAATTATCAAGAAACTCATCCTGATATTCACTAAAAACCTTCTCTGGGGTTATACCTCTTTGTTCTGCAGTTAACGTAACTGGAGTTCCATGTGCATCACTACCAGAAACCATCAGGACATCATTTCCGCGTGCCCTATGATAGCGTGCAAATATGTCGGCTGGTAGGTAAGCACCAGCTATGTGTCCTAAATGAATAGAGCCATTGGCATACGGCCAAGCTACAGCTACAAGAATACGCTCAGACATATTGGGAAACTTTCAAGGAAGAATTTTTCATTACCATGGTATCATAAATACATATTACAGGCCGATAAATCTAACGATTTCCTGTATTTCCACCATGTATTAACACACTGCATTAGCCGTATAAGAAGATTTTATTAGTCGGGAATCGATGAGTAACCTATTAATAGCTTATATATTTCCCGCCTGGAAAGATCAGTTTCGTCCTTGACTAACCTGATTATATCTTTTGAACGTAGGCCTTGCACCTTCAAATCCTTGATCAACTTACTAGCCTTATCCATATCTAAGGTGTTCGGCAATTCTTTCTCATTGTATCCATGAATTAAAAGAGTAAATTCACCTCTCGGATCCAGGAAATGATTTAAAGCTGTCGACACTGTTCCTCTAAAAATTTCTTCGTGTATTTTTGTCATCTCTCGACATATATTGAGTCTTCTATCCCCGAGAACATGTAATATATCCTCCAGCGTAGCTCTCAATCGGTGAGGTGATTCTAGACAAATTAATGTGCATTTAACATTCATGTGTTGCTTTAAAACCTGTATACGCTCTGTTTTTTTACGACCCAAGAAACCCAAATACATGAACTCGCCAATTTCCCATTCAGATAAGACGATTGCTGCTGTTATAGACGATACGCCTGGCACAGGCACCACCGGGATTGAATGTTCTATTGCGCTACTAATTAACTCATGACCAGGATCATTAATAAGTGGAGTTCCTGCATCTGATACCAAAGCTAAGTCACCCGTTTCAAGAGATTTAAGTAACTGCGGTATTTTACTGAACCTGTTATGGTTATTGTAACTGGTTAGAGGTGTATGAATGTCATATCGTGACAATAGCCGCCGAGTAATTCTAGTATCTTCTGCGGCTATTAAATGAACCTCAGACAACACTCTAACTGCTCTTAGAGTTATATCTTCTAAGTTTCCTATAGGAGTAGACACTATATACAGTGAACGCATATCATACAATCATATTAGTCAAGGTGCTAGAAGTATATCGGCTATGTCAAACTTTAGAGTATCGAATTATATAACTCACTATGGTGAAATGCCTTATCCAAAGATTGAGAATAGGAATTTAATAGCAGTGCTCTAGAATATATGGGTTCTTTAATTGAACACAGCCTACTCAATGTTCCATGCCACATGATTTTACTAAGGTAACTTCAATAAGATAAGAACTGATTATCGCTTCAACGTCTATGGCCTATCAACTACTCCTCAATTAAATGTAAGGATAGTTCTAGCGGATATGCCGTCATTCATATCGTTGAACGCTTCGTTAACTTCTTCCAAAGGACGATATTTCGTAATTAGTTCATCTAATTTCAAACGCCCATCAACATATAAATCTATTAACCAAGGAAAATCAACTCTGGGACGCCCTGCTCCATAAAATGTTCCCATTAATGTTCTATCTAGGAAAAGGGATCTTCCTGGGATAGATATATCCGCACGTTCTGGAGGTACTCCTACCATCACAGCTGTGCCTCCTGGCCTAACAGAATCGAACGCCTGTCTAATTGTATGAGGGAAACCTATTACTTCAAATGAGTAATCAACTCCGCCTTTCGTAATGTTCATTATTCGCTTTATTGGGTCTTCGGTTGTTGCGTTAATAAAATGTGTGGCGCCCATTTGTCTTGCCATTTCTAGCTTCAAGTCGACTTTATCTACTACTATGATCTTTGCTGCGGATGCTAATACTGCTCCTTGGACAACATTTAGTCCAACTCCACCACATCCGAATACAGCAACCGTACTCCCTGTTTTCACCTTGGCTCGGTTGATAACAGCTCCTACTCCAGTCATTACTCCGCAGCCTATGAGACAAAGTTTTTCCAAAGGGACATCGTCTCTAACTTTTACCGCCGAACTAGCTAAAACAATGGTTTCTTCAGAAAAAGTGGCTAGTCCATGATAATAGGTAATCCCATCTTTACTCATTCGAGTTGTGCCGTCGTGCATTACGCCGGAACCTCGCACATAGGTATCGCAAAGGTTTGCCCTGCCCAAAGAGCAATTTCGACAGTGGCCACATTGAGCCGTCAACGAAAAAACAACGTGATCACCAGGTGAAAGAGCTGATACACCTTCTCCAATCTCAGTTACGATACCTGAACCTTCATGTCCCATGACAAATGGTAATGTTTTTATATCTGAATGTCCGTCTATGCGATGATAGTCACTATGACAAACTCCTCCACCTACCATTTTCACACGGATTTCCCCAGGCTTAGGGTTAGAAATGTCTATTTCTTCTATTAGAAGTGGCATGTGTTGCTTATGTAAGACTGCTGCTTTCATAAAACTCTCCCAGTAATAGATTCCTATTGGGGGAAATGTTAAACCTTAAGTAAACATAATTTTATATCTGTCTCCAAAAGAATAACATATCTACCCAACTTAAACGAAACATCAGCCTTTACGTGACTATTTTCGTGCTAAACTAACAATTGAATCACACGCCTAATGCAGTGTACGTTAATACTTCCTTATAGAGAGGCATTGAGCAATCATGTCCACTAGTATATTACTTCTCTCTGATACGCATTCTCTGGAATGGAAAGAGATACATAAAGACATTAAGGATTTGATGCATCAGGTAGATATAACAATCCATTGTGGTGACTATACCAGGTTAGACGTTATGAAAGGACTACAAAATCACTCAAAATGTTTCGTCGGGGTTCATGGTAATTCAGACCCAATCGAAATTAGGGAGATGCTACCATATATAAAAATTATATTAGTTGAAGAACTCACACTAGGCATAATCCATCCGGCCTGGGGTGGCCCGCCGTTCGATCCAACGGAGTTAATCCACGATTTCCCCGGTACTTTAGATGTAATATTTTTTGGACATTCCCACGAAATCTTAGACGAAAACAACGAAGGGATTCGTTTTGTAAATCCTGGTCAAGCATACTCGTCGTTCGGAGTACAAGGCACTGTTGCACTAATCACGTGCCAACGAAGAGACCTCTCAGTTCAATTTCTCAAGTTGAATGAAGATGCTAACAATGAGTAAATCTTAACCCTCATGATTACCATTTAAATGTCTATCTATATTGTTGACGATAATAATATTATTTTGACAATGTATTGTCAGACGATTAAACTCCGATTTAGCTTAGTTAACCTGGCCTAAATGCTATTATTGAAATATGAGAAGTGTGAATTACTAGGAGAAACAATGACCTACTATAACGTTACAATGAAACTTAACGAAAAGGTCCCTATGAGAGACGGGGTTAACCTGTCTGCTGATGTATATATTCCTCAGGCTACAGGAACCTTCCCAACGGTTTTGATGAGAACACCGTATGACAATAATGTTGATCGCCTGATAGACAAGGCAATCTCTTTGGTAAATCAAGGATATGTATGTGTATTACAAGATGTGCGTGGTAGACACGATTCAGACGGTGACTACTATCCTTTCATCAACGAAGCTGAAGATGGTTATGACACTCAGGAGTGGATCGGAAATCAAGCTTGGAGTAACGGTAAAATTGGAATGTCTGGAAGTTCTTACGGTGGATGGGTTCAGTGGCAAAGTGCTTTGAAAGGCAGTAAGTATCTGACCTGTATAGCGCCTCAGGTCATGTGCGGAGATTTATATTCGGGCTTAGTATATCCCGGTGGCGCCA
>CAUZEB010000109.1:0-6354 GCA_963578655.1 Dehalococcoidia bacterium | reverse complement strand
ATGTGCTCTTCGTGTTGTAAATTCAATAATAGAAGAACTTGGTGGTGGTGAGGTAATTAGTGCCCAGAATCTTGCAAAAATCAGTATAGTTGGTACAGGAATGCTTGATGCGCCGGGGTATGCGGCGAGAATGTTTAGGGCTCTAGCTGATAACGATATAAATATTGATATTATTACCACATCAGAGATACGCATTACATGCATAATAGCTGAAAATCGATTGCTCGAATCAGCTCGCGCTTTACACACAGCTTTTGAATTAGATAAACCTCAAGGATAAGCGATATAGTTTATTTAATAAACGTAAGGGACGCTAAACCTCTATTTTAATTGAAGATATTGTGCAACATCCGGAGCAATGAGTGATTAACCCCTTTTTATCCGTAATAATACCGGTTTTTAATGAAGAAGCACGTATAGTGGCAACTTTAGATAGAATGGTTGCCTTTCTCAATAGTCAACCATATACCTGGGAGGTTTTAGTTGTAGATGACGGTAGCACTGATGACACGGTCACATTAATTAAAACACTACTCGAAAGTAATAACGGCGTCAATCTGATGTCAAGAGAGCATGAAGGGAAGGGTTCGGCAGTTAGACAAGGGATGCTTAAGACACGAGGATTATATCGATTCATGTGTGATGCGGATCTAGCAATGCCGATAGAAGGACTGCAACTCTTCTTAAATCAAATGTCTCTGGGAAACGATATAGTAATTGGTTCACGTCAAATCGCGGGTGCCAGGAGGATTGACGAGCCGAAATCACGCCATATTTTAGGTAGACTGTTCAATTTTGTTGTAAAGTTCATTGCTATTGGAAATTTCCAGGACACTCAATGCGGGTTCAAGTGCTTTCGTGGAGAATTGGTAAATGATCTATTTACTAGGCAAAAAACCGTAGGATTCGGGTTCGATGTAGAGATTCTGTATTTAGCCATTAAATATGGCTATAAAGTTAAGGAAATTCCGATCGATTGGTATTATCAGGAAGACAGTAAAGTCAGGCCCATAACAGACGCAGCTTTAATGGCCAGAGATATTCTGCGTGTTAGATGGAGAGATATTAGAGGCTTATATGATATCTCTCCATCTAACATACCTGACATAGAATGGTCCAATGGGAATCACAAAGAAAACGAAAACAACCGCAAAAACTGGGAAAGCAATGTGGTAATCGTTGTTCCGACATATAATGAGTCCGAGAATCTAAAACCGTTAGTAGAAAATATACTGTCTTTAGGTATGCCTAATTGTCGTATTATTGTAGTGGATGATAACTCTCCTGACGGAACTGCTTGTGTTGCCCGCGATTTAGCCGACCAATCAGGAGGTTCAGTTGAACTGATTACTAGGCCATGTAAGGACGGGCTAGGTACTGCATACATTGAAGGATTCGCTCTAGCATTCGATCGACATGCCGATTTTATCATCCAAATGGATGCTGACCTCTCCCACAACCCTAAATACATCCCCAAATTTCTGGAAGATTTAGAATTTGCTGATGTTGTAGTAGGTTCTAGATATATTGAGGGAGCCCACATTCATGATGATTGGAATGTGGGCAGGCGCGTATTAAGCTTTTTCGCCAATATCATCATTAGGAATGTTTCAGGAATCAAGGTACGCGATGCCTCTTCTGGCTACAAAGCTTATCGAGTTAACGCTCTAAAAGCGTTAGACTTGAGTCTGTTTAAGTGCAAGGGATTTGGTTTCCAAATAGAAGTTACCCGTGCTTTGGAGAACAGAGGATACAAAATATGGGAACATCCAATTAGTTTCATTGATAGAACTTGTGGGGACTCTAAAATGACCCTTAAAATTTTGTTAGAGGCTTTCTATCGGTTGCTTTTGTTGAGGTGGCGAACGATTTAAATAAGTCCAATGTAGTGCCCAGAAATACTTGCACTGGCCTGGGACTTGCGTTAGAATTCGCCGACTCTACTTCGTTAGCGAGATTTAATATGCAGGGTAATGGTATAGGATACAGCGAAAGACAAAAGAAGGATAAAGCCAAGAGAGCAATTGGCTTGGCAATGCAAAGTCGGTGGGAAGAAGCAGTGACTTTGAATATGACCATAATTGCTGACTTTTCGGCTGATTTAGAAACATACAATCGATTGGGAAAAGCACTTAGCGAACTTGGCCGAAATAGAGAGGCTAGAGATGCTTTTAAGAATTCTTTGACAGTATCTCCCAACAATAATATAGCTAAAAGGAACCTACTGCGCCTGTCTCAGCTCGAAGATAACGACCCGCTTCACCTTGTAGGAAATGTGGCTTTGCCCCAAGAATTCATAGAGGAAACCGGGAAAACTGGAGTGACATCCTTGATTAATTTGGGACCACCTATGGTCTTATTAAAGTTGGCAGCAGGGCATGGAGTTCCCCTAGACCTTAAAGGTTCCAAGATAATTGTTACAGATTCATCTAATGAATATGTTGGACAAATTGAACCCAAACTTGGGACGCGCCTAAGCAAGTTAATGTCTGGTGGGAACAAATATGAGGCTGTAACCACAAGTGTCGCTGAAGATGAGTTAACGATATTAATAAGAGAGGTGTATAAACATCCCTCACAGATGAATATATTATCGTTTCCATTTAAGTCAAATGATAACTATAAGGTACGATCACCTGAAAAATTTGTCGAATTAGATCTCAGTGATGATGAAGTAGTGGACAGAAAGAAAAACCGCATAGCGGCAAAAGATTGGTCTAATGACGACACGGAGCCAGGCGACGACGAAGCCTTTACTCCTGCCATACATCGAATCATTAGACCAGACGATGAGACATCGGACGAATCTGAGGACACTTTTTAAAATTTTACTTTGACTGACGTACCGAATCATCCAGAGGATTTAATGGCCTTGGCCTATAATAGATTCCCCAGCGTTGCATAACATTTCTGACGGTGTGATCTTTTAATTCAATTAGCTGACTAAAGAAGCCCGCCAAAGCATGGACGTGTAAAAGCGCGTCGTCGCAAACCCAAGAAGCCTCACTGGGTACTAGGTAGATAATGCCTTTCTGGTGCGGGCATTCTAATTCAATACGGTCACCGTTTGAACCTTGCTTGACTTTAAGATCTAAATTTGCCATAAAGCAGTCCTTTCATGAATAAGATATATATTGTATTGGAAGAGGATACAATATATATCTTATTCTGACTATTTAACCCCATGGCGTTCGCTGATATAATCGTGTATATATATGAAGATGAGTGAAAAAAGTGTAGCTGGTTCCATATACGAAATATTTTACTAAATATGATTGGAGGGAGCAGACATGTCAGTCGATTACCAAAATAAAGATGTGGCGATATATAAGATCAAGTGTGGCCCTTATGATAATAACTCCTACTTACTTCGATGCCTGAAAACGAATGAAAGTATTTTGGTAGATACCCCTGGAGAGCCTGATCAGCTTATAGAAATTGCTTTACAAACTAACGTAAAATCTATTCTGATAACTCACAATCATTTTGACCATTTAGCTGGCTTCGCTGATATAACATCAAAGATTAGAGCACCAGTCGGTATTGGTGAGGCGGACGCTGATGTCTTGCCTACGAAACCAGACTTTTTTTTACGGGACGGGGAAGATGTCCGATTCGGTAACAATCTCAGCATTAAAATTATAGCTACTCCAGGCCATACTCTAGGATCAAGTTGCCTGGTCATAGAAGACAGATTATTTACAGGCGATACATTGTTTCCAGGTGGGCCGGGGAAAACCGGTTCACCTGAAGCATTACGCGAAATTATTCAAAGTATCACCTCGAAACTATTTGTATTGGGGAATAAGATTACTTTCTATCCAGGACACGGTGACAATGGTCAACTAGATATATCAAAGGAGGAGTATCAGATTTATTCTTCTAAAGAACATCCAGAAAGTTTGTATGGTGATGTCATTTGGCTGGATAATTAGGTTTTCCGTTTTGCATAAACCATACGGCGTATGTTGCAGTCTAACGAGAACTAGGAATCATTACGCTTTCCACAGTTGTATTGGATAAAATGCATAGTCACTGAACTACGTACATCAACGTCGTGAAGGAAGTAGAAAATGGACAAGACGGTTCCCTGGACTTCCATGGATCTGATCCACGCGATTTTATTGATGATAGCATCCATGGGATTGATTATTGGTTTGTTATCGTTTGTGACTCTTCAGGACATGGCTTTCGGGCTAGATGAAGTCAAGTCACATGACAGCTTTATGCCGACGACTTTCATTGTTCTTAATGGCTTAATACTTCTCATAGTTTGGTATTTTACTTTACGAAAATACAATAGTTGTTTAGCCGTTTTGGGCTTACGTAATCCTGTTTTACCTCAATCTTATATTAAATTCGGAATGCCGCAATCATTTTTGACTCTAATCGGTTTACCTGCTTTAGTCCTCCTAGTAAGCATATTATTCATGGCTCTTTATACACTTGTTGTGGCTTCAGCTGGTTGGGAAGTATTTGAACCTTCCATTGTGGATGATAAACTAATCGGTTACGGTAACATCAGATTGGCTAATATAATAATAATCGGCCTCTGGGGGCCTTTCGCTGAAGAATTGTTTTTCAGAGGATTTTTGCTACCAGGATTGGTAAATAAATTAGGAAAACTAGTGGGTATTTTAATCGTATCATTACTTTTCGCGTTGGCCCATTTGAGTTTAGCCTCGTTTCTTCCGATTTTTGTAATAGGAATTCTGTTGGCCTCTCTTTATTTACTCACCAGATCAATATGGCCGGGATTGGTTGTACACTCTTTCCAAAACAGTATAGTTATTTTAATGAGTTTCACTTACTAATATGCCAAAAGCTCTTAATATCTGCTAAACTCGGATGAAGTTCATGACAATAAAGGATGTGGAAATAGAGCACATGAACAGGATAGCCTTGACTTTTATATTTGGTCGTAAGGCGTCGTTAAGCTTTTTGATGTCTATATTAGAGAATTGGCTCAAAGGAAGGTAATTAATGCGAATGTTGGGATTATTTAGGCAGCCAAACATAAATAAACTTATGGAACGAGGTCAGGCTGAAAAAATTATTAAGATTCTTTCCGATTCTAAACATAGCAATTTAGATCAGATGGCCCGTTCCGCATTGTTAGAATTAGGTGAAGCTGCTGTCCCAGACCTTATAGCTAAACTGGACAATCTTGATCAACGATCACGAAAGATAGTAGAGGATATATTGTGTGAAATAGGTACCCCTGCAGTTGAATATCTTTTATCAACCCTAAAAGATCCTAGTTGGGAAGTAAGATTGTCTTCCGCCAGGATAATGGGAAAGATCAAGCCTAAAAATGCTGTTAACGCATTGGTGGATTCCCTGGCAGACCGGCATAGTGAAGTTAGATTAATGGCTCAACGATCATTAACAAACTACGAATCTGATATTGTGGGTGTATTAACTGGTATTTTTGATAATCAAGAAGATCAACAAAGAATAGGTATAGTAAATGTATTAGGCCAAATAGGGGGTAGTCTGGCTATAGATAAATTAATAGCTTCTTTTAAAGACAGAAGTGTTGAAGTACGTAGCGCCTCAGTAGATTCCTTAAAGCAAATAGGAATGGCAACAAAAAATGCACTAATAGTAAGTCTTAAAGATCAGGATATAGAAACTAGACGATATGCTGCACTATCTATTGGTGGCATAAAAGAAAATAGTGCTCTTGACGCTCTTTTGAATGCATCCAATGATAAGGAATGGAGCGTACGCAGGGCGGTGGCTGAGTCATTGGGACATAATGACGATACAAGAAGCCTTAAACGTTTGGAAGAGATTCTCTTCAACGATCTCGATGAAGATGTTAGAGCTAGTGCTGCAAATGCACTCGGTAATATAGCTGGCCTGAAGGTAGTTAACCCTTTGGTTGAATCTTTAGAAGTTGGTTCAGCTGCTATTCGGGCGGCCTCGATTAGAGGATTGATAAATGTGGGTGATTTAGCTGTTGGTCCTTTAGTCAGCAAACTCAAAACGGCGAATGCAGATACGAGAGAAGCTATAGCAGATATACTTATAAACATCGGCGCGGATAGCGCTTTAATTCCACTGATATCGTCTCTAAGAGAGGGTGACTCTCATGCACGGAGTGCAGCGGCAGAAGAACTTGGCAAATTGAGAGATCCGCAAGGTATTCAACCATTATTAGTGGCTCTTAACGATCCAAGTGATGAAGTACGTGACTCCGTTACGAGAGCATTAGGGATGATTGGCGACTCAGAATGCATCGATCCAATTATAATCAGCCTTGATGATCCTTCAGCATCTGTTAGGACTTCTGCTATGTCTTCATTAATGCAGATCGGGAAGCCAGCTGTGAATTCCCTACTCAAAGTC
>CAUZEB010000108.1:0-6367 GCA_963578655.1 Dehalococcoidia bacterium | reverse complement strand
AAAATCACTCCTTTCATTTGCACCTCCATCTATTATTTCAGAGAAAAGTATATGCTGAATACTAGACCATATCATATATACGTCTTGGACGCGTGGTCGCTGAAAGAACGCTACCTACTACATCTGGGCCTATAACAATGCAAATCAACAGTTTTAATACTAATCTGATCGCCTAAGTAAGAACACACCAGAAGTGACCACCACCAGAACTAAAACCAGGAATATCAAAAATCCCGCAAATCCGATGAATGCTCCTGGAACCATCCCCAGCCCACCCAAAAACAAAAGCCAAACCAATACTGTCGGCAAAGGACCTTTTTCCAGTATCATTCCCAAGCCTAATACTACGTAACCAAGTCCCCAGAACAGAGGAACTCCCAGAAACACGGCCTCGCTTACAAGTTCCAATGACACTGCCGTATCTATAGAACCATCCGCGAAAACTTCGTTAGCGGTTAGGGATAACCCCATACTAACAACAGGAATTGCTAATACTGCTATGAAAATCCACGAGGATAGAGTCCCTAAGGCAGCCCCTCCTCCTTTCAAAGACTTCCCAAGAAGAGCAAGGCCTAAAATTGCACCAACCATGCATAGGATCCCAGAAACATTTATGAGATAGCCGGGCAACGCTTTATCGTTAAAAAGTTCCAAAGTTGCTAATATTCTTTCTTTAGGAGCTAAACTTTCGTCAACCATCCCTATAATTAAGGGTTCGAGGACTGCAAAGATTACCATCATCCCTATGGGACCAATTATCAGTAACCATGAGGTAAGAACTCGACTACTCATATCTATCTACCTCCACAATACTTCTAGTCACCTCAAAAGTAGCGATGAGGCACTCAATGCATCATATATTAAGAGCGGAAGCATTATCCCACAATTGTCGCAGTATTTTGCTCCAACTTTTACTTCATTGCGGCATTCAGAATCTATTATCTAGGTGGCCTAATCGCCTCGACAGAAGCATCAGACGTGACAGGGTGAATCAATGACAAGTTATCCTTCACTGTCCTCCGTTACAGGCGACTAGCACAAATACTACAAGACTAGCCAGATACGACAGAAGAATCCTCATCCCGCTTCTCCTGGTCAAAAGAAGGCTGATAACATGGAACCCCAATTCGATTTACTATTACATCCCGAATATCTTTTTCTAGTTCGGGATTCCACTTTCCTTTTCTGCGATCAGAACCGAATGGATACACATATGCGCGCATGCTTGGGCGAGTGGGATATTTCTCGGTACCTCCTAGGTCTACCATAAAGCGAACCCCGTTTTTGGTTTGGTTCAGGAATATATATGGTTTGTTGGGACTCTGTGTAAACCCATATTCTATTAAGCGTTTTCCATAAGCATTCACTCGTTCCTCTGCCTGCCATCTCATTTTACTGAACCGAGACTCATTCCATGCTCTCATAAGAACACTCCGAAGCGGTTTGGAAGGGAGATTAAGGATAAGGCCCCCATCCTCAACGGGCATCCGATTTGAATCCATTATCCAATCATCCATGCTTATCCGCTTCTATTCCTGAGTAAACGAGAAACATAAAGAACACTGTGATCAATACGGAACATGTCACATGATTTACTTTCAACAAAGTTTCGCGAAAAACTCATATATTCAAGACATCTGCTTTTTTAACCACAACTCCATAAACATGCCATAAAAGTAATGCTCCTGCACCTCTATAAGGTCGCCAGTTTTCACCAAGTGTTTCCATCTCTTCGCGATTGGGCCGATCATCTAAAGATTTTATAATTTTCATTCCGCCTTGCAAGGCGATATCATTTGCAGGCCATGCATCCATATCACCAAGGGCAAATAATCTATAATTATCAGCTGTCCATGCCCCAACACCACGTATGGAAATTAAGCGTTCCTTCACTTCTTCTCCATGAAGGTTACTTAAAGATTTAAGATCAAGACTTCCAGAAACAATTTCGTTAGCAATTCCAATAATATATTCAGACTTACGGCGTGATAAGCCAGCCACCATCATATCCTCTGGTTTGAATTCAGATATAATCCTACTGTCTTCGATATCTATATCTAGAAGTCGATTCCATATGCTTGTAGCAGCTGAGCGTGAAACTTGCTGACCAACAATAATACGAGCCAACGAGCCAAAATTCATTGGCAGCGAACGGTCGGGTGGATAACCGTAATTCCCTATACTGGTTTTTATATCAATGTCCATATTACTCAATAATTTTAGAGCAACCTTTGGGTTAAAGATTTTTTTATTCATTTTTTTAACATCATCAATCATAAATACGGTTCACTCTTGAATAATAGCAGCCATCATCTTCTCCATCCTCAAGAAACCAATGGCGCCGAGCACACTCTTTCCACAGTCCAAGATCTCCAACTTAGATATTTTCTCTGCCGTTTCCAAAGATTCATACAGGTGCTGGCCTTTAGTGTATCCTAGGACTCGGGCGAATCCTTCTAAAGCCACTTGTGGTAATTATAGTTGCCGACCTAGCTTGCCAGCCGTGTCGTAGTCCTCTATCGCCCGTTCATGTTGGCTCAGAGAATAGTATGCTGACCCTCTGGCGTAGTAAGCGTCGGCATCTGTTTCAATGGCGATGGCTGAGTCATATTCCACTATCGCTTTCTTATACTCACCTTGACCATAATAGTCATAACCTTTCTGAAAATGGTCAGTATATGCACTGTTATTACAAGTCCCGGCAATTACCATGAGTATTGCCAGTAGCACAAACAAGAAAATACAATTTAGTCTCATATACGCATCCTATCCGAATCTTAACATAGACAACACGGGGATAAAATGACAGAGACTTGGTGTTACTCGTAATACTCTTCATCTGTTTGAAGTCTCATGCCAAATTAGTACAATAGAGCAACAAGGAGTAAACCAATGACAACATTTGAACGAAGAAACGATATCGTCTCTGTCACCGTCTGGTATGACTATATTTGACCCTGGTGCTACGTCGGACTGGCCAGGTTGGACCGGTTAGCGCAGGACTATCCCCTCGAAATCACTTATAAGAGTTACTATCTTAGACCCGATATACCTCCTGAGGGCATTGTGCGGCCGCTCAAGGAGGGTGAAAAGGTCGGAGATTCTCTTACAGGTCATATCGGTGAGGTTGCAGTTGAGGCAGGAATTACAATGAGGCGTGCTCCGCTCACTCCCAACACACGTATGGCCTTCGAAGCCTCAGAATTTGCGAAAGACAAGGGCCTTTTCGAGGAATTTCACCGGGCGTGTTACCGTGCTTTATGGGAAAATGGCGTTGATTTAGGCCAGATTTCAGTTCTCCAAGATATAGGAAAGCAGGTGGGCCTTGATGATCAAGAGATGAAAAACATTTTGGTCAGTGGACACTATGAATCTCAGGCCAAGGAGCAGTACAACGAGGCCCTCTCGATAGGAGTCAATGGCATACCATCCTTCATCATAGGGGGGTACTTCTTCTCAGGTGCTCAGCCCTACGAGACTTTCAAGAAGGTGGTTGAAATGGTCAAAAACCCTTTGCATTTGCTATAAATGTGTATCGCCTAAAGAGAAAGCCCCCCGATCTTGGGTCAGGGGGCTAATTCGTATCTGAAAAGATGGAGCGGGAGACGGGGGTCGAACCCCTGACCCCCTGCTTGCAAAGCCCAGTTAAATCCTTTTTAAAGATTGTAACCTGTCACGACCAAGGATTCTGGCGAGGGAGAAGTTTATAGTGCTATACTGACCTTATGAGCAGGGAATCAACTATAGAAGCCTTATTGGACACCTTCACCAAAGAGGAACAGGATGCCTTGGCGTTTGAGCGGTCATGGGACTGGTGCAGTACTAACTGGGAGAGTAAGGAGAGAGACCGTATCAAGAAGATATATGACAGACCCTAAAAGTTGGAGTCTCCTAAATGATGAGGCTAAACGCCAGATCTTGGGTCATTGGATCAAAACCATTCAAGTGACAGACACAGATATTGAAATTACTTTGAAGGAAACATCATGAGTTCAGAATCAGAAATGTTGTTAAATGAACTAAAGGAATTAGGTTTTGAGATACTTGTGGATAAATTTTCGCAAGAAATAATTTCTGCAAAAAAAACAGCTGAATCTCTAACAGAAACTATGCCAGATTTACACCACATGTATGACGAACCATCAAATGTATTTACTCCAAAAAAAATAGACACGAATAACAATGGATGATCTACATTGGTTAACAATCAAACAAGCATCTGAAGCAATCCAAGCTGGGACATTATCACCTGTAGAATACACACAGGCATTAATATCGAGAACCGAACAACTTGA
Source organism: Dehalococcoidia bacterium (assembly GCA_963578655.1). Classification (GTDB taxonomy): domain Bacteria; phylum Chloroflexota; class Dehalococcoidia; order Lucifugimonadales; family CAUZEB01; genus CAUZEB01. Next base: position 2,072 of record CAUZEB010000108.1, on the reverse strand, counting down.
TCCTAAATTAAATGCTTACATAAAATTTACACCCGAACGAGCTGTCTCTGATGCAAAAAAAGCTGAAGAGGCGATTGTAAAAAACAAATCTATTACACCTATGACAGGGATACCATACGGTCTAAAAGATATTATTGACGTAGAAGGATTTGAAACTACAGCACATTCAAAAATATTAATCGATAATATCTCGAGAACAAACGCATATGTAACTAATAAATTAGATTCTTCCGGTGGAATTTTAATGGGGAAATTAGCTTGTCATGAATTTGCTATAGGAGGTCCAGCATTTGACCTTCCTTTCCCACCTGCTAGAAACCCTTGGAATATCAATCATCACCCAGGAGGCTCATCGAGTGGTTCTGGGTCGGCTGTAGCAAGCGGAATGTTACCAGCCGCATTAGGTACAGATACAGGAGGTTCGGTTAGAAACCCAGCTACTGCTTGTGGCATAGTAGGAATGAAAGCTACTTACGGCAGAGTAAGTAAAGCTGGTGTCATACCATTAAGTTTCTCTCTTGACCATGTTGGACCAATGACAAGAACTGTGGAAGATAATGCACTTCTTTTAAATGCTATTGCCGGATATGATAAAAACGATCCAAGTACAGAACAAAACCAAAAGATTCCTGACTTTACAGAATTTCTGCAAAAAGGAGTCAAAGGATTACGTATAGGCTTGATCCGACATTTTTATACAACTGACTTAAAAGCTGATGATGAAATGTGTAAAGCAGTTGACCATGCTGCTACTACATTTAAAAAACTCGGTGCTATAGTAGAAGAAATTCAAGTTTCTCCGTTAAGCCATTTTTCTTCTTGTAATTCAATAATAATGTATTGTGAAGCATTATCAATTCATGACAAGTGGTTTAAAACACGCCCAAATGACTACAGTAAAGCAACTCGCACAAGGCTAATGTCTGGATTATTTATCAAGGGTGAAGATTACGTAAATGCATTGCGAACCAGAACAAAACTCACTCAAGAAATTAATAACCAATTTAGAAATTTTGATTTAATTATGACTGCTTCTAGTATGGAAGCAGCTTGTCGAATCGACGAGCCGGAAACAGTAGCAAGAACTTACCCAAGGCAAGCACGAACAGTATTCAATAATACTGGGCATCCAGCTTGTGCAATTCCTACAGGATTATCGACAAATGGACTACCTCTAGGTTTTCAAATTGCTGGATCTTATTTTGATGAATCTACAATATATCAGGCTGCATGGGCATACGAACAAGAAAATCCTTTCCACAATCAGCATCCAGATATTAAGTAATATTTCTACTCTCTAACCATTGTTTCTTTTGTGCCATTCGTGCAATCTCATTTGTTGCCTGGTAGTTGGATAAAAGAAACCCGACTCCTATAAAGAAACAGCACCCCTTGAAGAAGTTTGTTTTCATAGGTCTGTCATGCATATCCGTCATTAGTGACCCATTCGACTAAACACTATTGTTCGTTCTCTGCCAGAACGTCTGCATTCTACTGCAATGCGGCGGGACCCCTCCATTCTTGTATAATAATTTAGCGATGTCGAGTAACATACGAATAGCAATAATCGGAACCTCTGGTTCAGGAAAAACCACATTAGCCCAACAAATATCGATCCATCTTGGAATACAACACGTGGAACTCGATGCATACCGGCACGGACCAAATTGGACAGAAACACCTGACACCCGCTTCCGATGTCATATTCGTCAGGCGTTAAGTACAGGTGACTGGATTGTGGACGGCAATTACAGTGTCGTGCGAGATATAGTTTGGAGTAAAGCAACGAAGCTGATATGGTTGGATTATTCTGTAAACTTAGTTTTATGGAGACTACTCAAAAGGACTCTGAAAAGGTGTTTATTAAGGAAAGAACTGTGGAATGGGAATAGAGAGAATATATTGCAGCATTTTTTTACCAAAGATTCCCTATTTTTAGAGGCATTGAAAACACACTGGTCTATGAAAATTGAGATTCAGAAAACATTGAAACAACCAGAATATTCGCATATTCAGGTTACACGAATACACAACAGCCAATCTGCCAAACGTTGGAAAACAATATTGTAGTA
>CAUZEB010000107.1:0-6377 GCA_963578655.1 Dehalococcoidia bacterium | reverse complement strand
CCCCCCCAACAGCTTTTACTACTTCAACATTGTCACCATCGGCCAGAATAACAGTACTAATTTCCTCACTGCGCAAGACAATACCATTATGGGCCACCGCAATACTCTTAAATTTAACCCCTAGTGATTCTAAGTAAGATAGTAATGTTACGGGTTCCTCTATAAATCTCTGTTTCCCATTAATTACTAACTCAATCATGATTTACCCTCGATTGACTAATTTCCGTGTATTCCATTCCAGACCTCCTTCATTTTGGAGATCAGGTTAGTAGAAACGATTGAGGGGTCTGAACTCTCCGAAATGGCCGTGATTACAGCTGCTCCAGAGGCACCATTTTTTATCACAGATGCGACATTTTGGACAGTTACACCTCCAATTCCCAGAAATGGTATGGGGACCTCACTTCTAATTTCAGATAGTAACTCAATACCACTCGGTGCTGTATCTGTATGTGATTTAGTATAGAATATAGTCCCTGCTACTAATATATCCGCTTTCTGTATGTAAGAGACGATGGCTGCCTTTTTACTGTGAACAGATTTCCCTATTATGAGTTTGCCTTTTACTAACTCACGAGCAACCTGTAAAGGTAAACCTTCCTCTCCTAATTGAACACCATCAGCTCGACAGGCTAAAGCAATATCCACTCTATCGTTGATAAAAAGCATCGCTTTACCGTAGGTGATCTCTCGGATCTCCAAAGAAAGCTCCAAGAGTTTGTTTGAAGATAAATCTTTTTCCCTAACTTGCACCATATCTACACCACCTTGAACGGCCATAGAAACGATCTCTTGTAATACTCTACCTTTACATCGATTTCTATCGGTCACAAAACACAGAGCAGGCTGTGCAAATTCAGGAATCACAATACAGTCCTATGAATTAATAGATCCGACAATACCAGACACTGGACTACTTGCACTGCCGAAATCTTTACGTGGAATACGGCCAGCCAAATAGGCTTTACGCCCGGCTTCTACTCCTAATTTAAATGCCTCACCCATTAGGGTAGGATTCTTTGCTTGAGCTATCGCGCTATTAACCAGAACACAATCTGCACCTTCTTCGAGAACTTGAGATGCCTCTGACGGGACTGCGAGTCCAGCATCTACTACCACAGGCACTTTAGCCTCTGCAATAATCAGTCTTATCTCATCTATAGTCTGAACACCTTGGCCAGAACCAATAGATGAACCTAGTGGCATCACGGTTGCACAACCAATTTCTTCTAATTTCATTGCTAAAGTCGGATCTGCATGAATATATGGCAACACTACATATCCTTCGTCTACTAATATTTGGCATGCCTCGTAAGTACCAATTGGATCTGGCAACAAATACCTTGGATCAGGTATTACTTCAACTTTAATCCAATTTGATCCCGTCACTTCTCTAGCCAAATGAGCGGTGAAGACTGCTTCTTTAGCTGTTTTACAACCGGCAGTATTGGGAAGTATGGTATATTTATCCCAATCAAAGTAGTCTAAAATGTTCTTTTCCTCTAAATTATCTAAATCAAGTCGTCTGATCGCTACAGTGATTATTTCCGCACCGGACGACTGGACAGACATTACCATTTCTTCCATGCTCCCATGCCGCCCTGTTCCGACCATGAGTCTAGAGTTAAATTTTTTATCGCCTATAACGAGTGGATCGTTCATCAAATCTCTCCTCTAATCTCAAAGTTACTTGAAAATTTGTCAAGTAGGCAGGCTTGTAGCAAATATGAACTTAGTTTAAGAAAGTTTGCATTCTTCATCCAAAATGGTCAGTCAATACACGCGCCAAAACATCAAGTAACTCAGATAAGTATCCAAGATTTTATTTCCAAGCAAAATCAATCTGTATTAGCCTATATTGGTGGCCAGGATATCCCACAGTATTTCAATTGTCAACGGAACTTTATATACGAATAGTGATTTCAAATCGTTGCAGGAATCCTATGTAACTAACCGGAGTTTGGAAACGAAATAACTAACCTCAATGTTGTTAGGAGGATAAATCATTAGCAACTTACAGCATCTTGGCTAAGTAGTAATAAAAAGCGAATATTATGTTAAAAATATAAATAACTCATCTGCAAACCAGTTATCTTGACAAGATCCACCTATATATCCGATGATCTCGTCAATAGAGTCATGGTTACATAAAATTAGCCGTAGAACACCTCGATCAAAATGAAACTTCAAACGAATCGAAGAGAAATAAATCAGGAGTGCGCCGACTATCTATGACAGTAGAGCGACATTTTACAGCTACAGGATTCGTAGTTCATAACAACAGAGTATTGCTTCATTGGCATCCAAAAGTAAAAGCCTGGTTACCACCCGGCGGACACATTGAAATCAATGAAGATCCTGTAGCTGCAGTCTTACGTGAGGTCGTCGAAGAAACAGGGTTGGAAGTTGAAATAGTATCGGATGGACCCAAAATTGAAATCTGCTATCCGAAGCAAGTTCCACCACCGGTCACAATTTTAATCGAAGATATAAATGATCCAGTGACAGGGTATCATCAACATATTGATCTAATCTATTTTTGTCGCGTACTAGATCTATACCCACATGTTGATGAAGGCTGGCAATGGGTTAGTTATCAAGAGCTTCGCGAAGGTGTGTCTTTACAACATGGTAGCATATACATGAATCCACCACCCAAGGATGTGTCCTTACTTGGCTGTCAGGCAATCGAAGCGGTTGAGGCCACGATCTAATCAATGTTTAATATTATAATGGGTAACTCATCTAAGTTTTGCAATTTCCTGTTCCGTATAAGTTAATGGAGGTATAGATATGGCGGACCATAATATTGCAGTGATTCCAGGGGACGGTATAGGGGTTGAGGTCGTTCAGGAAGGTATTAAAGTTCTTAATCTTGTCTCTAAAGAGTTCAATATCGGATTAAATTTTACTGAGTATGGCTGGGGATCTGATTTCTATTTTAAACACGGATTAATGATGCCTAAAGACAGCCTCGACACTCTCAATTCTTTTGATTCAATTTATCTAGGAGCAGTGGGGCATCCTGACATCCAGGACCATATAACTTTGAATGGATTATTACTACCAATCCGCCGCAATTTCGATCAATATGTTTGTGAAAGACCAAGTGTCCTGTTTCCGGGCATTTCTTCACCACTAAAGGACAAGAAACCTTGGGATATAGATATGGTAGTCATCAGGGAAAACACAGAAGGCGAATATGCTGATGTAGGAGGGTTTCTTTACAGGGACTTCCCTCAGGAAGTAGGTATCCAAACTGCTGTATTTACAAATAGGGGATGTGAACGGGTAATAACGTATGCTTTCGAACTTTCTAAGCAACGGAAAAAGAAATTCAAGGTCACTTCTATAACCAAATCCAACGCGCAAGGCTATGGCATGGTAACTTGGGATAACGCTTTTGACAAAATATCGTCCCTTTATCCCAATATCACCACTCAATCTCTGCTGATAGATGCTGCATGTATGGACTTCATTAGAAGACCAGAAACTTTCGATGTAGTAGTCGCCAGTAATCTTTTTGGGGACATTCTCACAGATATTGGTGCTATTATAACGGGTAGCATGGGACTTGCTAGTAGCGCTAATATAAACCCTGAAAAGATCTACCCTTCCATGTTTGAACCGGTTCACGGAAGCGCTCCTGACATAGCAGGTAAAAGCATAGCAAATCCTATGGCAGCTATACTTTCTGCTGCAATGATGTTAAAACATTTGGGTGAAAGTAGAGCGTCCGTACTTATCGAAACGGCTGTACTTCAAGTACTCAGTATAGGAGCCACATTGACTCCAGACCTCGGGGGATCATCCAGCACGTCACAGGTAGGGGATGCAGTGATATCGGCTTTAGGAAGAGAATTAGATGATTGATTTAATTATTAGGGGAGGATTAGTAGTAACTTCCGACGGTCCAGGTAATTGGGATATCCTTATCAAAGGAGAAAAAATCGTCGGTTTAGTTGATCCAGCAAGCTTAAAAATGGATGCTATTAAAATTATTGATGCCTCAGACAAAATTGTTGTGCCAGGGGGCATTGAACCTCATGCTCACATAGGTGGTCCTAGACAACCAGAGCGTTCCGGCGCGGCTCCAGTATCTCTGGCCGCCGTATACGGCGGAACTACAACAGTCCTCGATTTCGCTACCCAAATACCTGGACATGATATCAAACATGCTTTGGATGAAGCCTATGAGCGCTGGCAGGGAAACGCCTTCACTGATTTCTCATATCATCCGATTTTTACCAAGGGTGCGAACGCAGAGCACATCGAACAAATTCCGGAATTAATTCAAGATGGATATCCCAGCTTTAAAATCTTCACAACCAGCATACGTCCCCCTAGCCCTCAGATGCAAGATAACAAAACTGATTTTGGTAGACTAGCCGTCATAATGAAGAGGATATCCGAGCACAATGGCATATTGCTAGTTCATTCTGAGGACGATGAAATGGTTCATTACAATTATTCTATTGCCAAGTCAAAGAACTTATGGGACTGGTGGAATATGCACTGTATCCACACCAATATATCTGAGGAAGTGTCATTCAACCGGGTTATTGCCCTCGCAAAAAGCCTAAGGTGTTCAATATACTTTGTTCATGTCAGTGCAAAGGAGGGTGTAAAAGTGATCGAACAGGCGAGGCTTCGTGGTCTGCCAATCTACGGAGAAACGTTACATAATTACGCCTGCTTTAATTCGAATAATTACAAAGACAAACACGGTATGAAGTACCATACTTATCCGTCTCTTAAATCGAAGGAAGATAGCCACTCACTTTGGAAAGGGCTTATAGACGGGAAATTATCAACTATAGCGACCGATCTCGTTTCTACAACTTGGGAAGAAAAGATCAGATTCAAAACGGTAGCGGATGTGACCGGGGGCCATAATGGTATTGAAACAAGAATAGGTGTCACCTACAGTGAAGCTGTTGTTAAGCGTAAAGCAAGTTTGGAGCAATTTGTGAATATCACATCGACCAATGCAGCAAAGCTGTTCGGTCTATACCCTAAGAAAGGGATTATAGCAACCGGTAGCGATGCTGACATCACAATAATAGATCCTACTATTAAGAAGACGCTCTCTATGGACGATCTGCACCTAGAAGACTACAGTATTTGGGAAGGTTGGAATATATGTGGATGGCCAATAACAACCACGTTACGAGGTCGAATTGTAGTCGAGGATGGTAACTTAAGAGATAGAATACCTCAGGGCGAATTAATTCGCCGACACATTTCTCCCGAAATACTTGAAAGGCCGTTATGCTAATTACTTGTCTCATAAAATAGGATATTTTCAATTTAACATATTGACGTAGAAGGAGCACAATGACATCTTTGACACTAGCAGAAGCCGAGAACATTTTGAATCTCACTAAAGAAAAGATCGAGGAAATGGAAGTGAGAATGAGTATTTCTATAGTAGACCCCAGAGGGGACCTTATCTCGATGTTCAGGATCGATGGAGCATCGTGGCGGACACCAATAATATCACGTGGCAAGGCACTTGCAGCAGCCTGTTTTCAGTTATCTGGTGCGGAACTAGCTCCGCGTATGCAAGAACCCGTGTTTCAGGGTTTTATGGCAACTCAGAACGGTAATTTCATACCTGGACAAGGCGGGTTACCTATTTATAAAGACGGTCTGTTGGTAGGTGGCATCGGGGCAAGTGGCGGTACAGGACTCGAAGACGAGGTAGTGGCTAAATATGGAGTCCATGCGGCGGGACTCACAGTTATACCATAAATAAACGAATATGAATCTTTTCTTTTAATTAGATTGTGCAAACTAGTATCAGCATACCCTTAAAGCACTCCTTGACGAAATGACCGGCATATGCTAGCGTCTCATCTTGTAATGTCAACCTGTAGGAGTGCTTTAAGGGTATGCCCACTTCCTGCCAATGTTGTTCTGAAATCAGACTTAGAGTACCACCGTTGAATCCTGCAGATTGATTGGGCTCGCTGTACGAAACAATTACTAAAGCACAAGAATATGCTTACATCTATCCTAGTCTGGACACCTTAGTAAGCATAAGAAAGCCTCTACTGGACCGCACGACGACTAGAATACTGCTATATGGACTCAAAGTCAGAAACAGCCAAGCTCTCATCAGTAGGGGATGGGGGCTCTCTTGTTTTATGGACGAATTATATACGTTACAAAGGTGATATGGAGTGAATACGTATGTCTGGCGCGATGGCAATTCAAGATCGTTATAACCCAAGGGAAATAGAGAAGAAATGGCAATCAATATGGTCATCCAACAAGGCCAATAAAGTAGTCGATGACGATCCTCGTCCGAAATGGTATGAACTGACAATGTATCCATATCCATCGGGTGATCTTCATATAGGTCACTGGTATGC
>CAUZEB010000106.1:0-6377 GCA_963578655.1 Dehalococcoidia bacterium | reverse complement strand
ACCGCCACGAAATGGACTTTGACAATTCGAGAGGGCATGAAATTCCACGACGGTACGGATGTCACGGCAGACGATGTAATTGCTTCTTATGAGAGAATCATGGCGAGCGGAGCTGGATATAACGCTGGTATAACCAAGCGTCTTCTTGTTGAGGGTGGAATGAAGAAACAGGACAACCTTACATTGACTATAGAGTTGAGCGAGCCTTTCAACTTTATACCAACAGGTTTGTCTATTCCGTTCAGGGGTAGTGTGACCGTTAAGCCGAAACGAATCGTCGATCTATTCCCGACTGGTAAGGAAGATATGGGACACGACAATATAATAGGTTCTGGACCCTACAGAGTTAAAAGTTGGTTTGTGGGTGACAGGATTGTTCTAGAGCGATTCCCTGATTATAACTCCAGGTCTGAACCTGCGAGTTATATGGCTGGAGCCAAGCTAGCTTTCATGGATGAGCTGCATTGGCTTGAGATACCTAATGAAGAGACCAAGATAGCTGGTTTGAAGACTGGTGAGTGGGACTTCATGGACAGTGTTGCCTTGGACTTTGTTGCTGATTTGGAAGCAACGAATGGCGTCAATATTGGTTGGTACAAGCCGGGTCACTATTCTAATAGCCCGTTCAACCATGCAGTTGCACCAACCGATAATAAGTTGGTACGACAGGCGATTTTGGCTGCAGTTGACGCAGAAGAAATAATGAGCAGCTTAGGTCCTCCTAGTACATGGAATTTATGTGGACAGGTGTTCATATGTAATGCTGTATGGAATAGTGATTCAGCCATAGAGCTTTATAACCAGGCGAATCCCGAGAGAGCTAAGGAATTGTTAGCTGAGGCTGGCTACAACGGTGAACCGATACACATAAAGAATCCTACGGACTACGGAACAATAACTCCGATAGGTCCTGTACTTAAGTCACAATTAGAGGCTGCAGGAATTAATGTAGAGATGCCGGCACAGGACTGGGCAGGTATCATATCTATAATCATGACGTCTCAAGGCTGGAATATGTTCACTAACTGGAATACTCACAGGAGCATATTCAGCCCTGCGTTCCATACCTATACTGCTGGTAAGGGCTTGTCGAGTTATGACAGTCCTATAATGCAGGAATTACACGCAAGGTTCATCCAAGAGACGGATCCAGTGGTAATGCAAGAAATTGTGGATGATATGCAAGCGACAATGTATGATGAGTTGCCATGGGTACCATTTGGACAGTTCTATATGCCTAGTCCTTACAGGGACTACGTAAAGAACTTCCCAGAGATTTACTTAGGGGCACCTAATTACAATAATGTGTGGATAGAGAAATAGAAAGTTAGACCACACTAGAAATTGATAATAGACAAACGGTCTCGTGAGATTCTCACGAGACCGTTTGTCTATTATCGGGAATTTGGAACAACATGATTAGCGTGGAGATAATGACCCCTTTATTGTGCGTTAAAGGGGTCGTTAGATTTGAGTGGTGATGCTACCTTAATCTATAAAAAGTCCGTTTCGTTTTATTATTTCGCCCTGTTTAATTATCGAGTCGACTCGGTGCATCGCTGTAATATCTTCAAGAGGATTTCCAGGAACAATTACTACATCTCCGTACTTGTCTTTTTCCAAAGTACCAGTCTCTTCAATGACTCCTAGGCATTCGGCCGTTGTTTTTGTACAAGTTACTATCGTTTCTGCTGGAGATATACCTAATTTTTCTACCATTAGTTGTGGGGTGTATGCAAAGTCACCGAATCTAACATGAGCCATGCCAGTATCCAAACCTGATACGAATATAACTCCACGATCCCACATATCTCTTAGGATTTCATAGCGCTGATTGGCAGCTTCGTAGTCAATTTTTATATTGGTGTCTCTAAATTGTCTCATATAACCGGTAGCCAACGTCGGATCAACATACAATCCTTTATCGGCTATTTGATCTGCTACATTAGGATCGTAATCGTATAGTTTCGAGGGATCCTCTGAGATCCAAGAACAATGTATAAGATTATGGATTCCAGCTTCTACGCAGTTTCGAACCCCTGCGGTTCCGTGACAATGTGCAGACACTTGAACTCCCAATCTTTCAGCGTCTTTCACTGCTTTGATTAGCGTTTCGACTGGATACTGGGGAGCTCGAATGTTAGATCGCGGTGTGAAACGACCGCCAGTCGACATGATCTTTATCCAATCCGCTCCCATTCGTACTTGAGCACGGATTGCTTTAATGACTTCATCACTAGTGTCAGCCTCTGTACCAAACATATTACAGTGACCGCTTGTTGTAGTGATGGGAGTACCCGCGACTAACAGACGAGGTCCTTTTATGATTCCATCTTCAATTGCTTTTCGAATTGAAAAAGCAATTTGGTTCTTACTACCAAGATCTCTAATTGTAGTGACACCAGAGTGTAGGGAAGTACGCATTGCTTCTACTGCCCTCATGAGGAGAACTTGATCGTTCTCTGTAGTGACTTGATGGTAAGCGTTTGGCTCTGCACTACAATGCATGTGAGAATGAGCTTCAACAAACCCAGGCATTATTGTGCTGTCTTCAGAATCGATAGTAGTTATCTCTTCATCCGGATGGAAATTAAGTTTGTCTTGACTTGTAATGTCAGTTATCTTTCGGCCCTCTATTACGAGCGCAGCATTTACTAATGTTTCTGATCCAGTTCCATCAATTAAACGGTCGGCCTTCAATACTAGTTTCATCGGTGCTAATCTCCTAAAAAAAATGCAGGGCAATTATAGCATGATAAGGGATCATAATGGTTCAGGAATCAGTTGCTATTTTACAGATGTAGAGGCGTATATAAAAGAGACAGTAGCCAGAGAACATTCGTCTTGATATAATCCACACATGTTAAGATAGGATTCTAACCTCCTCCATAGAGGATTTGCATTGTTTAGGAGTTGAGAATGAGAGAACAGACATCTTTGGATAAAGGCGTATTACTGTGGATGTACCAAAAGATGGTAGTGATTAGGAGATTTGAGGAACAAGCTAAACGGGAGGCGGACGCCGGAAAATTAAGAGGTATGCATTCTTCAATTGGGCAAGAGGCAGTGCCGACGGGCATGTGTGCTCACTTGGGAGATGATGATTATGTCCTTGGAACACATCGGAGCCATCATCATTGTATCGCAAAAGGGGTTGACCTTAGTGAAATGATGGCGGAATTACTCGGAAAATCAACAGGAACAAACAAAGGTAAGGGCGGCACTATGCATATTGCTGATATTAATAAAGGTATGCTTGGTGCTAATGGAGTGGTTGGTTCTAATATACCTGTTGCCACTGGCGTGGGCTTGAGTGCGCAAGTTAGAGGGACTGACCAAGTTAGCGTAGTGTTCTTTGGAGATGGGGCGTCTAGTCAAGGTAGCCTCCATGAATCGATGAACCTAGCTGGAATATGGAAGTTACCGGTAATATACGTGTGCGAAAATAATCGTTATGCGGAATCAACTCCATTCGAATATGTAGTAGCTGGACAGTCGGTTGCCAATAGAGCAGCAGGATATGATATGCCAGGTATCACTGTGGATGGTCAGTCTGTTTTAGATATGTATGAAGTGTCCAGAGAAGCTGTTAAACGTGCGAGATCAGGCGACGGACCAACGCTTATTGAGGCACACACCTATCGATATCAAGGTCACTTTGGCGCTGATAACACATTGAGTTATAGGACAGAGGAGGAGGAGACATATTATCACGAGCGTGATTGCATAAGGCGAATGTCTAAATATCTTTTAGAATCTGATTATGTAACTGAGAATGAACTTAGAGAAATAGACGCAAAGGCGATCGCTGATGTAGAGGAGGCCACTAAATTTGCTAATGAAAGTCCTTTTCCAGAAGACAGCGAACTGACTACTGACGTATACGTTTCATATTAGAGATAAGATATTCAGATTTAGATAACTTAGTGAGTTGATCTCAATATTCATAGGGTGAGATTCAGCTGCCTAGTTAATCATTAAGTTTTGAACAAAAAAAGGAGGCGAATTAGAATGACGCAAGCTAAGAGCCAGAGAACAATTACGTATATTCAGGCGATTAACGAAGCGATTAGCCTTGAGATGAAGCGAGATCCCAGTATCATAGTTATGGGAGAGGATATAGCCGGCGGGGGAGATAGACCTGATAAACAGGACGCGTGGGGTGGCCCAATGCGTCTTACGAAAGGTCTGATTGGACAGTTTGGACCCCAACGTGTAAGAGACACACCCATATCAGAAGCAGGTTTTGTAGGTTCCGGTGTTGGTGCTGCTGCAAGCGGTCTCAGGCCAGTGATTGATTTGATGTACGTCGGATTTTATGGCGTGTGTGCTGACCAGATAACCAATAACGCTGCGAAAATGCACTATATGTTCGGTGGCAAGGTAAATATTCCATTGACCATAATGACAGGAATCGGTGCAGGGACGAATTCAGCAGCTCAACATTCCGAAACGTTATATTCAATATTCACACATTTCCCTGGTTTGAAATGTGTATGTCCATCTAATCCTTATACTGCTAAAGGCCTTATGATAGCAGCTATTAGAGATAACGATCCTGTCATTGTTTTCAATCATAGGTTACTTATGGGCATGAGACCAGAATTACATGTCCCTGAAGATCCGTATGAATTCCAGATAGGGAAGGCGAACGTAGCAAGCGAAGGTTCAGATATAACGTTGGTAGGGATTGGATACACGACCCAAGTTTGTCTGCAGGCCTCTCAAGAGCTTGAATCGTTGGGGTATTCCGCTGAAGTAATTGATCTTTTAAGTCTTTCTCCCATGGACAGCACAGCTATCTTAAATTCGGTAAAAAAAACCAGGAAAATTGTTATAGTAGATGAAGACTATCCGAGATGTAGTATAGCCAGTGATATATCAGCATTGGTTGCGGAAGAAGCCTTTGATTATCTTGATGCACCTCCAAAGAGGATAAATCCCCCTCATACGTCGATTCCCTACAGCAGACCATTGGAGGCTCTGTATCTGCTAAATAAAGATCAAGTAGTAGCAGCTTCATTGGAATTACTTGAATAGCAGGAGATAAAGATGCCAGTACGAATAGTAATGCCCAGACTGGGAGATTTCATGACCGAGGGAGTTATTGCCAAACTTTTTAAATCTCCTGGTGAGTTGGTTGATCGAGGGCAAGTCATAGCAGAAATAGAAACTGAAAAACTAAATTATGATTTAGAAGCAACTGACAGTGGTATCTTTCAGCCCATTGTCTCAGAAGGTGATTTAGTCCCAGTTGATGATCTGATTGGATATCTACTTGCTGATAATGAAGAAATTCCCGATGAAAGCCAACAAATAACTTATCATCAAGTACCTGACAAAGTATTATCCACCATTTCAAGGGGTAGCAGAGTAAGTGCAACTTCGAACGTAGTGCCTTCAACGCCTGGTGCTAGGAAATTGGCGGTGGCTTTAGGGGTGGATATAAATCAGATTACAGCGACTGGACCGCGCGGTAGGGTCATAGAGGCAGATGTTAGAACCTTTGCTGGTAAGCAAGGATCTCTGGAAGAATACCAGAATTCTCCTAAAGGCACTCCTGAGCCGATTGAGATAATGACCTTGAAAGGCATGCGGAAAACTATAGCTGGGCACATGATGAATAGCCTGTCAAATAGTGCGCAACTATCATTTAACATTGAAGTAGATATAGGTCAAGTACAAAGGCTTAAGAAACAAGCTACCGAAACTAGCGGGCGTACTATATCTATTACCCACGTTTTGATTAAGGCTTGTGCAGAAGCCTTGCAGCGGGTACCTAAACTTAATAGTATGCTCGTAAACGATAAGATCTTATATTTTAACGACATAAATATTGGAGTAGCTGTTGCCCTGGCAGATGGTTTGATAGTGCCTGTTGTTAAAAACGTTGAAGAAAAGGATATATTCAATGTTTGTGAAACAACAGACGATCTTGTCGAGAAGGCCAGAAAAGGTCAGCTGTCACTCGCCGATGTGAAAGGTGGGACTTTCACCATTAGTGTACTTGGAATGGTGGATGGATTCACACCTATTTTAAATGCTGGTCAAAGTGGCATTTTAGGTGTGGGAAGAAGTATTGAAAAACCTGTGGTGAAAAAGGGCGAAATAATAATTTGTGAGATGATGACCTTCAGTTTAACTGTAGACCATCAGGTAGTAGATGGAGCAATTGCTGCAAATTTCTTAAGAAGGCTTCGACAAATGATAGAAAGCCCAGGAATTTTGTTTAAGTAGAAATTATGAAGCTAAGGATGCGAGTATGAAGTATGTGAAATTGGGCAAGACAGGACTTAAAGTATCAAAGCTTTGCATAGGTACCAATATGTTTGGATCTGGTTATGTAGATGATTCCCAGGCATTAGCTGTGATAGATG
>CAUZEB010000105.1:0-6425 GCA_963578655.1 Dehalococcoidia bacterium | reverse complement strand
CCCTCCCGAGGCATATAAACATCGGATGAAATCGCGGTTCCATCGCGCATTTCAGTTATTTGTTGATACATAGCCCTAATCTTCTGGTCCGGATAAGATTTCGGTACGTAGGTGGACATAACTTTTTTCCTTATAGATATCGATACTGTTCCAGCGATTATAGAGTCCTGGATCTTGATGCGATAAACAGTTGATCTAACTGATCCAGACTAACTATAAACTTTGCACAGAAACTAATGCAACATGACTCCCTAGGAAGATATCTATAGATATTGTGTTCTATATAGAACGAATTGGTTTTCTGGCAAGGAGAAAAAACACTCCGCCAGTAAAATTCAATATGGCTAAGATAGCAAAAGCTAGGTTGTATGTACCTTGTGAATCATACATTATTCCTGCCATGATAGGTGCAACAAATAGCAGTATATTCATAGGGATCTGTGATAGGCCCATAATTGTTCCAAAATTCCGCCTACCGAAATATTCCCCTCTTATTGATACAGACAGCGGAGCACGACCACCGAATCCTAAACCAAACACAATTCCGAAAAAGTATGCGACAGATATCGTTGGCGGGCTCAGTATTAAGTAAAAAACAGAAATTGCTTGTATGGATGTAAAACAGAATAGTAGTATCCTTTTTGGCAGTCTATCTCCTAAATAACCTCCAATGACCTGAAATATCATGGACGTCGCGGTATAGGCTGTAACCACAAAACCTGCAGTTTGAATTGAGAATCCACGATCCGTGAGCATTGGTACAAGATGGGCCATCATCCCAATTATAAGCATGGCCGTCAAACCGTGGCCTATAGATATGAACCAGAAAGCGCGCGTATGTAAAGCTTCCTTTACAGTGAAATCACTAACCGTATCGTAATTTGAATCGATAGGATCAACATGCTTGGATGAAGAATTTGTGGGTCCATCCTTACTAGATATCCCATCCGGGTAAAGTCCTAATTCTTCCGGTCTATTCCGTATAGCTCTGGATATGGGAAAGGCAATTAATATACTGAATACGCCGATTATAGTCGCAGTCGCTCTAAATCCAAGATTATCAGCATTTGGATCAACACCCCAAGCAAGCGCCGGTATAAATATCAAACCTCCAAACCTGCCAATCGAATTTGCCCAACCCATAGCCGTAGTCCGGTTTTTGATAAACCAGTTCGTTATTAATGCATTTAATGGAAGCCATCCACCTAGTCCTTGGCCCATTGCCATAATAAGAAAAGCCAGGTAAAACATCCACAGATTTCTTACTTGACCTAATAGTATAAAGCCGATTCCCATAATGGTTAGACCAATAAATACAAGTCTGCGAGTGCCAATTCGATCGGCAAGATATCCTTCGACAGGCCCTAAGATACCTCCCTCAATACGAGTAAGAGAAAATGCTAGTGCCAGTTGAGTTCTATTCCATCCGAAAGCACTTTCTAGAGCCACAAACCAAAGACCCATGCCATGGAAAATAGGAACTCCTGTCAGTGTGTTTATGAAACCAACAACAGGTACCAAATACCATCCGTAGAATATATTTCGTCTTTTAAATATGTCAGTAATGGTTTTCATAATTATGGAAATAGAAGGTCTATAATTCTAACTTCATGAAATTCCTGATCAAAATTAATCTTAATGGATTGTATCCGCTATAGACGTCTTAATACTTATCTATATTCGATTCATACTTTTAATTGTTAATGTAACTAGATAACAATGTAAAGTTAACGTATATACCAAACAGACATCCACCCTTAATCTATTAGTCGATCCAACATCCCGTGATAAGGTAATATAAGGTATCCTACCATTGTCGAGGTCTATAATGAGCTATTTTCCTTTAACGAAAGAGCATCAGGATTACAAAGAAAAAGCTGAACACATATCTTCAACACTTATAGGGCCAAAAGCACAATATTACGATGCTACAGCCCAATTCCCGAAAGAGTCAATAGAAGCACTTCAAAAAGAAGGATGGTGGTCGTTACGTGTTCCTAAGAAATATGGCGGCTTAGGTGCTGATATGCTCTCAACTTGTTTAATAATTGAGGAGATATCTAAGAAATGCCCGTCGACTGCTATGTGTTATAAAATGCATTTGGAAGCTGTCGAGGCAATCAGTAGAATTCCAACAACATATCAAATCAGTAATTTTGTCGAGCCTCTTTCTCGGGGAGAGATATTTGCGGCTGCAGCTGGAGGTGAATCTAAAGGACAATCGGGCAGGGATTGGCGATCACAAGCATGGCCAAGCACGCCGCTTGAGCAAAAGAACGGCAACTTTATATTAAAAAATCTTCGAAAATCTTATGTTACATCAGCCGGACATGCTACACACTATCTCATATTTTGTAGAGTCCCAGGAGGAGAAACAGAGGGACCCCCGGATCTCCTCATGCTTGATGCATCACAGATTGATTGGGAAGTGGTAGGGAAATGGGATGGGCTAGGTATGAGAGGCAATTGCAGTTCACCTATGCTATTCAACGGCACGGTTCCAGAAGAGAACCTCCTTGGTATAGATATTGATGACAAAAATGAACCTATTATGTCCAAATACATGATGCCAATTTTGATCCTAACATATGGTGCGGCATACCTCGGTATAGCTTCAGGGGCCTTTGAATTAGCATGTATAGAAGGAGACACTAGATTTGAAAGTGGATCAAGACGGCTTGACAATCCAATTAATCAACGACGCATCGCTGAAATGAGTGCTCAAATTGAATCAGCTAGAGCATTTCTACATGTAGCAGCAAAAATGGCTGATGATGGACGTAACCCCAGCCTTTTACCTTTTATCCAGGCCAAAGTTATATGTTCTGAAGTCGCTGTAAAAGTTACTCAAGATATCATGACCATGTTCGGAGGTAGTGCGTACGGTAAATTCTTACCTTTTGAACGATATTTTCGCGACGCGAGAGCAGGTCTAGTTATGGGAATGGCAAATGATCTTGCGTACGAAAATATAAACGACCTTCTCTTTCCAGAGTGACAAATGTGATTATATTCTATCTTGAGTTCCAGTAGATGTGTTTTGAATTAGCCAATGTACCAGTAGGAGACATGAACAGAGCGAGACCTTTTTATTTAAAGTAGAGGTTGCATTCACTCACCAAAACACATGAATTACACCCGGCATTTACATTAAGTGGCAGAATCAGAACCTGTCTTCCTTTTACCACTACAAGGTTAGTCGACTTATGATCAAATCGTTTTTAATTAATGATATCTGTCCATAGCTACATTCTAGTTATTCTAAAAGGATAACGTCTACCGTTTAACAAGATACCGATGGGGGTAGACCTAACACAATATTTATATGTGACAAAGCACACAGTAGAGGTAGCTCCAGTAGCAATCAGGAATTTAACTTCAATCGGTATATGTAAATTGAACATGACGAATGTTATAAGAGAAACTATGGGCAAATGTATTAAATACATCCAATATGCTCCGTCAGAGATAAATCTGATTTTGGGATTATAAGAACCGAATCTGTTTTCTGATAGGCCAATGAATGCATATGAAAACAAAACAGCACAAGTGATTCTTAATAGATACTGTAATAGCTGCAAAAGTTCGGTAATTTCTTTTTCGACTGAACTAGTTATGTCGTCACTATATATGTAAGTTACGAGATTATTGGACTCTGTAACATTCAGTATCATATACAGGGTGAAACCAATGATTCCTGATAGGAAATAGTATTTCCAGTGAGCTTTCAGTAGCGTGAATAACGAAGCGTTGCCGTACAGGCTGTAACCAAAAGCAAAATATAGTAGACTCGCACCAGGATTTGCAATTAATTCTCCCCAGGTTGATATATTGATAACACAGCTAATAATTATGAACACTATGGGGATTCTTGACCGAAACAAGATTCCTGATAGGACGGATTTCGATTTGCGGAAACCATCACCTATGAAAGTCAGCCAGGTTCTATTCGAGCCGTCTAAGATTCTAACGCCCAGTAAATAGATGACTCTGAATATAGCTGTAAGTATGACAAATATCATTAAATGCCATAAAAACCACAAATGATAAGGTTGCCCTTCATTAGAATAGAAAAAAGTGAATTCCCCTGTTCTCCCATATGCAAAAATCCATGGTATGGTTAACGACATTAGTGGGAAAAACACTATTATTGGTAATCCTATACGTGACAACCTATTAGCCCACCAATTTCGCCAAGATTTCTTACTAATAGTCAAATGAGCAAAAAAACCTGACAGAATGAAAAACAGTGGCATACGCCATATATGTATGAACTGGAAAATGGCACTTATTACATATGATGAAGTTTCATCTGTAGGCCAAAACTCCTGAACATTTGGTATATATGGCATGGCCGCATGGATAACAATGCCCAGAAACATGGTAATACCTCTTAGCGCATCAAGGCCGTGAAATCTGTCAGGATATACGCTATGGTCATTTACACCGCTCATGGTTGAAGAATTTAAGGATATTCCACAGTTCCTGCAAAATAAGAACTTATGTTCGGTATCTATCCCACATGACTGACATTTCATAAAAGTCCTACCCTTTGTCAAACTAGAAAAGCATTCTCACACGCTATTCTAACTTGATAGAAATTGTCATTAGACAGTGTAACAGTGCATGAAACGAAATTTTAGTTCTCATAAACTGAAACCGATATCTTTTGGTATCAACTTTTACATCGGTTCGGACGCTTTTACTGTGACAACCATAACTACGAATGTGGGCGTACCATAAAGGTTTGATAAGAATCATAGAGTCTGTTAGTTTTGATAATCATTTAGATTCCTAACCACGAGTGAATGTTCAATGAATTTAACAACACTAATTCGTATACGTTGCGGATATATAGCCGCCTTCGGGGATGCAGCTGTATTTATTATATTCGCCACACTAGGCAGTGAGGAACATAATATTATACTGACACAGTCCCTAATCCGGACCGGCCTCCCTTTCCTCGTGGTTTGGTTCGCTATTACACCGTTGTTTGGTATGTACAATCAATCATTTCTAGAAAAGTCCAGGAAATCTATATTGATAATAATGGTAATTTGGCCATTATGTGCTATCATCGCTTTGGGAATTAGAAATGTTGTTACTGAGCAGAACACTAACCTGTCGTTTGTGGTCATCTCGTTCTTAATTCAAGGATCTCTACTAGGTGCATGGCGATACACTTTCGCCAAATTACTGAAGTTATTCTGTCGTTAATATTCTGTGAAAGGCATAGTTGTAACTAATCTAACTCTATCTTTTGCCGGTAATGCGCTTAATTAAGGCTCAAAGTATAATGACGACAAATAACACGAGAATTATTTAATATAGATCATGAGACTTGATTTTCCATCAGCAGCGGCTAAGCCAATGTACGCGGTAGAGAATGCGTTAACGGGAAACAAATCGCAAACGCTCCCACTCCCATACAAACCCAAGATGGGCTCAATTGTGAGACTCTTGTAAAGTCGCAGAAACATCTATAGGCCTGTGATTCTATTAAAGGCAGGTATTATACAACTTGTGAACGATATATTATTGTGACAAAAAACTCTTATTATAAATAGATGTGTAATTCTCAAAATGTTAACGCCAAGCAGTATATTTCGAATAATAATGATTGTGGGTCAGCTACTGAGCGTGGCTAGACGTCTGACTGATAAACCTCGCGATTCATCAGTGAATCCCAGGTCAATGGATAAATTGAAATTTATCATCATTTTCGTGGTAGGGCTAGTAGGGGTGTCTCTAATTCTTCGTCCAATAATGAATTTACCTCTTTGGGTAATCGGCGTCATTGTTACTGTTTTCATTGCATGGAGATATTCTAGAAAAGCCTCTGGCCGATCACAACGTCGTGATAAATGGTACGCCGAAAAGGATGTGAAGTTCTTTTGTTCATCGTGTGGCACTCACTACACAAATTCACATACTGAATATTGTGGCGAATGTGGGCAAACACTTTAACACCCTTAATTTGAAACGTATTGCTAACTCACAAGTGGAACTTAGCCTTCCGAAAAACAAATAGCCCTGCTTAGCTCTAAATCTTCGAATAGGTAACTAATCTAGTTCCTGAAATTAATATATTGGAGCGGGAGTGTAATTTCCATTTCTTTGATAGATGCTATGGTTCGCTGAAGATCATCGCGTTTATTCCCACTTATTCGTAGTTCATCTCCCTGACTGGCTACTTTCACCTTAAGCTTGCTACTTTTAATCATTTTTATGATTCGTTTACCCAAAGTCTGATCGATCCCTTCGCGGATAGAGACATGTTGGCGTAAGCTGCCCTTGGTGGCGTTTTGAGGAGTCTGGAAATCCAAAAATCGCTTATCTACTCCACGTCTGCCGCAATAAGTGTACAGAAGGTCGTGCATTTGACGAAGTAACATTTCATCATCGGCGTGGATGATAAGGGTGTT
>CAUZEB010000104.1:0-6483 GCA_963578655.1 Dehalococcoidia bacterium | reverse complement strand
CCTTAAATAGGAACGAGACTTTATACAGTATAATATCTCGAGCATATGAATATGATCAATATAGTTATCGTTGGAAGAATATACTTTTATAAGGTGATCGACTGTTTTTGTAAACTCAGGAACTACTACTAACTCAGTGGACTTGCGATACCCAGCAGCGCTAAGAGGAGAATCTGTAGGGGTAATATAGGAGCTAATTACTTCCAGGTAAAAATCATGTAAATCCAGATATTTTCTGTTCATTGTTATACCTTCATCCACCACTGTTATCTTTCTATCTGATGGGTCGAAGAAAACATTTTGCGAACTAAGATCCATGGGTATAAGTCCGCAATCCCAAATTGACTGGGCCGTATCTAACACTTGAACGATTATACTTATGTGAGCTCTTTTTGCCTCGTTCCTCAGAGGATGCAGTACAAACAGGTTTTGTGGCAGCCAAACAGGTAATCCCTTCACTTGATCTGTAATACCACCTATGAGAGGTATTCCTTTAGCCCTCTCCTCTACAATGACTGTGTAACTTTCCCTGAGAGAGTCTCCAAAATAAACATCGTGGTTTTTTTGCATTGTGTATCCAAGAATCTTCGAAACGTTACGAATACGGTTATGCGGATCCAATTTGAGGGTAATGCTTCTCCTCAAATTATCTTCCATGGTTCTGTGTTCTCCTCGAGCGATTATAGTAGGGTGAATCCTCTTTAGCACAACCTCTTTACTGGTATCTAAATCTCTGGCTAGAAATGCTTGAAATTCAGCTCCTTCACCTAACAGACATTGAATTTGGAATATTTCTAATTCAATAGCAACCACTTTATTAATTTACAGCTTGTATAAAGCAAAATATTATGTTGCATGCGTCCATATCTTTTCAGAACACCTCTATCCTCTTAAAAGCTTCTGCATATTGCACTCCAATCCTCTTACCTGTTTCCTCATAACGTGTTCTGGCCCTTATTTCACGAAGCTCCCATCCTTGGCCAACTTGGCTATAATGACATCTCAGTGCCTCTAATTTAATCTCGAAAGTGTCTGTGACATCCAGGAATGTATCAGGATCTTCTGAACCCCAAAGATACACCTCCCTTACCTTATGGGGCTGTAGTCCTTCTTTTAAATGTTCCGGGTAAGCTAAGTAATCACGAGAATATGGAAACACTGCATCCAGTGTCACCCTACCTGTCATGTAATGATCTCTGTGTCTGATATATCGTCGCACGGGATCGACAGTTATCACGGTTTCAGGAGTGTATGTGCGAATCTGTCTTACTAATTTCTCTCGGAATTCAGACGTGTCTTCCAAACCTTGATCCGGGTAACGAAGAAATATAACTTCTGAGATTCCCGCTACTTTTGCAGCTTTCCGTTGTTCGTCTTCCCTGATCTCTGCTAATTTCTCAGGTTTGATATTTTGATCGCTTGTACCTTTGTTTCCATTCGTACATATAACCAGAATCACTTTACGACCTTGTTTCGACCACTGAGCAATCATTGCCCCGGCACCTGATTCAGCGTCATCTGGATGAGGACTAATTACCAATACAGGTGTATTCTTTTTTTGAGTATCATCAGCGCCCCCAGATATTGGATAGGGTACGGTCGTCGATTTGGATGTTAATTTTTCGCGTTCTTCCTGGTCTCTTTGATTCATCAGGCGTCTCCGTTTTAATTAATCAGATCTGGGCAAACAAACTATTTCTTAAAGGCTGGCATCACATCCTGAGCAAACCATTCTAATTGCTCAACAATTAAATTCTGTGGCATCCCTACGGTATTTCCTATATTAATCTGACTTAGACCTGGATATCTCTCTTGAATATCCATCAGTTGCTCGACAATTAAATCTGGTGGACCACACAACCAAGCAACATTATCAACAGCATCCTCTATCGTAGGCAAATCTGCAGTTACGGCCTTACGGGGGTCACTCAAAGATTCCAATTGGTCGTCGGAAAGTTTGACAAATCCCAAAGGGCCAAACATTTTTAAATGCTCCTGAAAATATTTTCTCGCTTCGTTGATAGCCTTCTCCTTCGTTTCACCAATAAAACAAGAAAATCCTATAATCAGATCTTCCCCTAATTCAGCTTCACGACCATCCTTAGAAAGGGTATCTCTCCACTGGTGTATAACTTTTTCGGTGGCACCACCGACTGCAGCACCACCACCTATCACACCCTTGATTCCATGTTTGACCATAAAGTCTAAACCCCTTTGCTTAGCGCTAACAATAGGTTGCCAACACTCCACAGGCAGATTTACCGGTCTCGGCACTAACGTTATTTTCTCTAAGTCATATCCTCGATAGGGCACCTTAGCAGGAATATTGTAATATTTTCCTATATGAGAAAAGGATTCCTCGTTAAAGGCCTTGAAAATAATATCGACCTGCTCTTCAAACATGTCCCTATTGGCGTCAGCATCTAACATGGGAGCTCCAAACACTTCTACTTCTCGAGTATGATACCCTCTTCCTACTCCAAAAATTACTCTTCCGCCGGTAAGTATATCCGCCGTGGCGAAATCTTCCGCCAACCGAAGAGGATGCCACATGGGTGTCACATTGAAGCCACAACCCACTTTAATTTTAGAAGTAACGTGTGCTAAATGGATAGCCAACTGTAATATATTTGGAATACATTCGTAGCCTTCATGTTGAAAATGATGCTCAGCCATCCAGAAATCGTCGAAACCCAATCTATCCATCGTTTGAGCCATCACTTCGGCTTTCTGGAAAACTGTGGCAAGGTGTTCGTTAGAGTACCTTCTGTCGTTAGCTGCTATACCTTCAAATCCAACGCTATCCATGTCAACATGCCCTGCAAACAAGCTGCCAAATTTTTTGATCATAACCCATACCTCTTTCTCTACTTAAATTTGGAGATATTGTAATCTAGTGAACCGACGTGTCAAGTACAAGAAGATACTCACCGTTATATCAGCTAGTCTCTGGTATAATCGTAACTCAACTAAACCTAATCTCCAAAGGAGTACTCTACAATATGTCTCTTGATAGTCGATACATTTTCTCTGCAAACATGGACGTGGACAAAGACAAAGAAGATCTATTTAACGAAGTATACGATACAGAGCATGTCCCATTGCTTAAACAAGTACCCGGAGTGATTTCAATAGCCAGGTTCAAGACACAGGAGTTGACTATGGTATTAGGCGGCACAACTCATACAATCATAGTTGAGGGGGAACCCAAATACAGCGCAATATATGAAATCGAATCTCCGGGAGTGCTCTCAAGTGAAGAATGGGGCATTGCAGTTGAAAAGGGTAGATGGCCCGACCAAGTGAGGCCATATACCACCAACAGACGACATATTCTTCGAAAACACATATCTCCAGCAGAGTGAATGAACCACACACTGGAAACTTATTGAAGCCCTTTATACGCTTATTTAGGTCATTGGACTACAAATGGGTGGTCTTTGCTGTTATAGCTATAGGAATGTTTAGTACCCTCGTAGACCAAACAAGCCTGAATTTGGCGTTACCCAGAATAGCCTCCTATTTCGATGCTAGTATTCCAACTGTACAGTGGATAAACCTGGGGTATGTATTAATCATAGGTACATTACTCCTGCCATGCGGCCGAATGTCAGATATTGTGGGTAGGAGGAAAGTTTATGTCACTGGCTTCATCGTATTTACATTGGGTGCTGTGCTTTCAGGATCCGCTCCTTCCCTACTTGCCGTAATTATGTTCAAATTGTTTCAAGGAATTGGAGCCGCCATGATCCAAGCAAATGCGATGGCTATCTTGACTTCCGCTTTCCCTTCACAAGAGCGTGGCAAAGCGATAGGACTCTTCACCATGATAGTCGGTTTAGGCGCGATTGTGGGGCCTATATTGGGCGGATTGCTAGTCGGAATGTTTGGCTGGCGTTCCGTATTTTTTATGGGTGTGCCAGTGGGCATTATTTCAGTGATTTCCGCCTTAACAGTCCTGCGTCCAGACACAAGCATCCATAGTAAGACAAATGACAAGGCCATTTCAAACATTTTAAGGTTTGACTGGATTGGGTCAGCACTATCAGCTACAGCGCTCGCAATTTTCCTGTTAATTATGACTAATGCATACCTACTTGGATGGTTGTCTGTAACAGTTATACTCGGACTAACAATCGCCTGTGTATTATTACTAACGTTCATATGGTGGGAAAAGCGCACATCGGAACCAATATTAGCCGTAGAATTATTCAAGAATGGCACTTTCTCAATGGGGATTATAGCTGGACTGTTCTGTAATATGATTGGTACTTCCATCTATTACCTGATGCCATTTTACATCCAGGATATCCTAAATCATTCTCCGCAAAACGCAGGATTAATCATGACATCCGTAGCTCTTTTCTATGGGCTAAGCGGACCGATAGCCGGCCGCCTATCCGATTTATATGGATGGTACAGGTTCACAATCACAGGATTAATTCTTCTCTTAATGTCTCTAATAATTTTTGTCCAGATATCACCGTCAACTCCTGTCTGGTTAGTTATTTTAGGGCTGAGCGCGCAAGGTGTAGGAATGGGTACATTCACTTCTCCTAACATAAGTTCCGTGTTGAGTGTTGTAACCCGTAACAATTATGGGATCGTGACGGCGCTCTTAAACCTAATGAGAAACACAGGTACGATGATTGGTCTAGGTCTAGCTACTACTATTTTCACATCTGTAATGATATCAGCTGGATTCGAACCAAATTTGGAAGCTGTGCGGTCCTCCGGAGCAAGTTATGAATTAAAGGCTGCTTTCACCAATGGGCTGCGTGTAGTTTATGTAATTATGTCTGGATTTACTATCGCCAGCCTTATACTAACGGTGTTTCAAGGCAGGCTACAGAAAAATGAACAACAAATACAGTGACTCTATAAGTGCAGGAGACTTCCAAGAATAAATGTCCATCATTTCAAGATATAGGAAAGGTATACTAACCAGCATTTATTACAAGTGGTGGGTATACAGTGTCGTCGCGATTCCGATATTTCTTACAGTTATGGACCAGACTGCTATCAACATCGCACTACCAGGTATAGCTAACCATTTTGAAGCCGATCTTCCTACTGTCCAATGGATCACACTTAGTTATGTGTTAAGTACAAGTGCCATGGTAATGCCCTTCGGAAGATTATCAGATATCTTAGGGCGAAAGCTGGTTGTTACGGCAGGTCTGGTGATATTTATATTTGCCGCTGCACTTGGCGGTGTTGCTCAAGGTTTCATTCTGATTATCATAGCTAAAACTGTTCAGGGAATAGGATCGGCTGCAATTCAAGCAAATGGCTTCGCAACAATTATAGAAGCTTTTCCACAAAAGGAACGTGGTAAAGCTAATGGAATGTATATGACAATAATCGGAGTCGGTTCTATCAGTGGTCCCATAATTGGAGGTCTATTGATAAGTAATTTAGGATGGCGATCTGTTTTTTTTGCAGCGATACCTTTTGGAATTATTGGCTTAGTCGCTATATTATTTGTGTTACAGGGTCGGAGTCATGCTATCCCTAGGCAAGGACAAGGCTTAAGATTCGACTGGATGGGTGCTGCACTATCATCAGCCGCTACGATATGTGTACTCCTCATAATCACAAATGCATATAATTTAGGGTGGAATTCATCATACGTTATTTTAGGAATAATCTCCTCAGTTATTTTAATTTCTTCTTTCGTCTGGTGGGAACTCCAAAATGACGATCCAATGTTAGATCTCAGACTATTCAAAAATAGAATCTTTTCCTTAGGTGTTTCCGCCAGATTTTTCTCCTTCTTAGGGGGGTCGTCAGTATTTTTCTTGATGCCATTTTATCTCATTCAAGTCATGCACCAGCCAGCTAACAAAGCTGCGATGTTAATGATACCTGGGGCTCTGTGCATGGCCGTGGTTAGTCCCATATCTGGAAGGTTATCAGACAAAATAGGAACGAAATGGCTCAACGTTCTAGGCATGGGTCTGTCATGTACAGCTATGCTCACATTCTCTCAATTATCAGTCGAATCCAGTCCATTACATATCATTACTGGAATGGTACTATCCGGATCAGGAATGGGCATGTTCAATGCAACAAATACCACTTCTATTATGAGCGCAATAGATAATCCAAAGTTCGGAATTGTGTCCGGATTCCTAGCCCTTTCCAGGACTTCCGCTAATCTAGCCGGTGTCGCCCTAGCAACAATGCTGGTAACTATAACCATGAGTTCGTCCGGATACGAGCCTACTCTTTCCTTTCAAAATGGCAATGTAACGTCCGATGTAGAATTAGCTTTCGTTTCTGCTATAAATTTGGCGTTCTTTGCAGCATCCGGATATGCTTTAATATCCTTGATACTTTCAGTAATACGAACACAGAATAGGACTCCATAAATTAAAGACTTAATCGTTGATAGAAATACTGACATTAACTGATTGTACTTGCAATATTTGAGTGAGCCTACATCTCGCGGATAGATTGTTAACTTGTCCTGGTATGTCT
>CAUZEB010000103.1:0-6580 GCA_963578655.1 Dehalococcoidia bacterium | reverse complement strand
CGTAGATATAATAGAATTAGCCAAGTATATCAATCTTTGCGAGCGAACACATTGATTCGGAGAGACGTTGACTATATAGTGTACGACGGTCAAATTCTACTAATTGACCAACATACAGGTCGAGTTTTAACCAAAAATCGCTATCAGCAAGGACTGCACATAGCATTGGAAGATAAAGAAGGCCTAACGGTTCTACATGAAAATGAGACTCTGGCTGAAATCTCTGTATGGGGGTTCATTCAGTTATACTCCGGAGTGTCTGGGCTAACGGGAACAGCCATGGAAATCAGAGCGGACTTATTTCACCAATATGGTTTGCCTACTGTAAAAATACAGCCTAGCCATCCGGTTATAAGGAGTGACTATAACTCACGACTGTACCAAAATGACTACGACAAGTCATCAGGCATTCTAGATGAAGTAAGGTACTCAAAAACCATTGGGAGACCTGTATTAATCAACACACTTACAATCGACGAGTCCAGGGAACTGAGCGCATTATTAAGCAAACACGATCTTGATCATAATTTACTTAACGCGATAACAAATCAGTCAGAAGAAAATATTATCAGACAAGCCGGAACATTCGGCGCGATTACTATAGCTACGAACATGGCTGGTAGAGGGACCGATATTCTACTCGATAAATATCTTAACGAACTTATCATTAGATCGTTTCTTGATCATATTATCAGGCAAATAAAGGAGGAAGATATCTCCATAGCGATCTCATGTAATTCTATTGAAGAGAAGGAATTAATTATTAATGCAATCGATAATGATGCAAGTAGGATATTAAACCACCGTCTTGCAACCGAATGTTTCCGCAACCAAATAATAATAGGTACTGAGTCAACAGTAAAAGAACACCCCGCTATACGTGCTGAATTTGGGCTAGGTCTATATGTCATCATTACAAGCATAAATAAAACCTACCGAACTGATCGTCAGGTTCTTGGGCGAAGTGGACGGCAGGGAGCTTTTGGCTCAACTAGAAGTATATTGTCCAAAGACGATCCGGCTATTTGCTTCTCACCTAAAGGACTGACTTTCCAAAAATCCGAACTTAAACTAGATACCTCGGGACGAGAATTTTTTGAAGGACCTAAAACTGAAAGAGCTTTAAAAGAGAACCAGCAGAGTATCGAAAGTGAAAACTCAGTGTTGCGAAATAATCTTTACGAATACCAACGTGTAATGGAAGCCATGACTTCATCGTACTATAATTCACGACAAAAAATAATAAACAGTAATAGCTTCAAAGTGGAATGCCAGAAGTATATTGATGAATTTTCAGAACTATCCGTTGAAGACCATTTTCCCAGCCTTTACTGTTGGAATTACGACCAACAGTTCAATGACTTAGCTCAAGAATTAGAACTGGATTTCAGCATCCAAACCACTCATCTGATAGGTTCAAGTCTTGTTGAACTCCCGAACCAAATTTCACAACTACTTAACAATAGGTTAGATTCGTTACAATTAACCCTCGGGAATATTGACTTTTCAGAGCGAGGGGTTCATATACTATTGTCAGTGACGGATGACCTGTGGCGTGATCAAATTATAGAAATGCGTGAATTAATGACAACACTACAATTGACAGGAATGGGACTTAAAACATCTATTTCAGAATTCGCATTACGTTGCTTTCACATGAATCAAATATTTAGAGAAAGAATTATTAGGTCATTTCTTCCAGAACTATTAACATACAAATTACCGGACTCATACGAGGATACGATTAAATTAACCTTAATAGACGATGATTTAGCAAAAATATTGGTCTGACTTTTTCTTGTCGTAGAGGAGATTATTAATATGATTAAAAGAAAGAAAACCCAAAGTATCATGGCTTTGACCAGCCTAATGCTGGTAGTAGGGCCGACAGTATCGGCATGTGCGCAGGAACCAACATATGAGGAATGGGCATCTACAGACGGTGCGTCAGGCAGAATTAATTTGGACGAAGTCCAGAATGCATTTAAGGAGTCTAATAGCCCATCTGAATTTGAAAGACGTGTCAATGAAATCTACGAAGGTGATGGAATCATATTGATCCGATCTCGCCAAGATGGCAGTAAATTAACGTTGGATGGGTTTGAAGACCTCAATAGTAGCGGTGATATAGAAGACGACTCTGATGATGTGCTCTTCTCCATAGTAAATGATAATCAAACCAATGATATCAGAGGACATGGCGCCAATAGCTATTATAATAGATCCTTTGGAGGTGGTGATTTTCTATTCACGTATTTAATGTTGTCATCATTTTCTAGGGGTCCCTATTATTACCATACTCCTATCGGTAATACTGCGACCATAAAAGCAAACCGAAACAATTATAGGACGTCGTCAACCTACCGTTCACAAGTTTCGAGAAACAGCACTTACTTCAGAAACTCAGGAGGCTTCTCTAAGTCACGTTTCAATAGCTCTAAGAGTAATGTCAGTTCTTCAAGAACATCATATTTATCTCGCCAAAAATCAAGCGGAGCTTTTAAAACTAGCTCAACGGGTGTGCGCAGTAGTTGGGGTTCTAGGTCCAATAATTCGCGTTCCTCTTACAGTAGCAGGAGAGGTGGAGGTGGAGGTTTCCGAGGTTTCGGTGGGTCACAGAACATCATAGGTTTAACAAGGTAGACGAGAGAGAAACGATATGACAGACATCAATATGTCTCCATATTTAGATACAAAGCCATTAAAACAACTAAATGAATGAAATGCTATATATGCCTATATGTCGCTTGTACTAATAAACTATGGCCACAAATACGGAATTTCGATTTGAGTTAACAATAAGACTGGGCGACATGGAACCAGAAGATGCATTTCGGATCTTTGTATCACTAGAGCTCTCTAACTACACACTAGACACGTTTCTCTCTAGACTGTTTGAAGAAAGCTTCGTCGGTGATATCCCAATTAACCTCCTTATGGACGTAAATGAGAATCCAGATCTACCAGATATGTTCAATGAGCTCGTGAATATCTACAATCAATGGAAACTGAACAAGTGTTCAATAAGGTTCCTCAAACCAAACGGGAAGTGCATCAATCCGACAGATTTATTATCTGACCATATTCAATCGCTCAAGTTACACTTAATTTTTGAGCAGAAATATGAAATGTTTCCGGCATCTAAAACGATAGACAGTAATCAAATAACTTTGCTTAAATGGCTTCAAGAGATCACCATGCTCTATGCGATTGATAGGAGCATGGATGGTATCTCCGCAGGAGACGAATTAGTATTAGAAAATCCCATAGTGAACCTCATTTCGCGTCAGCTAGTCATATTAAACAATGTGACCGAAAAATACGAGATTGGTACAAAAGGCCGTGACTACATAATCGATTTAGTGTCGGAAACAGAGGGCTATATAGATCAATATGATATTTTCCACGATGTGACATTCGATTATGAAACCCGTCTTATAGAATTTGGATCTGGTGAAGGCGAAGATTTCCGAGTCCCCGTGTTTCAAAACGAAGGCCTCGACCCTGCAAGAACCGTGTTCTTACTCCGTATATTTGATGGAACCCTAAATGAGTATTTAGACACCTGCCACAAGATGATATATTCCACCAGTTTTTACAATGAAATTCTACGTCCTGTGCTCGATCATCCAATAATCCCAGAAGACATCCTAGACTGGGTAATAGAGAACGGGTTAGATTATTTAGATGAGTATAACGAGAACACCAAATTACAAGAAGTGAGATATTGATGTCATACAGAACCACCATCTGAATAATTATAAGGTACCGTACCCAAAATACTTGACGTAAATTGACCTATGTCTTAAACAGAGAAAAGCAATATAAGACTAACACAAGTTAGTATTGATCCTTCAATCAACGCAATTCCAATGTTCCTATGAGTAGAAATCTGTTCTGAAAGTTTCACCTTTGGAAATAGTATGTAGTCCACTATTAATCGAATGAAATAAAGCAGTGCAAATCCTATTACAATAAATATCCCAAACCCTATTAAACTTTCAACCCACCCATCGAAATTGCCGAAAACAGCCTTAAAAATAATTAGGCTAATAGCTAACATATTTCCTGCTAAAGCTATACCAACCGCCACATTGTCAGCTTCTAATTCGTCATGGATATTGAAGGGTGTAGTAAACTGATAAAAAAGAGTGTAGATAATCAGAGCAGCCAAACCTAAAAGAAAGAAAACCAATACAGTTGATACATTACCACCGTCCCCGGCTATAGAACCAGCTATGATTAGCCCAACACCCACATATACAGCCGCTTCCACAACTCCTGCTCCCGAATTCTGATCATCTATGATTTCTTTTTCGGTGCTAAATTTGTAAAGTATGACCTTGTCCACTACTAACCTGGCAACGTTTAATGCAACTATACCTCCCAACGAGTATAGGAAAACTTCCAATACATCTTTCCAATAATCAGTTGTAAATCCTAATCCTCCGTCAGAAATGAACTCGACAAACCCGAACGGCTGATATAAAGCACCTATGAAAACCAAAATAATCCCCAGGTAATACCCTGATATGCTTATTGCTAAAGCAAAATTACTACGGTTTTTAAGTTGATCATTAATACGATAAGGAGTGAGAAAATCTTGAATTATCTTTGCCATAATTAAGATAAACACACCCATTCCGACATATACTAGACCACGAGGAAAAACTTCCAGGACATCCATGAATGCATTATTCATCAGACTAACATCTCCCAGATTATAAATTTCTTCACTTTTTATACACGCTCACCAGGTTCGAAGACAGTAATTTATGTTGATAAACTTCAAAAGGAAGTCCCTCCCATTTAATAACACTCAGCAGGTTCTCTCCACTTTCCCCCTTGAATTCCCACAAATATAGGCCTTCCCAAGATGATTGATTGTCCTTGAAAAACCTGACCTCCTGGCTATTTACGTATGAGTAACGTTCGTCGTTAAAAACAAGAGTGTTATCAATAGAATGTTCATCATCCATACGGACCAGTTCATCTTCTGGAATCCCGATTGCTGACAATCCCATAGCATCTTCTTGTTCTGTTATAGCTATATATGAAGGATCGTTATTAGACGTCTCAAATGCCATTTTCCTGTCACCATCCGCACCGATCAATTCATGCCAGGAGTCGATACCTTCGTAACGATTAATTTCTTCAATTACAAAGTACGCATCGTCATAGGTTTCAGAAAAACCCGAAACCACAATGACATCTCCCACTGTACCGGATCCTATGTCGTGCTCGGATGTATTTATTTCCTCTTTATTTTTTCGAAACAACGACCTAAACATAGTATACCAATCTCGACTGAGTCGTACTTAGTAAACCGATTCCATGTAGACTACCCAATTTGTTGGATTTCTACAAGGTCATTATCGTGCTGTTTTAAGGGGTCACAATTGACTAATCAAGATGTTAATTCAAAAAGTGAACCAAAAGAGGAATTCGGGGGTTCTATATCTAACCGTCTCATAATGGCCCATGCTGTTACTTGATTAGAAGTAATAACAGGTCTGCCAACCGCTTCTTCTAATGCCTCTACTATCTCGAAAGACCGCCATGCCGTACATGAACAAAACAACACATCTGCATCAGAATCGCAAACCGTAGTCGCAAACTGTAATACGCTTTCTGGATCTTGATCATTTATCCCTTGTGACCCTGCGGCTGACGCAACTGGCTCTGCATCGACATTCAAAATTTCGAAGCCCATAGTTTCGTAATAGATTTTTAATTGCCGATTATTCCATTCGGGATAAGGGGTAGCCACTGATATCTTTTTTGCACCAAGTTCTTTAAGCGCCTCTACTGACGCAGGTGCTGTGGCTACAGCTGGCACTCCCGAGGCTTTTTCTATAAGATTAAGTAATTCTTCGTCATATCCAGGTCCTTTATAGAAGCTTCCTGTTGTACATCCGTACGCAACAGCGTCAACTGAAGCGGTTCTAAGATAAGTAGCAGCTTTCTCAGCCTCAGAGTTCATTTTATCAATCCCATCCTTGTCATCTTCGTCGTTCGTAAGCCAAAGTCGATTGGTATGAACTGAAACATTTGAGGGCATCACTCTGTAGAAATCTGGCTCACATGTAGTATTTGGAGATGGTACTAACAAACCGATCCTAGTTCGTATTGACATTACTAGACTCCTTGCCTAAGAAAGCTGATGAGAAAAACGCAGGAACTCTCGCTTGATTGAATCTCTTTATATGAAGGGCATAATACTCAAGTCCATAGACATCAGTCAAGCAATCATAGTACTGTGCAAGTGCAGCATATTAATAGAATGAAGTGAATTCTCCTACAGAATTCGATAAAAGCCTTGCGTTGCAATATTGACACGATGTACACTACGCACGGTTTACCGCGCGCGACAGTAATCAATTAGGCTAGATGATGACGGTGAGGCAACAACCTTGCGATTAGATATAGGAAAAGGAGGATTATATGGTTTCTGTTACTGATTCCGAAGCACTTAGAAATGCGTCCCTACAATATCTCTGGATGCATAATCAAGATTGGACTCATATGGCGGAAGTAGGTGATCCAACGATAATAGTCGGTGGAAAAGGTGTTATAGTTT
>CAUZEB010000102.1:0-6627 GCA_963578655.1 Dehalococcoidia bacterium | reverse complement strand
TTGAAGTGTTAGACAGCTTAGAAAATGTGACTAAGGTCAGTATGGATGAACTTTCTGCCTTAGCCCGTCCGCATGGTAAACTCACTACCGATGGTAGTCTGGCATTCTATTCTAATGTCCGTAGTAGGAGTGCTAGCCAGTCATTGGTTATAGGTGGATCTGAGGTGCAAGAAAGGAACCTTAATGCCGGGCAGATCGGAATTTTGGATAATTTGCCATCTACCTTAAGCAAACTCAAGGAATACCTAAAAAACGCACCACTAGTTTGTGTGAAACGTACTATTGGTAGTAATAGTCTATTCAATCCAAAATGCACTCTATATCTTTCAGTGCAGCGTATGGATAATATTCGACAGGCTTATTTATGGGCCAATACACTGAGGGACTGTGACCCTGATGGACAAGGACCTGATCTAGATTTAATTTGTATACCTGAATGGCCCGAACATGAAAGACAAGTTTTAGTATTTCCCGAATATTCCCTTACGCTTGTTCTCGGGATGGATTACGTGGGTGAAGTTAAAATGGGGTTCCTAAGAATGGCTATGTGGCTAGTAAAAAAACGAGGAATGCTTAGTTTACATGCTGGATCCAAAAAGATACGGGCCACGCAACGAAATGGGAAAGTGGAAGAATTTGGGGTTTTGTTGTTCGGTTTATCAGGTACTGGAAAAACAACGCATTCATGTCATGAACATGGACTCGATTTAGAAGGTGAAGGGATAGAAATACTGCAAGATGATATTGTGTTTTTACAAAAGGATGGTTCTGCATTAGGTGTCGAGCAAGGTTTCTATATTAAGACTGAGGGTATTAATGCTAGTAATCAGTCAATCATTTATAATGGCTTATCAACTCAAGACACGCTGCTTGAAAATGTTATGGTTGATTATAAAGGTGCCGTAAAATATGGCGACATGACATTAGGTAGTAATGGCAGAGCAGTTATGCCTAGAAGTGCTCTGTCCCCACATATTTCCGAAGATATAGATCTGCCTCCGATTGGTAAAATGGATGGATTGTTTATATTCTTTGTAACACGAAATATGACAGTATTGCCCGTGGTAAGTAAGCTAAATGCTGAACAGGCTGCCGCCGCATTCATGCTGGGCGAAAGTATTGAGACTAGCGCAGGGGATCCCAGAAAAGCGGGTGAGTCCGTTAGAGTTGTAGGCACTAATCCTTTCCTCATTGGTGATGAAAACTATGAAGGTAATTGGTTTTACGAGTTTTTGAAAACCCATGGGGCAAACGTTCAATGCTATCTTTTGAATACTGGTGGAGTTGGAGAGGTTTTAGAAAGAGATTCTCTCGGTCATCCTGTTATTAAGCAAAAGGTCCTACGTGTCGAAATTCCTGAAATGGCTTCTGTTATCAGAGGTATCGCGAGAGACACTGTTGAATGGGTAGATGATCCGAATTTCGGTACTTTACAGCCTGCCTGGATAGAAGGTGTAGATATAAGCAAATTTGCCTTAGATCGCTTTTACTCCACAGATCAAATACGAAAATATTCAGGTGACCTCAAGGAATCAAGAAGAGAATGGCTCTCCAAATTTCCTAAATTGAGAACGGAAATCGCTCAAGCCGTACGTTAGAGTAGAGATCTACTTGAAGGGATTACATTTAGAACGAGTTCCTCTAGTTTGGCATAAAAATACTCATCTCATTAGACCTAACTCTATAAGGAATTCAGTTAAACCTATTTTTTCTTCCTTCGATAATGATTCAAATGGCATAGACATACTATCATATTCGATGATACCCATTAATTTAAGAGCGGCCTTCATCGATGCGAAGGTTCTTCTGTTAGGGCTTCCTTTTTGTGCGAATGAGGTAATTCTGTTGGAGGTTAGTATTTTTCTGTCGTATTTTTTGATGGTTTCCTCAACGCCCACTAGACCTGCCTCATATGCTTCAGAGTATATTTTGGGTACGAGGTTCGCAATTCCAGGTATAGACCCATCAACCCCAACACCCTTTGTTGTGGTCACTCGAAAAGCTGAACCAATAAAATTATAGAGTTTAATTTTGTTTTGCTGACATAGAATGTTCAGCTGAGCTAGACTTTCACCTTGACCTGAACTGTCTTTTATACCAATTACAACCTTTTCCATTGCAAGTGCCAGGACCGTTTCAGGGCTAACCGTAGTTTTGACAGTTTGTGGAATGTTGTACACCCATAGAGGTGAACCTAATTTGTCTGACGCCCTCTTATAGTGGCCGACCAGTTCATCCTGAGACGTGGGGTAGTAGAATGGTGGAGTCAAGGCCAAGCCATCTAATCCTAAGTCCTTTACGGCCAATCCCATATCAATAGAAAGGTTCGTACCCGCGCATGATATGTTCCCGATAACTGGTACTCTGTTTGCTACTACATCTATTACTACTTCCATACTGTGGATTCTTTCGCTGTCTGAAAGGTGGGCGAATTCACCTGTAGTACCGGAAACCCAGATACCATGAACACCGTTTTCTATTAAGTAATTTACCAGGTTCCTTAGCGAACTGTCATCAACTTCACCTGTTGGTGTGAGAGGAGTAAGTATGGGTACTATGATTCCTTTAAATCCCTTATCAGCTTTCACTAACGGCTCCTTTGAGGTTTAGGTTCATTCTTTTAATACTTCTTAAATCGTAGACTGTTTGTTAGTTTGTTGTAAACCCTCTAGATAAATACTTTTATAGTCAAACAGAAGATCATCTAATTTTATTTGATCACTTAAGATTTAATCGATCGTCTGTTAAACTTGATGTATTCCTCTACTGAATTTTGAATGAAGGAAACGAATTTTTAGGAGGCCATTAATATTGAAGATAACTGATGTAACGATGGAAACTTATAGTTGGAAAAGGCATAAACCTATTAGGAATGGACGCCACACTTACCCTACATCTGGATTAAATGTAGTTAGAGTAGAAACTGATGAAAATATTACTGGTATCGGTCTTGCGGGTGGAGTCCAAGGTGCTGAGGATATAGGTGTTGCCATATTGAATCATTTAAAACAGTATGTCATTGGTCAGG
The DNA here is from genome assembly GCA_963578655.1 of Dehalococcoidia bacterium. GTDB lineage: Bacteria > Chloroflexota > Dehalococcoidia > Lucifugimonadales > CAUZEB01 > CAUZEB01. The sequence continues at coordinate 3,599 of CAUZEB010000102.1, read as the reverse complement.
ACCCTTTTAATACAGAGAGGATTTGGAGTGATATGTGGCAACCTAAACTTATAGGGAGAAGAGGACTTAGCACAAGAGTTTTAAGTGGAATAGATATCGCCCTATGGGATATAAAAGGAAAGGCAGCTAATTACCCCGTTTACAAGATGCTTGGTGGCTTCTCTGATAAGGTCCCTGTATATATAGCGGGAGGATATTATGAAGAAGATAAAGGGCTTAAAGAACTATCGATAGAAATGGAAAATGCAGTTTCATTAGGGTCACGTGCTATAAAAATGAAAATTGGAGGCGTATCTATTAAAGAAGATGTTGAACGAGTCCGAGTAGTGCGAGAAACAGTTGGTGACAACGTGAAGTTAATGGTGGATGCAAATTGCGCTTATCGTTACTTTGAAGCTGTGGAAATTGCAAGAAAGATGGAGAAGTATGACATTTACTGGTTTGAGGAACCCGTTAATCCGGATGATTACGAAGGTTATAAGATAATAAGTCAATCAACTTCAATTCCTATAGCGACAGGCGAGAATGAATATACAAGATATGGCTTTCGCGATCTTATTCAAAATCGCTGCGCAGCCATCATACAACCGGACTCGCTGATTATGGGTGGAATAACAGAATTCATAAAAGTAGCGGCATTAGCTCAGGCACATGACCTTCCTGTGGCGCCTCATGGCAATCAAGACGTGCACGTTCATCTCGTTTCGGCTATTCCGAATGGTTTAACCGTTGAGTATTATAGTGATTCAACAGATCCGATGTGGGGAAGGATGTTTGAACACACACTTACTGTTGAAGATGGATTTGTTCGCCCACCCGATAGGCCAGGATTAGGGATTCAATTAAATGAAGAGGCCCTCGCTCCACACAGAATACATTGAGGGGTGCATCTCACAGGAATTGGAAGGATCCCCCTCTGTCAGGCTACTGAGTTGGTCGCTCTGACAAGATCAAATAATCAATTAGTTTACGTAGATTCTTCAGCAGACCTTGGTTGACCTTCGCCTTCCCTCTCGCCTTCAGCTCCGTCTAACCCTTCTATTTCTTCATCTTCCACTACTTCCTCTACTTCAACTCTAGGTGCGCTTACCCTTGCAAGTAACCCTTCAGGATTAGTTATAAGCTCAACGTTTGTCCCGATTTCAAGATCTCGTACATAAACTGATTTTTCAAAATCATCCAGTCCGGACACATCTACGGCAACTGATGGTGGGATATCCATAGGTAATCCCTCAACTAGAACACTTTGCAATGATTGTAAAAGAGTCCCGCCGAGTTGTCTGGCTGCAGGCGCCTCACCAGTGAAGATAATAGGAACTTCGGCCTGGATTGTATTGGTTACGTCGACCCTCAAAAAATCCACGTGCATGATTTCTTCGGTGACGGGATGTCTTTGGACTTCCCTAACGAAGCAAATATTCTCGTTATTGTCGTTTTCTATAGAAACCGACAATGGGATATTAGTTCCCACTTGAGGTAATAATCGACGCAGGGTCTGAGCTTCTGTTTGGAGTGCGGCCGGTTGGATACCACTACCATATACATGTACTGGCACAATACCTTCTCTCCTCAGTTGCTTTACTTTTTTCCCTATGACCTTTCTGAGATGAAGCTTGATATTAATTGCGTCCATATTTAACGAAACTCCTGGAGTACTCTGTAATTAACGCATAGCGGTTAAATGGGTCTCACATACTGACATTTTATCACATCCTACTGCATCAAGGATATATCGAGAACCTCAATACAATGATCTTGTAGGAGTGTCTTTGCGGAGATGTCAGATGTTTCAAATTAACCAATTGGATACCATGAATGGTATTGTTGGTCTGTACTTTGTGAATATCGGCCTGGCAATTTGCTTCATCGTTGTTGTTTATACAAAGCACCACAAATTGAGCTGCATTCCTACTTTTGATTATCCTTGTCGCAGGTATATCTCGCAAGGCTCCCGTTGTTAAGGGATTTTCACGGATTATAAAAATGTTGTGCTTTAAAATAGAATATGATTCCTTGACAATACAAGCCACGAATTGTTAACATCTGTTGTACTTTTATGCCTATTTATAGCGGTAAAAGTACAGTCATATAATATCTTAGCAAGATTTATGGAGGAATAACACGATTGTCCTATGTCAACTGTCTGAAGTGTAAAGAATGTGGCAGGGAGTATCCCGTAGAGCCATTAAATGTCTGCGACTTTTGCTTTGGTCCTTTAGAGGTGGATTATGCATATGACGAAATTGCAAAAGTTATAAGTAGAGATAAAATATCTGATGGCCCCGATACAATGTGGCGTTATGAAGACTTGCTCCCTGTGGATGCGGATAGAGCTTTGGACATGGGGACGGGTTTTACTCCTCTAATAAAGGCGGATAACCTCGGAAGACTATTTGGCCTTAACAACTTGTATATAAAGAACGATTGCGTTAACCCGTCATATTCCTTCAAAGATCGAGTGGTTTCAGTCGCCAGTGCTAAGGCATTAGAATTTGAATTTACTACTTTGGCGTGCGCGTCGACAGGTAATTTAGCAGGAGCAGTATCCGCCCATGGTGCCAAGGCTGGTATGAGGACAATGGTATTCTTCCCCTCCGATTTGGAGAAAGGTAAAATCATCGGCGCTGGCATTTATGGGTCAATATTGATTGCTGTTGATGGTAACTATGATCAGGTAAACAGATTGTGCAGTGAACTAGCCGATAATCATAGATGGGCTTTCGTAAATATAAATATGCGTCCGTATTATGCAGAAGGTAGTAAGACCTTAGGGTACGAAGTGGCTGAACAATTGGGTTGGAACCCCCCTGATCACTGTATTGTTCCAGGAGCATCAGGATCTCTTTACACAAAGATTTGGAAAGGGTTGAACGAGCTGTCAGATCTCGGACTTATTGGCACTGTTAAAACGAGGATGCACATAATTCAACCTGTCGGATGCTCCCCTATTGTTCAGGCTTATGATAAGGAGTCTTATCATGTCAGTCCCGTATATCCAGACACAATTGCAAAGTCATTAGGGATTGGCAATCCTGCAGACGGATTTTATTCACTGAAAACTGCAGAAGCATCTAACGGTAGTGCGCTATCTGCACCTGAGGATGAAATAGCGGAATGTATAAAACTACTTGCCGAAACGGAAGGGATTTTTACGGAAACTGCTGGAGGGGTTGTTATTTCTGGTCTCAGACGATTGGCTAAGCGGGGGACTATAAAGGCTGATGAAGTTGCGGTAGCGTACATAACAGGAAATGGTTTCAAGACGCAAGAGGTGGTAGAAGATTTAATCCACCCGATTCAAACATCTCCAGATTACGAATCTTTTCAAGAAGTTATGGCAAATAGAGGTCTTGACAACGGAAACTAGGAGTGACTGTATATTAATGGTGACGAAAAGGGTAAAATTCACTTTTCCTCATGGCATGATTACTCAACCTGTAATATATAATCTCGGTCAAAAATTCAATATAATCACTAATATCAGGCGCGCCGATATCCGAGATGAGACAGGATGGGTAGTGCTGGAATTAGAAGGACCTGTAGAAGAAATAGAAACTGCCTTGACCTGGGTTGTAGGTTCGGGAGTGCGAATAGATCCA
>CAUZEB010000101.1:0-6720 GCA_963578655.1 Dehalococcoidia bacterium | reverse complement strand
CTCCAACATTATCAGCTATAGTTGCTGGGTTTCGAGGATCGTCTTCTGGTATTCCCTGTTCAATTTTTCCCACAAGGTCTGCCCCTACATCAGCAGCTTTCGTATAAATGCCTCCTCCCACCCTTGCAAAGAGTGCTATCGATGAAGCACCAAATCCAAATCCAGCAACTATGTTAGGATCCTGAAATATCCACCATAAAATTGTAATGCCTAATAATCCAATACCTACGACAGATACACCCATAACGGCCCCGCTGTTAAACGCGATCCTCAGTGCAGGATTAAGTCCCGTCATTGCCTTCACTGTTGTTCTAGTATTGGCCCGCACAGCAATGCTCATACCAATAAATCCCGCTAAAGCCGACCCAAGGGCACCGACCAGATACGAAATCGCTGTTGCTGGAACGGATCGGTCGCTTCCTACTTTGTCCAAAACATCGTAATCGATAAATATGGCTAAAAGAACGAATATTATGATCACGAATAGGCCCAGGATCCTGTATTCTCTGGACAAGAATGCCATGGCTCCGTCCTGTATTGCCTTTCCAATGAATTGTATGGTTTCATTCCCTTCATCTTCACGTAAAAGTCTTAATGTAAGTATCAGGGCGAAACCAAGAGCCACTACGGCAGCAGCGATAGATATATAAAGTACAATCACAACTCACTCCATAAAAAGGTCTTCCTTGCAGGACAAGGAAGACCGTAATCAAATTTAGATTCAATCGGCTACGAAAACCTAACATAGCTAACAGTGACAGTCAAGATATAATTCTATCACTCATCTGTATCATTACGGGGAATGTCGGGCCATATACTGATCGGAAGTCATCTTCATATCTTTAGTAGGCAATCACTACGAAGCATTGATGCTCAAGTCGGCCAATTTTTTTTCGAGTCTTTGCTGTCGTATGGATAAAGTTAAATCTCCTCGTGTCCTTTCCAAGATGCTCCGCGCAACATCTGTACTACGCCTAAGGCCTCTAGTCACCCCTTCTGGAAAATCTATGGAGACAAGAAGCGAATATATTTCATCCATGATTTCCATGTGATCTTCACAACGTGTAAATTCATCCCTTCTTAACGAATCTAATATTAACCTGCGTAGTTCCCCAATTACTTCGGACAAACCGTTTAAATACGCTGCATATCCAATGTTCATATCCTCTGGTTGAGGTAGAATTGTTCCTTCTACAAACGACAGAAACGCGGTTGCCTCAGCGTATTCTTTCTGGGCATCTTCCACGTATCCGGCGCTACGTATAGCAGGGTGGCCTTCGCTAATTTCCACCATCTCAGCCGCCAATACTGACACTCTACTTATTAGGTTTCTAGATTTGGTAAATTCACCTCTGTGGGCAGCTCTAATAGAATCAGAGCAATTTCGTATGACTTCTCTGGATAACTTTAATGCCTTCTCCCTGGCCTTATGGATTCCAGAAAATGCGATTATAGCTTCTTCGCCAATCTCGGCAATTTTTTTCCTGTGGTCTTTTAGGGTTTCTAATTTACTTATCGTCACATCCCACCTCAACTAAACTTATATTATCTATTGTTAATTTCACTCATTAATTTTCGTGCCAACTCTTTAGGGAAACTTTTCTCTATCAGAATTTCCTTACAGACATTAAAGTCCATAAATCCCTTTAGGGCACTAGCTATCCCGTCTAGTAATACATTGTCTACCCTAGTATCCGGCTCTAAAATAATGTTATTTAATATTAGAGTTTCCTTGTTCCGATCTATTTTCGGATCTATCCGGCCAACTAACCGATTTTTATGCAGTATGGGTAAGCAAAAATAACCCCATTTTCTTAAATATTTGGGTTTATATGCCTCCAAAACTTGGTGAAATCCCCAAAACTGTAGGTCACGACCACGGGCCCAAAACAGATTGTCAAACGGACTAAGAAAGGTAGTGTCCGATACATCTATATCATTATCCGAGGCTCTAGTTAGCAATTCCAGGTCGTCCTTATGTACAACTAAGTCATGTATAATATCGTCTTGAAGTCTAGCCTTTACTTTAACTATGACACCTTCCTCCTGTAGTTGGCGAACAAATGGACGGGCCACAGTTCGTTTGACATGAATGTAATCGCCAATTTGCGATGGGTGGCATATACCCAGCGCTTTCATGGCATTAATTAACAAGTGTCTATAGCTTTCATAATGAGTCATCCCTGTCTTATTTACCCATTTTGGTAGTACTCTTTCTTTCAGGTCATACACTTTCTGAAAATTTATCCTGTTAGTTACCATAAATGAACCTCGATCATATAGAATTTCCAAGGCTCGCTTTTCTGGCTTCCAATCCCACCAACTACCTCTGTTAAGTCTTTTGTCTCTGAAATCTGACGATTTCACATACCCATTACAGGTGACTCTGTCAAAAATCTCGTCCATGAGTTGACGGTTACTACATGCTTCTAACCAGTTTTTAGATCCCTTCGACCTGCCATTCCGATTATCTTGCATTATTGGGATGAGAGATGGAAACCATGTTAACGGAATTATACTTGCCTCGTGTAACCAATATTCGAATAAACGACGACAAGGTTCACTGTAAATTAATTTGTCGAAATCTTCCGTGTCATATAGGCCCAATCGACTCCATAGCACGATATATTGGCTGCGTCTCACTATTTGCAAACTATCAATCTGGACGCATCCAATGCTATCCACAACAGAGTAAATCTCATCCATCGAAATGCTCCTATCTCTCATAGGCTTTCGATTCAATCTTTGTTTATGTATAGCTAATGCTCTAACAGTGGACAATGAATGAATGGTTCGTGAGCTCATTGTTCTAAAGATATATTTAGATAAATAATCATCTGCTCTCCATTAGGAATGTCCATAATTTATAAGATCTACCAATTTCCTGGTGGAAACTTCAGGGTAATCAGACAGAGTAACTGCGCTAACCACGCAGATAGCGTCCACACCAGTGTTGACTACATCTCGTATATTATTCTCCTCGATTCCTCCTATTGCTACCACAGGCTGATTAACGTTATCTTTCGCAAGTCTCAAAATATCAGTGCCTAAAGATATACGATTGCTTTTATCCATAGTGGATGTAGCAAATATTGCCCCTACAGCCACATAATCGACACCTTGAGCCCCCGATTCGGTTATTTCCTTTAAAGAGCCGTTAGAACGTCCGATTAGTTGATCATCAGATAGGATCTCACGGGCTTCACCCACTGGAATGTCATTCTGACCCACATGTAATCCATGAGCACCACTAGATCTTGCAACATCAGCATAATCATTAACAAAAAATAGAGCCTCGTATTCATCACATAATTGTTTGAGAGATCTAGCTACTGCATTCACATTCCTCTCGTCGTTAATCTTATCCCTAAGTTGTAGTATTTTTGCACCGCCTTCCAAGGTAGCCTTCGCAACCTCAAGCACATCCCGTCCTTGTGTAAATTCAGGATCGATGATGACGTAAAGTCCCGATATACCTTCAGATAGTTTAATTCTAGATTCCGCGTATACCTTTCTTTTCATGACAATCACACCCCTATTGGATTTAGACTTTACATATTATTCTTGACATAATTGACAAGCATAAAATCCCAATACCCTTTTGGTCTACCGTATTTTACTTGTAAAGAGATATAATAGAATAGTTCGTTTGGAAACTTATGCCAAATAAGGAACCGAAACATGTCCACAATTTGACATAAACGCCAGCGACAACTAGATTAAGATTAGCCACTGAGAAAACAAGGAAGATGTTACGCAATTCGTCGAAAGAATGGGGTAAACAAATCGGTTATGGAGAATCCGAAAGATTGGATAAAGGCCGTAGAACAAACGTGGGTTGTTAGATTTCCCAAACAACACCTCGCAACGTTTGGAATTACAAACATTGACTACTACGTTGTAACAGAGCCCATATACCAAGAAGTAGACGCATCGAAGAAAGAGACTGTTATTCGAACGGGAAGGGTTCATGCTGAGCGGCCTACTATTGTCACGCCAACGTACGCAATGAATCTTGAAGGGTTCAGTTCAGAGGCTTCTGAATATTTCCGGCATTTAGCTAGGGAATTTGGTCCTAACAGCCCTGGCGTCATGTATCAATATAAGAATGAGCCCAAGGGCATGGAAATAGTGAGCGGCGTATCAAATGAAGTAGCCCATAAGATAAGTAAGGATTTAGATCAGCGTAACGAAAATATGGGATTGGTCATGGTAGGTGTGGATGAATACTGGGACGTAGCTTTATTAAAATTTATCTACGAATATACATCTTACTCTATTAGCCATAATGTGTCAGAGTTTCAGTCGAGAGGTCTTCTGGATCCACAATCAGGATTTGACGGGGTGCCAAAGGCAGCAATAGTTGAAATAGAACGGTTATTCGCGAATGCTGAGAGGGGAAATAGCACTGACAGACTAAAACAGGAGCTAGACCGCTGGGGACTCTTTCGACATTATGAAGACCGATTTTTAGCTCTATTCCGTTCCAAAAGAGGTTTTTAATTCAGTGAATTATGCTCTCAATAATCTTTGTCACATCATCGAAGCTCTCAAAAGGATGGCAATCTGTACCCTCTTTCCGTGCATGGTCCAAGAGAGACGAACGTCCTAAGCTGAAATCGGCCTCCCTAGCTGGAATAATATCTGATATCCCGTCGCCTACATATGCGACAAGATTCCCTTTATTTTTGTAATATCTGACATAGCTTTCTTTGAATCCACTTCTGATTTCCCTAAAAAATGGATCAGTATACTTGACAACTATCCCTGAAGAAGTTATGCGAGCCGTACCACTATGAAATTCTATGTTATCTAATCCTATTGCTGCTAAAACCGGTCTTATATATATATCAAGGCCACTACTTACAATAACTAATGTCACTCCTGCCTGCCGACAATATGCGTTGAAGTTAGCAAAACCTAATCGAATCCTGGTTTGCTGGACAACAAATGTCTCTAATTCCTGTTTCGTAGTTTTTATTAGACCGTATTGCCTGATATTACTTTCCTCCACACTATATCTTCCTGATAAGTAGTCATTTTCCATATCAAGCCAATTCGGGGGTCCGAATTTCTCTCTAATAGCAAAACTTACGTTACCTAAAGTAATCGTGTCGTCAAAATCACACTGCACTACCAGCACATCAAGCCTCTTTCATATCGTCAAATTTCACTAGTTATTAGATTAACAGGTAACGATTTTCCCGATTCAATTGATGCGTATGCAGTCATAGCAACTGCTAAACTTTTACTACTTTCTTTGCATGACATAACAGGTTCATCATCTTTCAGGATACTCGCTCTGAATGCTTGTATCATTAATCTTACTCCACGGCCTGTTTTGGGCCCGGCGGGAACTACGCGAACAGTTCGTTTTGTAGATCTTGTTTCAACAATTAATTGGTCATCATTGAGATCGAAGGTTATACATCCCTCGCTACCGGAAATACTGACCCAATGCTTATCTTGGTTGAATAAAGAAGCCCTGGAACTATTTATCAGTCCTGCAACGTCGCCTTCAAATCTAAATATCATAACTATTCCATCCTCAGATTCCATCGTCTTAATGATCTGAGGTGGTCTCACAGCGTATAGTGTCTTAGGAAATCCAACGATATTCAAAAGAATATCTATGCAATGTAGGCCATATCCCAATAGCTCTCCTTCACACTGTGTTTTTTTTGGTTCTGTGGGTTCTTGAAATCTTTCAACCTGGATTTGAACCATTCTAAGAGACCCTATATAGCCCCTAGCAATGATTTGCTTGCATTTATCGACAGTGGGTAGAAATCGAAAGCTCTCCGCTATCATTATTTTTACATCGGCAGTCTTAGACATTTCATTCAGTTCTCTAAATTTTGTTTTATCACGGAAAATGCTTCTACTAACCAGCATATGCTTAAGGTTCCTTACTGCCAATCTAATGTTCTCAATAGTAAACTTTTCTGGATTAGTAACGTATAAAGCATCGATTCTGGAATCTTTAATAGCACTAATGTAATCGTGAAAATAATCCTGGCCCCCATATGTATCACAATAATTTTTTGCTTTCGTAACGTCCGCGTCGGCAAAGTAAATGAGGAAGTATTCCTTTAAATCATAGATTTCAGATGCTAAAGTTTTTGTGTCTCTATCACATCCTACGATACATATAGACAATTTCACGGCTATCCTCCAGAAAATCCCAATGTGTAATTCGGCTCCGAATTAGATTCTAGCTTTATCACATTTCTATGGTATTGAAAAGCATACTATTCAGGACGTAATAACTCTACTAAAAGTTTTGCTTCTGACCTGGCATCATCCAAAGCATTATGATTTACTCCAGTTTTGATTAAACGTTTACCAGAAACATTCATCAACGTCCTCAGGCAAGATACATCCCAAAAATTCCATGGGAAGATATGCCCTCGTGGTCTATTATCAATCCAGCCTGAATATGTCATAGCATTTTCCAATATGACAACATCAAAATTTGCTCCAAAACCCCAAATCGGGACAGATTCATTTCCGTACCATAAAGTGAACTTATCAAGAGCCTCCGTAAGTGGAACAGGATTTTTCAACCAGGCTTGACGCGCCTCGATGCTCTGCCTATCCCACCACTCCATTGTCTCTTGGTCTTTATGCAACCCAACTTCTTCACATGTTTTCGCACAAACATTAACTACAAATTCATCAACCGTTTCATAGTTTTCAATTGCGACAGCCCCTACAGAC
>CAUZEB010000100.1:0-6779 GCA_963578655.1 Dehalococcoidia bacterium | reverse complement strand
AACAAGTTTAGAACGGAATGTTAGGTTGAATGGTGATCGATTATTTTTTGAAGGGCTGCTAAGGCTTCCCCATTTTTAACGATACATCGATTTACGTTACAACGTAAGAGTATACTTGAAACAATAATCGTCGCTTTACTAGCGATGATATAATCTGAGAGGTTTTTATATTGAAGGTTATTTAGAATAACATACCATGGAGGCGGATTGTTTATGATACCAGCATTTGACGCAGTAAGAGCTATACATAAATGCCAAGGAGAGGCAATGGTGCTGCCTACAGTCACTGAGTATCGTTACTGGAAGGCGGTATCTGACCGTGAAGACCTTGATATTACCCCACCAGATTCTATGGGCCCTGCATCTTCAATGGGTCTAGGCTTGGCGCTAGCCAACCCGGATAAGAAGATCCTAGTACTTGATGGTGATGGGAGTATACTAATGAATCTTGGTAGTCTGGTAACAATTTCTGGTAAGAAACCTAGTAATCTCGTACATTTCGTGTTCCAAGATAATGAATATTTCACTACAGGTGGACAACCCATTCCAGGTGTGGGTCTTGTTAATCTTGCAGGAATAGCTGAAGCTGCTGGATTCCGAGCTACCTATGAATTTGATGATCTGGAGGAGTTTGTTGACGAATTAGCCCATATAATGGAACAAAAAGGTCCTATTTTTATTTGCTTGAAGGTTAACCATCCTGAAGAACTCCCCCCGTCAGCCTTCTGATAGGTAATGAAAATTCTTACTAAAGTCTAAATATCAACACCCTGGAGCTTTTATGTACAGTTTTGGAGATCCTCGTCACGTACTTAATGGTGAGATATGGTTGCCTACGCCGTTACTTCCCGCAACCTCAATAGGAGATAGGTTAGGTATTAATCTGTGGCTGAAACGTGAAGATTGTACTCCTATTGGATCCTTTAAGATAAGAGGTGCCCTAGTCGCAATGTCCAGTATGAAAGATCAAGTTCAGAGTACGGGCGTTATAGTAGCCTCTGCCGGGAATTATGGGCTAGCCATTGCCGTAGCTGGTCAAAGATATAACGTAAAAGTTACAGTGGTTCTCCCTAAAACTGCCAATCCATCTAAAATAGACAGGATTCTATTGAGTGGTGCTGAGTTAATTCAGTATGGAGAGGATTTCGACGAAGCTAAAGACTATGCTCGAATAAGATCAGAAAACCTTGAAATACCATACTGGGAGGACGGTGTGATAGAGGAGATGGCACTGGGGTCTTCTACAATAGCAGATGAAATTCTGCTACATTCCGCGTCATGGGATTATGTTCTAGTCCCTGTTGGAAATGGATCACTGATAAAGGGAATATCTAGCGTGTTCAAAGAGAGAAGTCCTAACACGATCATTGTGGGCCTTGTTTCAGACGCAGCGCCATCTATGGGTTATGCTTTTCAGAATAAACCATGGGATGAGAGTCAAGCCCCTAGCACAATTGGAGATGGACTCTCTGTACGAGTGCCAATTATGAATATGATCCACCACTTGCAAAATACCGTGGACGAAATTTGGATGGTACAGGAATCTCTTTTACTTCCCGCGGTGCGAGCCTTAATTGAACTAGAACAGATGATGGTTGAACCTTCAGCTGCGGTGACAGTTGCTGCAATGGTGGAGCGGCAGACAACCTTAAAAGGTAAGACTGTCGCTGCAATATTGACCGGTGCTCATCTAAATTCGTTGCTGTTACGTCGCACCATTAACATAGATAGTCTTTTGTGAGATGGTTGTATATGGATATTGACCATATCAGACAGATATCTGTTATAGGTTCGGGACTAATAGGTCATAGCGTTGCATTGGAATTTGCGATCGGAGGCTATAAGGTTAGTCTTTGTTCTCGCACAAAAGATAGTCTTAAGCGATCTTCGGACATGATTAAGGAGAGTATTCGAAGTTTAGTTAAATTTGGCCGCCTTGATCCCGATCGACTCACCGATATTGAAGCCAATATTCATATGAATTCCTCATTAGACGAAGCTATTATGGGTTCTGATATCGTTATTGAAGCCGTTTACGAAAATGTTATTCTGAAACAAAAACTTTTCCGTCAACTAGATGGGATCTGTTCCCGTAATGTTATTCTTGCTAGTTCAACATCTAGTATCTTACCTAGTAAACTAGCGGAATTTGTGACCAGGCCAGAGAGGGTTATTGTCGCTCACTATATTAATCCGCCTCATTTAGTTCCACTTGTGGAATTAGTGAGAAGTCCTCTGACGTCAGATGTGACAGTGGATATCCTTTATTCTCTTTTCAAGAAACTAGGTAAATGCCCAGTAGTTTTGTCTCAGGAACTTCCCGGCTTCATTTCGGGGAGGTTACAAATGGTGGTTTTGAAAGAAGCATTATGGTTGGTAAAAAATGGATACGCTACTGCCAGAGACGTAGATATAGTATTAAAGTCTAGTCTAGGACGTCGTTGGGCTGTCGCTGGCATTTTCGAAGTCTTAGAGTTAGCTGGATGGGATTTGATCTCTAATGTCATTTCTGAAATCGCACAGACTCTGGATTCTTCCTCAGAATCTTTTAGCTTAATAGAGGCCAAGGTGAATAGAGGGGAACTAGGCGCGAAAAGCGGCAAAGGATTTTATGATTGGACAGAGACAATTACTGATTCGGTGAGAAAAAAAATCATCCATGCACTAGTAGAAATAGAAAAATGGTCTGAATAAATTTGTCGGAGAATTAACCATTGTCAATTGTTGGTGTAATAGCGAATCCGTCGTCTGGTAAAGATATTCGGCGCTTGGTAGCACAAGGTAGATTCATTACAAATCAAGAGAAAGTAAATATTCTTAAAAGTATATTAGTTGGTCTAAATGCGGTTGGTATACGGCGTGTGGTCGCAATGCCTGATTCGGGGATGTTGTGCAGACGCGCAGAGGATGGCTTGGACCTATCACTTGAAGTTGAAGAACTGGATATGATTGCCTTCAATGAAGAGAAGGATTCGACTAATGCGGCTAAGATGATGAGCGAAATGGGAGTGGCTTGCTTAATCACTTTAGGTGGAGATGGGACGAACCGTGCAGTGGTGAAGGGATCTAGATCCGTACCAATTGTACCGGTGTCTACGGGTACAAATAATGTTTTCCCAAGATTGGAAGAGGGAACAGTAGTTGGTATGGCCGCTGGTCTAGTATCTAGAAATATGGTTGATATTGAAAGAGTTTCGACGATAAATAACGTGTTGGAAGTAGTACAAAAAGACACCATTAGCGAATTGGCTTTGATTGATATTGCTGTGTCTAAAGAGCGATTTATAGGAGCAAGAGCTATATGGGATATAGACACGATACATGAACTTTTCCTCTCAGAATTCTTACCGGGCTCCATAGGACTATCTTCCATTGGAGCTCAGTTGGGATATACAGGAAGAGGAAAGTGTCTTGGGATGCATTTAAAAATAGGTTATGGTGGCATTGAAGTGCTAGCACCAATAGCGCCCGGCAAAGTCGTCCATGTCCCAGTGAAGGAATGGAGAATTTTAAAAGTAGGTGAGCGCGTTGAGTTAATCCCACGACCTTGTACAGTGGCCTTAGATGGTGAACGTAGCTTCAGTTTGCAAACTTGTCAAGAGGCATACATCTCTCTAAGTGACCAGGGGCCTCAGGTAGTCTCAACTGTTGCAGTTATGCGCGAGGCTGCTAATCAAGGAATATTTAAAAGAGGAAGGCATTCAGATGGAATTTAATTCGAGACGATCTAACGTGAGAACTACAAATGGAATGGTAGCCACTAGCCAGCCTCTGGCTGCTATGGCTGGTCTCAGAATCCTCATGGCAGGTGGAAATGCTATTGATGCGGCTGTAGCGACTGCGGCTACATTAAGCGTTGTAGAACCGCAATCTACAAGCGTTGGTGGGGATGTTTTCTCACTTATATGGATGAATGATGAAAAGACTGTCCGAGCACTGAATGCGAGCGGACGTTCTTCAGAGTCTGCATCAAGATCTGAATTACTAAGTCGGAACATGTCTTATATACCGGTACAGAGTCCCTACGCAATTACAGTTCCTGGCGCCGTGAGTGGATGGTCTGCGGTCCTAGAACGTTACGGTACTATGGATTTGTCTGATGTTCTAAAACCGGCGATTGAATACGCAAGAAATGGTTATCCTGTATCTGAATTAATTAGTAATTCATGGAAAGCAAATGCCTATAAACTTCAGGCTTTTCCATCGGGTGGAGAATTATTGCTCAACGGAAAGGCCCCCGAACTTGGTCAGATCATGCGTATGCCAGAATTGGCAAAAACATTACAGATAATAGCGGAAGGTGGTATGGAGGCCTTTTACAAAGGCGATATCGCGAAGAAAATTGTTGGCTATGTGCAGGAACGAGGTGGATGGATTACCTTAGAGGATATGGCAAATCACGAGGCAAATTGGGTTGAACCTATCTCTACCAATTATAGGGGGGTTACTTGTTGGCAATGTCCTCCCAATGGGCAGGGTATTAATGTGTTGATGGCCCTAAATATAGCCCAGGGTTTTGATCTTCAGGAGAAGGGATATCAAACGGCTGATACTTATCATCATTTGATAGAATCGATGAGATTATCTTTGACGGATGGATTATGGTATGTTACGGATCCTGCGGTTAGACAAGTGCCAATATCCGAATTGAATTCCTACAATTATGCCGATAAACAGAGGCAGCTTATCAATTCTGATACGGCAATGAAAGATGTTTCTGTAGGGGTAACAAATAATCATTCAGATACCGTGTATGTAAGTTGTGTCGATGGAGAGGGGAATGCCTGTTCATTTATTAATAGTATATTCTCAGGATTTGGGACTGGATTAGTGGTTCCTGACACCGGGATCGTGTTACAAAACAGAGGGTCTTCCTTTTCATTGTCCGCAGATCATCCCAATGTATTGGAACCCAATAAAAGACCATTCCATACATTGATTCCAGGAATGGCAACTATTGATGGAAAACTTTGGTTAAGCTATGGAGTTATGGGTGGTATGCAGCAAGCCCAGGGCCATTTCCAGGCGTTAATTAATATGATAGATTTCAAACTTAGTCCACAGGAAGCCCTTAACGCTCCTAGGTTTAGTGTGAGATTAGGAGAAGGTATAGCACTGGAGCCATTTGTGCCTGAAGAAGTGGTGCAGAATCTGAGAAAGAAGGGTCATCATATTTTTGTTGATGCGTCTAATGGAGTATTCTTTGGGGGCGGACAAATAATCAGCCGTGATAGTCAGACAGGAGTCCTTGTTGGTGGTAGTGAGCCTCGCCTTGATGGTTGCGCTGTAGGATGGTAACAGCTCAATGGATCGGGCTTTTCAAGGTTTAAGCACCGAGTGTATTGTGGATTGCTGTAAAACTTCGTTGTATGAAGTACGATAACAGTGGTAGAGTAGAAAAGGCGCTTGTTTCGTCCAGGTAGTCAGTCATATAAATAGATCCAATTAGAATACTGATGTTACCTAAATAGCGCATTCCACTGATAAATCCAGTAACAGTCTTGGATGGGATAAATTTACGTTAGTTAAGACGTTAAATGTAGAGGACGTAATTTTACTGCTTTGACGTTCAATTACTTTAGATGGTATTGAGAGGTTAAAATGACAAGCAATTTCGATTCTAATAATGTCCTCCTAACTGGGGAAAATTCATTTATTCGTCTTCATGAAGATGAGGATGCACGTTTTGCAATAAAAGCGAGTCACTGGCGAATCCTCCATAGCCCCAGCGGGTCCGGCCACGTATTATACATAAAAGGTGATTTAACGGATAAAGAACCTCGTATCTATTCAGATAATATAGCAATGGCACGCTGGTTACAAAATGAAATAGAGCAGCTACTTAATCCCGATTTTACCAACTCCAACATCCCTGTTATTGATGCAGTTTTCAATAGAGAGGGTGATCCTTTAACCACGGTAACCGAAATCATAGAATCGGATGAAGATAGCATACTTATGTCCTGGTACGATTTTGAAAAACCATTTATGATGACCATGGCAGTTGGTAGTAACCCCGATAGGCCCCATCTTGGTGTGTATAGTTGCTTTATTCCGGCAAGAAGGGCACAGCTGACAATTAACGGAGTCGTATCTACCGGGCATACGAAACTGGAGAAACGTGGTTCAAATGAAAGTAGCTCTTCTTGTTTAGCGTGGTCAGAAACTTGGGTAAAGTCGTAAATTGATTTCTTAAATATCGCGCTCTTTTTGATCAAATCTTAGCTTGATCCTTTAACAGATGCAAAGAATACTGAGATCTTCAAAGTCTAGGATGTCGGCTAAGATGCTTTTCATTATGTGGCATATTCATTGCCCAAACCAACTGATTCGACAAAGCCGTCAAGCTTGTACAAATACAGTTGTTACAGATTATGCTCCATCTTTAGAAGAGGATGCATGTCTCTGGAAATAATTATACCGAACAATAGCTTCTCGGTTGTGTTAACCGCCCAAAAAGCATAGGTCGCGCGCGCCTATATGAGTATCCCTATAGTGTCTTCGCCGTACCAACGTTCTCATTCGAAGGAGAGATCTGATTCTCCTTTATGGTAGAACCGCTACCGCCTTAATTTCTAAGAGGTATTCTTCTTTTACTAATGCATTAACTACCAATAACGTATTAGCAGGAAAGTCTCCGTTAGGAAACATATCAGGATAAATATAGCCTCTTGCTTGGATATAAGGCTGAATATTATCCTTTCCTACAATGTATGTTGTGAATTCTATTACATCATCAAATTTTGCCCCAACTTCTTCAAGAATATTTTTTAGGTTTT
>CAUZEB010000099.1:0-6804 GCA_963578655.1 Dehalococcoidia bacterium | reverse complement strand
ACTCATAGGGTGGAGTATAGTAACCATTCTTATCCACCATTGTCTTGAGTATGTCTCTTATATGGTCTTTAGTTTTCTTTTTGGTACGAACTTCTAAATTATAGCTCATGCCATAGTCGCTAGTTAACGTGAATTCATCTGTAACATGGTCATTTACCCAGCGTGCGAACTTCAGTATATCCTCATCATTCTCTAGCTCATCCACCGCTTTGCGTAGTCTATGCTCATTTAGATTTTCTATATTATCCGTCATGGTTAAAAGAATTCCCTATATTCCTGATTTTTGATGCTTGATTCCTCTATTATCATGCGATAGGGCTTACCATCAGCCCTTTTTTTGTAAATTTTTACTGTAATATCATCACAATAGTAATAATCAACATCACCCCATGCATGATCTATATCAACTATAGTCTTATTTATTTTATGATCTGACATTAAATTGCACCTCTTTAATTTTCAAAGTTTTGTTGCGAATAACACCAATGGCACATTTTGAAATTGTCCAAATCCTTTTGTGATACAGGGGATTCACAAATAGGGCAGTCTTTTAAATCACCCTTTATGTTTTGTTGATACTGATAGCTTTCCTGTAATTCTTTTGACCATGGCATAACTGTAATTCCTTTTTTACCGCTATTTTAGTGTAGTTGTCCATTTCCCTTAGTGGTTATTATATACTTGTCTCGTAAATAATCCCAAACAATCTGTAGTCTCCATACCTCACGCTCATGGCCATATTTGCCTTCAGCAATAAGTTCTTGTTGCCTAGTTTTAATAAGCTCCATTTCTTCTCGTGTATCAATGAAGGATTCGTCCATCTTTTTCCTCTAAGCAATCTATGCATACTGTGACTTTTATTTCTTCTGTTTTATTCGGATTTGAATTGTCTTTTAGCGTTGCTGTCGCGACAATACATGGCAAATCATTCCTTCCGCAATATTCACAGACCATCACATTCTCATCAAACTGGATGCCCCATTATATGTTTTTCGGTCAACTTTCGATTGCTCTCTTGATTTTCATCCTTCTCCCATGGCCTATCAAAAGAAGTGTTATAATTTGAATTTGTTTGTCCATCAAAATCGTTAGAAGATTTGTATATGGACGGTAGCTCATTCCAGAATATTATTCCAATGGATACGCGATTACCTTCATATGACTGTACTGCATGAGTACATTCTATTGGAAATGATATCAAGCGATTGGGTATAGGTGCTATCGAGTCCACTTCAAAATCATTCCATCGAAATATAGAATAATCATATGCTGGGTTTGGTATATTTACAGGTGGTTTAGTATAGATGTTTAAATGGCCACCCTTGTCAGGCGCTCTCAGGTAGTATATAAACGTCCTTGTGGGTGGATAATCAGGAGTATAGTCTACGCCATCAGATGTACAATAAGAAACTAAATCGCTGTGCGGTTTGGGGTCTACAGGGCGAATGTTCCACCATGCTGTGGCACCTTTAATCGTACTATGACCATCAGGCCACTCATGGCGGAATACCTTGTATACTAGATCATGAAGAGGGTTTTCTGACAATGCATGGCGACCAACCCAATATACTTTTGAGTACACCATAGAGGTTTCCCCTATCGCATTAAAAGTATGATCATTCAGAAAATTGTCAGTTACCTTTATCAACTTTTTGTTTCGCTTCTTTTAGCTCTATCTTTAAAGAGTCTCTTTGACGAGTTAAACCTACGATTTCTTTATTAGTGTTTCTTATTGAATCCTCTATCTTAGATATTCTCCAATGTATATCATCAGTTGTTTCAATATTAAGTTTATCATACCAAATCATTAAATGTCTCCATCACCAATTTCCGATTTTTTAATTGCCCTTCCGCAATGTCCTCTTTACTCTGGCCATGATACGCTACCGCATGATGTTCTCGTATCATCCAATCATTAATAGTCATACGAGAGTCTGTTTTTTTATCGTATATGAGAAACTTACCCAATATCCTACCAAACTTACCAGCCTTATCCTTGACAGTAACCAACGTCTGCATTGATCCTGCTGGCAAAAAGAATTTGATTTGTTCCTTTGCAATCAGTCCAAATTTCTTCTCTTCCAAATCTCTTGTACGACTCTCTGGCGTGTCTATACCATAAAGGCGTACTCGCTCTTTATGCATCCATATACCGAAACCTAGATCAATATCAACGTCTACTGTGTCGCCATCTACAACTCTTACAATTTTACACCTGTATTCATACATCATTTACACCCGCATTTAGTTTCATAATCATGTATTGCTGCCTTAATTGAGTCTTCTGCCAGAACGGAGCAGTGTATCTTGACAGGTGGTAATGCTAGTTCTTCCGCAATTTGTACATTCTTTATACTCTTTGCTTCATTTAGTGTACGCCCCTTTACCCATTCTGTTACCAGACTAGAAGAAGCTATCGCACTACCGCAACCAAATGTCTTGAATTTGGCATCCTGTATGATACCGTCCTCGACCTTTATTTGAAGTTTCATTACATCACCACAAGCCGGGGCTCCAACAAGTCCAGTTCCTACGCTGTCATCATTCTTATCAAATGATCCTACATTCTGAGGATTTTCATAGTGATTCATGAGTTTTTGACTATATGCCATAATTCTATCCTATTTAAACTGCGAAGCTTTCACCACAGCCGCAAGATGATTTAGCAGTAGGATTGATTACCGCAAGAAAACTGCCGCCCAGTTCTGTTACATAATCAATCTCACTTCCAATCACATACATGATGGCCAGAGGGTCTAACAACAGAATATTATCTATGATTTCATTATCAGTCTTAGTTTCCGATAAACCCCATGTGTACTGGAATCCAGAACAACCCCCGCCCTTTACGCCGAGGGTTATATATCCACCATTGGATACACTTTGCATGTATTCCTTTGCTTTTTCTGTTATTGTGATCATATATGTATTTAGTTCAAACGGTTTGCCTGCCTAAGAAGATATGATAATACAGTATCCCAATAGAGTTTCCCCCATTGAGATTTAACTGCTTGCCTTGCGTCATAAGCAAGGCCAATTCTCCGATTTAACTGTTCTTCTATTGCATCTAACAAGAGAAGAACCTACTCTTTAAAAAGAGGATGTTTAGGTTTCCAATCAGGTTTGGGCAACCATAAAGGCGATTCAGGCAACTCATTGCAATTAATTCTAGGTGGAGAAGTTAGAATTACTGATCCTGGCTCCACAGAACTATCGCACACATATCCATCAATCGGAGATTGATATTCATCTTCACGATCATTAAATTCCTTTTCTTTGATTTGATCAATCATATTCTGGAAGATATCAAAGAACTCTTGTATTTTTGCAGTATCATCTGCCACAGGTACACAGAGAGTTTTCACAGTAGAGTCTTGTTCCGCAATTGTTGTTCTTGCGTTAAGGCATACTTTCATTGATGGCATTTCAACTGTATAATCACCACCACCACCTAGCGCTGTTACTATTAACATTGCTTTTATCATTTAATTACACCTTCCATATCTTCCGCATTCATAGGCACGTTGCTCTGCCTGTCTCTGTGATGCACGATCACGTTCCGCAACACCACGCTCACAGGATGATCTAGCACCATCATTAGCAATATGATTGCACTGGCCAACAGTAACCACTGTTCTTTGTTGTGGTTGATTATTTACATGAGTACCACCAGCTAGATTAGAACCGACAATGGAGCCAAGAACAGCACCAACGCCCGTAGCAATGATTTTTCCGCCACCCTTACCAACCGTATTACCCAGAAGTCCACCAGTGAGGCCACCGATAAGGGCCCCTTGCGTTTGTGGATTATGTGCTTGACAGGCGGATAATGCAAGTAAGCACGTTCCAACCAATAGAAGTTTTCTCATCCAAAATTCTCCTCATTCATTCCAGCAATACCCCATAACATAATTATGGTTCCTGCTGTTGCAAGTAGAATAGCAGTTGCCAAACCAGCAGAACCTTCTGCAGCTCCAACACCAGCAACTATCGTACAAAATCCAGCAACAAATCTAATCATCACACTTTACTCCATTCATGAGCTGGTTTAAGATAAGCAACCTTACTCCATCCAGCGGGTTTGCACTCATACTTATCACTTCCAACAAGAACAAAATCACCCACTGATGTGCTCCGACAAGACTTATCAGGTCCGATGTACCGAACCTTCTTACTTGTATACCAAGCTTCATCAATTGTGTTGGTCAGCATAAAGGCCTTTTCTAACTTTTCCTCTACACTTAACGATTTATCTACACTAAGAAGTGCAACTGCATGAGGCTTATCCTCATAAGCAGAATGAATTACTGCGACTTCCTCAGTCATCAGTGTTTTCATCAACGCTTCTGTCTTCTTGTTCATTCTCTTCACTTTCCGGTTTACTATATTCTTTGGGCACCTCGCCCCACCCCACAGTTCTATCCCATTCACGTTGGGTATACCACATTCTAGGCATTATGCCAGGTATATAGGGCCGCATTTAAGCAGTCACCTCGTAGGGTTTGTCCCACTTACCAATGTTGATTTTTGTGTACCAACCAACGTCAAAATAGTCAGTCATGATATCGGACCTGTTATGGTTTCCAATCATCATGGCGTCCTTGAGCTTCAGTAGAAACTCCTTGGCAACACCCTCAAAGTGATCCTCAATCCAATATTCGTTGACAGAAGTCGTACCAAAATCAATCGGGCCGGACTTCAGATTAACCTTCAGAGTACCCCGATCCTTGGCAATCGTACCCTTCATACCGTATTCCGCAAGCACCTTCTTGATGCCCGGAGCAAGTTTATTCTTCTTTTCGACATTCATATAAGCCATTTTAAGCAGCTTCCTTCATAACTTCTTCACACAATTCAAGAATTTCTTCCTTAGCAAACCTTGCAAAAGCATCCCTGTAGTGGCCAACCCGGCCAGTCGTAACACCCATTTTCCGACCAATTTCGGCATGTAAACCACGGCCATCAATAGGAGTGTCAATCACATGGGCAAGATATTCCATCATACGAGGAGTAACTTTCCTAGCCCGCCCTGTAGCTTCAAAATATCTCGTTTTCATAACCTTATCTCTCAATTTCTATATACAGTATACCATACGGAATAGGGTTTGTCAAGAACTATTTTAGGCCGCAACCGCATATATCGCAGCTCTGGTGTCATACAAATTGAACAGATTTCCTACCAATTCCCGTTTTCCTGTCTTGGGAAAATCAATAAGCTTGGAATATACACCCTTCTTGGCGTATACCGTGATGTTCCGATCTTTTGCGAGAGTATTCCAGATATACCGACCACCAACAGACTGCGAGGAACCGGCCATCAGGGTGATTCCAAGGGTTTTCATCAGGAACCTATACAACTTATTAGCAAGCTTCCTACCCTTATACCGTGAATCAACCGAAACCAGATCAACATGCCAGGCACCGTTCCGTTTGCTTAGACCCAACTCAGCAGCGATTCGACAGTGAGTTTCCATCTCACCATCCCATGTCCGCATCCGTTTTGTCCGAGCCCGATCATATACTACGATATTTTTGGTAGTTTTATTACCACTTTCATCGAGAATATCGAAACCCCAACGCCGACCAAGAAGAACACCTTCCTTGGCACCATATCCAAGGTTGTTCCCCTTATCCATTGTGATTCGTCCAACCATTAAATAATCCCTTATTTCCGATTATGTCTTATTATCGCATATCCAGAAGGAAATGTCAAGTAAAATCGCTACTCATAAGTCCTTGATTTCATTGAGAATCCAAACTTTTTTCTTCGCCTTACCCACGGTAAACTCCGAAAATCCGTCTGGAATGGGCTTATTCCACCCATTTTTGCGGGCGATTCCCACGCTAGGGAAGACCCCAGCCATATGCATGACATGGGCCATGATCCAAACATCTTCTATATGGAAACAATTTGGTGCGTCAGTAAACCCAAAAAGCTCTATATCCTTATCGGATACCTTTGGGTGGAGAAAGTTGACTTCGTTAAGCACCTTCTACCTCATCAACCTCAACTATGGTAAAAGCCTTATCAGGATTCATCTCTGTCAAGACCATTTCAAGTTCGGCTGCATTGCCGGGGCAGAACTCTGTCCCATGACATTTGCCGGTTTCATCTCTTATTTCCCAAAATAGCATAATAACCTCTTATTTCTGACTATACCTTATGCTACCATGTCAGATAGGAATTGTCAACAAGAAAATGCGTATTTTGGGATTTTATTTGGGGCTGTGGTATTTTTGCAACAACTATTGGCGGAAATTTATCTCTACCTTGACGCCGTTGGGATCAATGACAAATATCTGATATATGTTGGCATCTTCTATGAAGCGATCAATATAGTCTACGGCCAGACTGTCAAGATGTTCCTTGTATCCACCAAAATCGTTTCCACTGAAAGCAACATGGTCAATAGAGCCTGAACCGAAATCTCGATTCTCTCCAAGTTTCATAAGGTGGACTACAGCCTCTTCTCCGGCATATAACCATGCGCCGGGAAATTCAAAATCTGGTCGCTGGCCGTTGACAAGACCTATAACATCAACATAAAATGCAATAGTCTCATCCAATTTTTCTGTTACGATATTATAGTGTTCTAGTTTGTTTACTAACATTCCTTACCTTTGTTTTTTGGCCAGTTCTGATGCCATCCAATTCTTGGCTCGTGTATTCGTGACCTTCTTACGAAGCAATCCCTGTACTCGTTTCCATACCACCTTAAAGACATCCTCACCAGCATCGTTATTGTCAACGATAATCATACCACCCCGAAACATATTGCTAAACTTTCCTATATTGCCTTGTAC
>CAUZEB010000098.1:0-6903 GCA_963578655.1 Dehalococcoidia bacterium | reverse complement strand
CGTAACAATTCTAAGAATGCTGTTACCTATTCACGGGCTTTTGACGGCGCTTTGAATGCCATTGAGTCGTTGAACAAGCCGTCTATTTCTTTGATTAGAGGATATTGTGTCGGCGGTGGATGTGAACTGGCTTTGGCAACTGATATTAGAATCGGGGTGGAAGGGAGTGTGTATGGTATCCCAGTAGCGAGACTTGGGATCCTTATTGGATATAATGAGATGCGGCGATTGGTGCAGATTGTAGGACCCGGTAATGCCTCTTATATTTTGCTTTCAGGCAGATTGATAAAAGATAAAGAAGCTTTAGGTATGGGGTTGATTAGCAAATTGATTTCCCCAGACAATGTTAAAAGGCATATCAATGTTTTGGCTGATGATATAGCCAACTTGGCACCTCTTTCTCACTTTAACCACAAAATTATCCAACGTACTGTTTTACAAAATCCTTCCTTGATCGGTTTGTCAAACGCTGAAATTGATTTGCCCTTTTCTATCTTCGATTCCGATGATTACCGTGAAGGTCGTCGTTCTTTTATGGAAAAACGAGCCCCTATATTTAAAGGGAGATAAGGTTACTATCTGATAACTTCCAATTCGATTCTGGTTTTCTCGGAGAAAAAATGAAAGAATTTCCATTAGACAACGTGACTGTCATAGATTTCACTCAAATATTGGCAGGCCCATTTTGTACGATGCTTTTGGCGGATATGGGAGCTAACGTAATAAAGATCGAAAAACCCAATGGCGGAGACGATACAAGGCGTTTTGGACCACCTTTTCTGAATGGTGAGTCAGTTGCATTTATCGGCATAAATCGTAATAAGAGAAGCATTGTCCTGGACCTCAAAACTGAAACTGGTGTTGATGTAGCACGTTCTATGATAGCGAAAGCTGATATTGTGATCCAAAACTCTCGCCCAGGTGCTATGGATCGCATGGGTCTGAATTATGAAAGAGTATGCATAGACAAACCTGGCCTTATTTACTGCACTATTTCAGGATTTGGTGCCACGGGGCCATATAGTCATAAAGCGGGGTTTGATTTAGTAGCGCAAGGGATGAGCGGGTTAATGAGTATCACAGGATTACCTGGCTCTCCGCCTATCAAAGCGGGAGTACCAGTAGCTGATTTTAATACTGGAATGTATTCGACTTACGCGATACTGTCAGCCTATATTCATAAATTGAAGACAGGAAAGGGTCAACATGTTGACGCATCGCTTTTGGATTCTGCGATAGCCTACACTCTATACGAGTCGATGGCCTATTTTGCCACCGGAGATGTTGCCACACCAGTAGGGTCAGC
Organism: Dehalococcoidia bacterium; assembly: GCA_963578655.1. Taxonomy (GTDB): domain Bacteria; phylum Chloroflexota; class Dehalococcoidia; order Lucifugimonadales; family CAUZEB01; genus CAUZEB01. Next base: position 5,597 of record CAUZEB010000098.1, on the reverse strand, counting down.
ACACCGTATGATAGCTCCTTATCAAGCATTCGCAACCAGTGATGGATATATTAATGTCGCTGCCGCTAACCAATCCAATTGGGTACGTCTGTGCAATGCTATTGGACGTGAAGATCTTTTGAAAGAATCACGCTTTTCTTCTAATTCTGAAAGAATGATACATATAGGTGAACTGACACCGATCATGGATAGAACTTTCTCTAAAGAGACTACTGGATATTGGGTAACATTACTTGAAAAAGCGGGTGTACCCTGTGGACCAATATACAATATGGCACAGGTTTATGCAGACCCACAAGTAAGAGCCAGGAATATGGCTGTGGAATTGGAGCACCCCGTAGCTGGTAAGATTAGAAACATTGGAGTACCTGTAAAATTATCGGAAACACCGGGCGAAATCTATAGACCTGCACCAACACTAGGTCAACACACTCTGCAAATACTATCTGAATTCGGGTTTTCCCCAGGTGAGATAGCCAACTACAAAGAGTTAGGTGTCGTACAATAGATAGTAAATTTTATCTACATAAGAAAATCGAATATAAGCAGTTTATATAGCTGGGATTTACCGTATCCGTTGCGTGACTCGCCTAACGGCATCCACCAAAGTGTCTATTTCGGCTTCAGTTGTAAGAGCGTTCAATGCACCAGCACAACCTTGTTGGAGTAATATACCTTCGTTTAGCATTCCTATAAACAATGCTTTGTTCATCGTGGGGTTATCTCGTAAGGTTGAGCGGTAGTCAGTTATTTCTTCTTCATTAAAATGGATGCCGAAGAAGGATGCCACTCCAGTAATCTGTACTGGAACCTCGAGTTCATCAAAAACGGCCCGTAATTTCGAGCGAAGAATTTCACCCAGTTTATTCAAACGATCGTAGACGTCTGGGGTCAGTTCATTCAGAGTAGTTTCCCCTGCCACCATCGTCATAGGGTTGGCATTGAATGTGCCCGCGTGAGGTATAATCGCTCCTCCTTCTCTAGAGGGATCGAAGAGTTCCATTATATCTCTACGTCCTCCGAATGCACCTGCTGGTAAACCACCACCAACTATTTTCCCTAAGCATGTTAGGTCGGGCACTACATTAAAATATTCCTGAGCCCCACCTGGCGACATTCTGAAACTTTGCACTTCATCAAAAATGAGGAGCATATTTAGTTCTTTAGTGATTTTCCTGATTCCCTTTAGAAAATCAACGTTTGCTGGATGGTATCCAAAAGAAGAGGATACGGGCTCCATGATGATGCAGGCTAGCTCGTTCTTGTGTGATTTGATTATCGAGACACTGCCTTCGAGGTCGTTGTAGGGAAGCAAAAGTACGTCCTCAGAGACACTAGGAGGCTGACCCGGGAATTCTGGTACGGGGTTTAAATTGTCTGGGTTAAGTTTATTGATTGACGGTTTCACACTAACGGATACATATTCATGAGCACCGTGATACCCACCTTCGAATTTGGCTATTCTATGCCTTCCAGTGTATGCACGAGCAGCTCGGATGGCATTTAGTGTTCCTTCTGTACCTGAATTAACAAACCTTACGGTTTCTACGGAGGGAATTCTATCTGAAAGTATTTTAGCAAGACGTATTTGAGCCTGAGTGGGACCACTAAAGCTAGTGCCCTTCAATGCTTGATTTTGCAGGGCGTTGACGACTTTAGGATTTGCGTGACCTAATATAAGGGTCGTAGCATTGATCATAAAATCGAGATACCTATTGCCATCCACGTCGTAGATATATTGTCCTTCACCATGATCTATGAAAGTCGGATACGGATCAAAATATGAAGTAGCTCGTGAACTTCCACCGGGTAAATATTTTGTTGCCTCACTTTGTAAAGCCTTGGATGTCGGCGTGTTCGATATGAATTCTGAAACTTCTCTCTCAACTGCGTCCAAGGACATATTCTTCTCCTCACTAATTTAGTTAGCATTGTTAATGTGTATTTATTTTGTCACTGAGCAGTAAATCCTCCGTCTATTATTAGTTCGCTGCCTGTAACAAACGAAGACTCATCAGAGGCTAGATAAAGTACTCCCTGTGCTATTTCTTCTGGGTTACCGAAACGCCCCAAAGGGACCTGAGATAGACGTTTAGTCCGATTCCCTTTTGGACCCAGGAGATGATTGGACATTTCACTTATAACTGGGCCAGGATGTACTGAATTAACTCGTATGTTTTCTTTGGCGTATTGAATGGCCGTGGCCTTAGTAAGTAATCTAACCGCACCTTTCGACGCGTGATAGGCTGTGTAGAGTGTACTACCGACTAAACCCGCTGTAGATGAAATGTTAATGATGGAGCCTTTACCTGAATCGCGCATTACTGGTATAACGGAGCGTGTTCCGAGAAAGACTCCGGTAGCGTTCACTGCCATTATCTCATTCCAACTCTGAGTAGTCGTCTCTTCGACATTCCCAAGAGCAGCAATACCCGCGTTGTTCACCAGTACGTCTATTGTACTGTATCTATTTATTATCGTATCAATTGCATCTTTCCAATGATTTTCATTTGAAACATCCAATTCTATATAGAAGGCATCACCGCCTAATTGGTCAATCGTCGCAATTACTTTTTGTGCTTCTTTTTCGAGGACATCGCAAATAGCTACTTTAGCGCCTTGAGTGGCAAACAAAACTGAACAGGCTGCCCCAATTCCCCTGGAGCCGCCGGTGACTAAGGCGGTCTTGCCCTTCAGTCTCATAATCTATCTCCAATAAATATAAAATTCATATTCTAGTCGAGTCTCAGTCAGGGTTTTTTTCATTATTGCAGGAGCCCCTGTATTCGGAGTCTTTTGATTATGTTTGCGACTTATCCCCACTAGTTTTTTTCAATGCAGTCAGTACTTCATTTAGACTGCCTGAGCGGAAGCCTTCCATGTCTAGAGTTACGTAGGAGTATCCAATATCTTTGAATTTACTAACAATTATACGGTTCATTCCCTCATCTATGAGTCTCAGAAAATCTGCAGGATCGACTTCTATTCTTGCGATATTGTCGTGGTGCCGCACCCGTAGTTGGTCAATCCCCAATCCTCTAAGGAAGTCCTCAGCTTCAGCTATTTGATTTAATGCTCTTATAGATACCGGTGTGCCATAAGGGATACGAGAGGAGAGACAAGCTTGAGCAGGCTTGTCCCAAACGGGAATATCCATACTTTTTGATAAAGTTCTTATTTCTGCTTTAGTTAACCCAGCCTCAACCATTGGACTACGGACACCATATTGTTTAGCGGCATTTAGTCCTGGACGGAAATCACCGAGATCATCAATATTTGTACCATTCGTAATCACGTTGTACCCTTCTTTTGATGCAAATAGACTGAGATGTGTATAAAGTTCGTCTTTGCAAAAGTAACACCTATTGGCGTCGTTAGCCTTGTAATCAGCTCTTTCTAACTCGTTTGTCTCAATTATTTTGTGATTAATACCGAATTCCGCAGCCAACTCTACTGCTTTCGTTAGTTCTGAAGGGGCGAGGCTGGGAGATTTAGCTGTTACGGCTAGACTTCTATTGCCTAGTACTTGTTTCGCTGATACTGCTAAGAATGCGCTATCAACGCCACCTGAGTATGCAACTATGATAGATTCCATATCGCGTAGTATGGAATTCAGTATATCCAATTTCTTTTGAACAGACTCGGTGGGTTCCAGGATATTTCGCATGCCTATGACTCTTTACGACAAATTAGATTGCAAGAATATAGCTGAGAGTAGCATCGGGTAATCGGATTGTCAATTAGATAGTGGGTACCTACTCATCCATCATCTGTTGGATAATATTCTGCATTTCTTTGGAATATCGTTGATAAGATCTGTTTTGATAGTTAAGCAAGTTTTGTGAATCTACTGTGTCGTACCAATCTACCCAACCGGGAGAATCTCTACATATTGCTTCTTCTAAGGGTGCTCCCATGAATCCATAATAATCGGTGATGTAGTCGTTTCCAGTAAGCTGCCATGTGGGACCGCCAGCAACGTTGAGAATTATTTGTCCATCGATTGTACTATTTGCGGAGGCAAAAAGTGCATCCACAACGTCGTCACGATGAATCATTTCTACCCTTTGTTCAAGAGTGAACGGCCAAATACTCGGAGGTTCCAGGAACGCGGGAACTGCGACCGGAGCAATGCGGAGGATGAGTGTGTTAACAGGTGATGCTAATATCAATTTCTCTCCTTCGATCTTGCTATCAGCGTAATTATCTATTGGTCTTTGCGCATGATCGGTTCTAATTGGAGGATCCTCCAGCGCCGTAGCACCATAAGTGCTTATGGATGAACTAAATATCAATGTGCATGAAGAATTGATTGACTCTATTGCGCACAAGATATTGCTAGTACCGTTCACATTAACTGAAAATGTCAGCTCTTTATCAGACTCACTTTTTGGCGGAAGAACGGCCGCTAAATGCACCACTGTCTTAACGTCGTAGACTGCGTCTTTAATGGAATCAGGATTGGTAATATCTCCTTTTTGAATTTCAACATCCGGTATTTTTTCTAAAGCAGAAAAATCCATGAAAGGTAAATCGAATACGCGGACTGCCTGACCGTTATCTATAAAGCGTTGAGTCAGCTGAAGTCCGACGCTGCCTGCTCCACCTGTAATCAGGATTGGCCTTTCTTGAACATTTTTTGCAGTGTTGCTCACGTTAGCATAGTACCTTTCATTCCAGCTTTGTCGAGAATATTTTGCGAACTTTTTATCAGTTTTTCCAGTGCTGGTTCAAAGCTTGCCCAATCACCTTTCATTTTAAGTTCTAAAACTTCATTAGCGTCTCTTAGATTTGATCGAGTGGCTGGAAAACTTGGCATGGTTTTAAAGAAGAATGTCCCGCTAACTTCTCCTAACTTATAAATTATTTCATTAATAGAATTTGCCCATGCTTGATTCTGTGACCCTAGGGTGTCAACTATTTTAATACTTACATCTATTGTTTCTTCTAATAGTTCTTGTCCTGATTTTGGCATGCGTAAACTCCTTAACTATGAATACTTAATTTCGTCTTTAGGTTATTCTTGCGTCAATCCTTGTAAATGATATTAGGTAACATTGATCGTGTACGTTTGGTCGGACATTAACGACTGAAAATCCTATATGTTTATTGCTTGAGTTATAGCCGTGCTTGCTATTTAGCAGCGTGTGAATTTAAGTGTCGGCACTGTCTGAAAAGCGAAACGCGCTCAAAGTTAGGGAGCGCGTTTCGCTTTTTAATACAGGAGGATAAGATCAGTCATCGGCCTGCGCTAGCTCAGCTACATCTTCGTCCATAACGTGGCCATTTGTAGATGGCTCATAATGTCGTTTCATCGCCTCGAGGTCTACCTCGTCATTCCGTGCGAAACCTTTTCCTTCGTGTCTGTCATATGGAAAGGGTTGGAATTTTTCAAATTTATCCTTGAATCGTTCTCTGCTGAAACGTTTGTCATATGGGAATTGAAATCTCTCTGGGGGACCAGGCTCAACTTCAACGAGGTTATAATCTCGTGTTCCCAGACCAATGGTGTGGCCCGTATTTATGCTAGCTACTTCACTTTGACCATGGAATGTAGCGGCGGCGGCTTCAAATTTACGATCACCAGACAGGTGAGC
>CAUZEB010000097.1:0-6938 GCA_963578655.1 Dehalococcoidia bacterium | reverse complement strand
GGACAGATAAGTGTGTGTGAGGTCAATTAGAGGGTTATGGTAAAAAGTAAAGAAGCTATTGAGGTTGAGGGTAAAGTTACTGAAGCTTTGCCAAGCGCGTCTTTCAGAGTCGAATTAGCGAATGGTCATGAAGTCTTGGCCTACGCCTCCGGTAAAATGAGACGATACTTCATTCGTATACTACCAGGAGACAGGGTATTGGTTTCTTTGTCGCCGTATGATCTTACCCGAGGGCGAATAACCTACAGGTTCAAGTAGACGAACTTCCTGATTGGGGTCGTAAAGGTCCGTTCGACTCATTATCTTCCTCGTTCATCGCCCCAGGTCAAGATGTGAAGACGCGTGGAGAATCTGAAACCCTTGCTGATGCAGATCTCTGACAGCCAGCGTCCCTTACTTAAAATCTCGGTAGGAGTAATTCCTTCGGGCATTAGAATAGTTCGGTCCGCTGGAATACCATGCAGCTGTATCAGATTACATACCTCGTCGATATCGCTCGGAGCAACTATGACGAATTTAAAGTAGGAGTTTGTAAGGGTTTTAAAGACCTTTATAGCCCCGGGTGATTCTCTCCGTCTTCTTGAATTCGATGAATTGGTAATTTTGGGAGATATGTTCCATTGTGAAACGAGCTTTACCATTTCTGTACTTGGTTTTATTGTACCGTTAGTCTCAATTTCACTCTCTATACCTTTTGATCTTAGGGAATCCAACAGTGGAATCAATGCGTTCTGTTGTAATAATGGCTCTCCACCTGTAACAATTAAACGCGAACAATTAAAGGAAATAATTTCCTTCTCGATTACCGAGTTGTCTAGCAATATGACTTCGCTTTCGTAGTCATATTGAGCCCAATCCCAAGTGTATTTAGTGTCGCACCAAGAGCATTCTAAATTGCAGGTTGCTAATCGTAAGAAAACGGATGGCAGCCCTGTATTGAGACCTTCCCCTTGGAAGGAGTAAAAAATCTCCGGCTTTCCTGAAGATTGGCGACTTATTTTCAGAGTTGACATTTACCTATGCTTCCCTATGCGTACTAGGTAAGGATCTGTAATTCCAGCCTCTTGGAAGCCCTTAGCTCTAAGTATACAACTGTCACAGGTTTTACATGGCAAGTCTTGCCCCTCATAACAACTCCAAGTGTATTCGAGAGGAGCCTTTAGTTTGATTCCCATTAGCGCTATTTCAGATTTGGATAAGTTAATAATTGGGGTTTCAATATTTATATCTATAGCATACTGGGTCCAAATTTTGCTGCCTGATTTCAAAGCTCCTCTGATTTTGTCGAAGAAGTCAGGCCGACAATCAGGATAGCCGCTATAGTCCACGATATTTGGAGCCATATATATTAAGGCTTTTGTCTCGTTTGGAGATAAACCGTTTTCCTCAATGGCACTTAGTATTTCGCTTTCCAATAGAGCGGTAGCTAGAGACAGGAATATAGTGTTTCTTAGGGGTACATAGGTAATGGGAATGCTGAATCCAATCGAGTCCTTTGGACGATTCTCTGGAATTGGGAAAAGATGTGGATTCGTTAATGCTGAATACCAGGCGACATCTTTAAGAAAGGAAATATCTATCACTTTTTGAGCAATATTCATTTTCCGAGCTATCAGGTTCGCGTATTCAATTTCTTTGCTATGGGTCTGACCGTAACGAAACGTTATTGCTGTGAGTTTGTCAACACTATCCTTAGCGTATGCTGTGACAGTAGTTGAATCTAATCCGCCTGAAAGTAGTGTCACGCCAAAACTAGTCATGTTTTCATAGTCCTGAATTTGTAAAATTAAGTTAGTTCATACTTCGGTATTGATGATTTAAGGTTTCGTAGACACTTTAACAACTGTATGCAATCCCCCACGAACCTTGTAATCCAGGCATACTGTCATTTCGATAGGTTCGCATATTTCTACCAGATCATTTAGTATTCTGTTAGCTGCGTGTTCCTGTACGATGCTGACATTCCGGTAGGACATTAGGTAATATTTCAGGGATTTCAGTTCCAGACACTGCTTTGATGGGACGTATGTTACGACAACTTGACCGAAATCTGGAAGACCGGTCCATGGACACCCTGTAGTAAATTCATCGGTGTCTATCACAACCTCAGCATTACCACCCTGATATTCGTATTCGAATGTCAGGAGTTGATCACACCTAATAGCTTCCTCAGATCCCATGTTTAAATCTTGGTCTAGTTTTAGGTAAGTTTCTTTCAGATCGTTTATCTTAGCCATTCGTTCACCTATTACAGAATTGACGTTATGTTGCTAAATACTATTATTTTATACTACATTTAGATCAGTGAATTGGAAAGTACGTTTCTATATATCAGATCTCGTTTTGGGAATACATTATGACAGATTATTCTATTGAGATGAAAAAAGTCACGAAGAATTTCGGAAAGAAAAGGATTTTACACGATCTTAACCTCACGGTTTCTGCGGGAGAGAGCGTAATGATCTTTGGTAAAAACGGGTCCGGTAAGACGACACTCATAAAAGTTCTGTCTACCATGATGAGAATAGAATCAGGAGAAATAAATATCGAGGGATTCAACAGCAAGAGCAGGGGCGTAGAGGTGAGACGCAAGGTGGGTGTTGTGATGCATGAAACTATGCTCTATGAAAACCTTACAGGTTATGAAAACTTAGAATTTTATGGAAGAATGTTTGCACTTGAACATATTGGAGAAAAGATCGTAAGTGCGGCGAATAAGATGGGTGTCGTGAGCATTTTGAATCAGAAAATTAGTGCGATGTCACATGGAACAAAGAAGCGTCTTTCAATAGCTAGAGCATTAATTCACGACCCACCGGTACTTTTAATGGACGAGCCCGAAACGGGCCTGGATGAATCCGCTATAGAATTGCTGTTCAAATTGTTTGCAGATAGGAAAGAGAGAAAACAGACTGTTCTAGCCACTACACACGATTTGGAATTAGGGAAAAGCCTGGCTCACCGAACAGCCAACATGGCCAGAGGTAAGATTGTGTTCAATCAACAGGGTGATCAGTGTATTAGTAGTGGAGTTATGAGCTCAAGTGATGAAGGATTATCATGTCTATAATGAGTTACTTGCGCACTATTAGAGCATTGCTGTGGAAAGATATCTTATTGGAATGGCGATCCAAGGAAATTTCAATACCCGTGTTTGTGTTCTCAGTGCTCGTCATTATGGTCTTTAATTTTGTATTTGATACCGCATCAATCTCATTAGTGCTCTTAGCGCCAGGAATACTCTGGATCTCAATAATTTTCGGTGGTGTCATCGGCTTCAACAGATCTCTTTCTGCTGAGAAAGAAACCGGAGGCATCCATGGGCTAATGATGAGTCCTGTTGAACGTGATGTAATATTTTTTGGCAAAATGCTTAGTACTTTAGTCTTTTTGCTAGTGGTAGAGGTACTTATTTTCGTAGTGTTTTCTGTGCTTTTTAACTTTTCTCTATTCACTCCGCTATTTATCCTTTTAGCCGTGCTGGCAACTCTGGGTATGTCGTTAGTGGGTACTTTATTTTCTGCCATCGCAGTAACTACCAGATCTCGAGAAGTAATGTTACCGATTTTATTTCTACCGGTGGTCTTACCTTTGATAATTGCCACAGTGGAGGCAACTGGGACACTGATGGTTGAAGGTGTGACAAAAGATCTCTTTCATTGGGTGTCATTATTGGTGATATTCGACTCCGTGTTTTTGGTGATTTGCCCTGTTGCATTCACGTTTATAATTGAGGACTAGCAAATTTGGAATGACTTTAAAATCCCGTAATATTATTCTCAAACTTTGGTTCGTTTTATATGTTTGTGATAATCGATCCCAATGTCTTTTTAGAGTAATTACCAATCGGAAATTTAGATCGAAAGCATCCCTGGTATATAGGGCGGAAGGACACCTTTAATCAGTCTGGAGTCATAATACAGTAAAACAATAATGCGGTAAGTAATTAAATTATTCCACGGTATGAGGGTGATGGGGCCGTCTTGCAATCCTGATCTAGTATCAATACTTACTAGAGTGGAGGCTAATCACAGTCGTAATTTTCAGTTTACAATTGTATAATAAGCGACAAAATTAAATTGACAGTCGAAGCTCTCACCTGTTATAATACTCGTCGCGTTTAGACGTTGACGCCCGAAGGTTGGCCAGACCCAAAATCGGTGCTTCATTAGCCATGGTTACGACTGGCCTCTATAGGGTTACTCCTGAGATTTCATCATAGGCGTTTATTTAACTATAGGTTTCCAGAGGAATATTTAATTAAACCCTAACTGTATGTTAAATAAACTTAAGAGTTAATTGTTGTTAGACGACTTGGAGGTCTATATTTGAAGAAGAATGACTTTGTGGTGCGGTTCGCCGGAGAGGGAGGACAAGGCGTAGTTACATCTGCAGAAGGATTAGCGCAGGCTTCATCTCAGGTTGGCTATCACTCCCAGACTTTTGCAACTTTCCCGTCACAAATTCTCGGTGGTCCAACTTGGACACAGACGAGAGTTTCCACAACGGAAGTATTGAGTTCCGGTGATGAATTGGATGTGCTAGTTGCCTTTAATGAAGATGCTTACGAAAGTCATAAGAGTGACGTAGGCAAGACAGGCGTTGTTATATACAACACCGGCGAATTTCAATTAGATATTGATGGCGAGAGTTTTGGCATGCCATTTGATGACTTAGCTAAATCTACAGGTAACACTAGAGCTGCAAATATGATAGTAATCGGAGCTCTAGCGTATTTGGTTAACATGCCACAGGCCATTTTCGAGCAATTTGTCACGCGTCGATTTACACGCGGGAGACCAAATGATGCGGAGATTATAAAGTCTAATATCAAAGCCTTGTCCTTAGGTAGAGAACAGGCCGAAAAAAGCGGGTTTAGCTTGGGAGCATTGGTTCCGCCAAATAAGCCTGATTATGAACAGATAATGGTAAATGGAAATGTCGCCATTGGCTTAGGAGCTTTATCCGCTGGACTTGATGTATATATTGGATATCCGATTTCCCCTTCTACTTCACTACTAATTTGGATGGAACGGAACCTGAGTGGCCCAGGTAAACTAGCCTATCAATCCAGTTCGGAAATAGAATCAATAACTTCTATAATCGGTGCAGGATACGCGGGTAAAAAATCGATGACCGGCACTGCGGGACCTGGTTTTTCCCTTATGAGCGAAGGATTAGGTTTGGCCTGGATGTCTGAGATCCCTTGTGTGGTTACTAATGTACAGCGTGGTGGACCATCTACAGGATTACCAACCAAAACTGAGCAATCCGATCTTTTAACGGCTATGTTCCCAGGTCATGGAGACGTAAAATTACCTGTAATCGCACCTGGGACAATTGAGGAATGCTTTAATGCCGGAATAGCAGCCGTTAATTGGGCTGAACGATATCAAGGCCCCGTGGTATTATTAAGTGAGATGGCTTTGTCTGAACGCCAACAAAATATACCAAAACCTGATGTGGCTAACATTAATCCCGAGATTCGTAAAATATATAAAGGTGAGAACGGCTATCAAAGATATGAAGGTTGGGAATTGTCCCCTATGCCTGTACCAGGTACTCCGGGTTCATACGTTGCTAACGGTAGCGAACATGACGGAATGGGAGACACAACTCATCTACCTGAACGGCACGTTCAGATGACTAATCGCCGTTTTAGCAAACTTAAACTCTTAGAGAATGAATCTTATGAAAGTGTTAATCCTCAATTTAATATATGTATAATGCCTTGGGGAGGATCTAAAGGACCAGCTTTAGAAGCATATGAGAAACTCATAGAGTCAGGCGAAAAAATCAGTTGGCTCTACACAATGTTTCTTAATCCTCTTCCTACTGAGCTTTTGCAATTATTGAAAGATAAGGAACTTGTTTTGGTTCCTGAGCTTAATTATATGGGCCAATTCTCTAGTATTTTAAGGACCTATGGCGTTAGGGCTGAATCCATAACACAGTTTACGGGATTGCCTTTTAAAGTAAGAGATCTTTGTTCAAGGATAGTCGAAAAAATTAAACAACATCAACAGGGAAGGATGCCGTCATGAGCGTAAAAAATCCGGAATATGATTTTAAGTGGTGTCCCGGTTGTGGTGACTTTGGAGTCAGGAGAGCTATAGATGGGGCATTAAAGCAGCGATTAATAGAAACTGAGCGCCCCATTGAAGAAAATGTAGTGGTAGCCGGGATAGGATGTTCGGGGAATATGGTTCACCTTCTGGAGGGTGAGCAGCCTTATGGGATCCACGGAATTCATGGAAGGTCGTTGCCTATTGCCATGGGAGTAAAGATGGCTAACCCAGAATTAAATGTTTTGGTTGTTGCGGGCGACGGCGATTTTCTCAGCATAGGCATGGAACATATAGCTCCACAAGCTGCTAGGAATCTAGATGTTACAGCTGTTATTATGGATAATGGGGTGTATGGTTTAACTAAGGGACAGAGCTCCCCCACCACGAAAATAGATGAAATTACCAGTTCTACACCTTACGGAAAGCAAGAAGAATCACTTGATCCGCTGCGACTATACCTTACTTTGGGGGTGTCTTATGTCGGTTCGGCCCTTTCCTCCAAAGTTAAAGATTTAACGAGCATGATAGGTGAGGCTATGAGTCATAGAGGTTTCTCCATTGTCCATGTCCAATCACCTTGTACAACTTACAATAACACCTATGAACAATTAAAAGGGAACGCAAAAAAAGGAATTGCTCCAATTGCCTGGAATATACCTGAAGACCATGATGAAACTGATCTTTCGGAGGCGTATCGTATAGTTGATACTGGAGGCGTGCCTCTTGGGGTTCTGTACAAAAGTGATAGACCTTCTCTTGATCAGAGGATTGCTTCTAAATCCGAAAAAATGAAGCCGCGGGATTTAAATAAGCTGATTGGATCGTACTCTATCTAGTGTGACGATGAGCGCCTGATTCGTTAATCTGGCG
>CAUZEB010000096.1:0-7014 GCA_963578655.1 Dehalococcoidia bacterium | reverse complement strand
GATTCGCTAAGAATGGAGACAGGATCTCTTTAACTGGTACTAAAAGTATGATATTGGATGACATAAAGAGGTTCCAGGACAGTGGGTTGGATTATTTAGTTCTTTCAGTAGCCTCTAAAAATACAGATTCAACTATATCTGATGTCAATTTGATTGCAGAAAATGTAATAGGAATTTATTAATTAACAGTCAATCGCAATTTTGTAATAAGGAGCTGGAAGTGTACGATTTTCACACTCATACTTTCTTGAGCGACGGCGTTCTGGCGCCTATGGAGTTAATACGAACGGCTTTAACTGTTGGGTATAAGGTTATGGCTATTACAGATCACGTTGGAGAAGGGAACCTAGAATTCATATTGAAAGTACTTATTAAGGATTGTGAGACAGCATCTAAAAGATGGGATATTTTGGCATTGCCAGGTGTGGAAATTACACACACACCGAAAGAAGACATAGCTCCACTGGCAAAAGAAGCAAGAAGGATGGGCGCTAGAGTGGTAAATGTGCATGGTGAAACATTGATTGAGCCCGTTCAACCCGGTACCAATTGGGCTGCTGTAAACTCGCCAGATGTAGATATCCTTGCTCATCCTGGGTTATTAACTTTAGAGGAAGCTAGTACAGCGGCAAAGAATGGAATCTTTTTAGAGGTTTCTGCGAGAAGAGGACATTCCTTGTCAAATGGACACGTTGTTAAGATGGCGAGAGAGGCTAATGCGAATTTGATACTGGATTCAGACGCCCATGAGCCCGAAGACCTTCTTAGCCGCGATTCGGCAAAAAATATTGCCTTGGGTGCCGGTTTAAGTGTGGCGGATGCGTGTGCTTTGCTTGATAGAAATCCTAAAACCCTATTGTCTAAGATCGGTATAACAAACGAAGAGTTGAAAGCTCAATGCTAAACGGGGAGAACCACTGCTAGCGGTTCCTCACCCTCTGTGATCCTAGCGGCGTTCATTACGGCGAAAATGCGATTTCTTTGATGTGATTCAACAGAGTAGCCAGCCATATGGGGTGTCACTAGTACATTTGGCATTTTCAATAACGGGTTGTTTTTAAAGGCTGGTTCTTCTTCTAGTACGTCTAGTCCCGCGGCTGCGAGTTTACGTTCTTCTAGTGCCCTTATCAATTCTATTTCGTCTACTACGGGTCCACGACAGGCATTTATAAGGATTGCTTCGGGTTTCATAAGGTCAAATGCCTTTTCCCCAATCATACCAACGGTGTTTTTATCTAGCGGAACATGTAAAGTAATGACGTCGGAGGTTCGTAGAAGTTGATCTAAAGAGACTTTGGTGACTTTTAATTTATACTCCAATTTCTTTTCAAAATTGATCGTGTCATGGTAAATGATATCGCAATCCCAACCTTGAAGACGTTTTGCTACATTTCTCCCTATGTGGCCTAGTCCAATTATACCAACCGTCTTGCCTGTTAATTCATGGGCCTGATCAGACCACTGTCTTCTTAAATCTCCCATCCAATGACCGTCTTTCACGGATTGAAATTGTAGATGCAATTTCCTATATGTACCTATCATTAGTGCAATTGTGTGTTCGGCTACAGACGGAGCGTTACCACCACCGTTATTTGCTACCATAACTCCGAGTTCTCCAAGGCTTTTCACATCGATGCGATTCGTACCTGCGCTAATAACTTGTACCAATTTCAAATTTGAGCAATTGGCCACCAATTCAACTGAAATATCTGACGGGATCGCTATTAGTCCTATAGCATTCTTGAGTTGTTTGGCTTGTTCTTCGATCCCTTGATTAGAGTTGACCCAGACCACATCGGTGTTTTCTGGAGCATTATCCTGAATTGATTTCAGTTCTTCGTCGTTTGGGGCTAGTAAATATACTTTGTTTTCCATAATATTCCTCTTCAGAGTTTCTGGAACTTGTCAATATACCAAGATTATACCGAGCTTTGGATCTAAACAGCAAGGAAGAATGTTTTTTAAGATTAGTACAAAATAAGAGGTATTTCTTGAAAGAGTTATCTTGTTAATATCTGCATACTAATGAGCCGTATTAGATGCTTGTACTGGCTACCTTGCTTAACCTAGAGGACCACAGCTATAATCATTCCCAGTGAGGGAAGATATATCAATGGATGATGCCTTATTGCTTCTTCGGTCACAAGAATTGCTGGAACAATGCCTGAATCAATAACCGTTGCAATAGATGGACCTTCAGCTTCTGGTAAGACAACAGTGGGTAAGATTGTTGCCAGAGAGTTAAAGTGTAGATTTTTAGATACAGGTGTGATGTATAGAGCGGTAGCATTGAGCGCTATTCGAAAGAACATAGAGTTGACCGACAAGGATTCCTTGATCACAATGGCCACCCTTTTAAAGATAGAGTTAGTCAGTCAGGGCTTTAATGACAAATTACTAGTTAATGGCATCGACATTACGGAAGAAATTAAAGATGAGAAGGTTGATAGGAGCGTGTCTAAAGTTGCTATGATTTCTGGTGTTAGAAGGGAATTGGTGAGTCAGCAG
Source organism: Dehalococcoidia bacterium (assembly GCA_963578655.1). Classification (GTDB taxonomy): domain Bacteria; phylum Chloroflexota; class Dehalococcoidia; order Lucifugimonadales; family CAUZEB01; genus CAUZEB01. The sequence continues at coordinate 4,506 of CAUZEB010000096.1, read as the reverse complement.
CGACGTATAGCCGCTGATGGTCCTATTGTAATGGTAGGTAGAGACATAGGGACTGTGGTACTACCTGAAGCTGAATTAAAGATATATTTAGAGGCTTCGCTGGAGCTTCGTGCGGCCAGGAGATTTAGAGAATTGTGCAGAAAGGATGGTAACGTTGATCACGCTCGTGTGCAAGAGGATTTGGAACAAAGAGATGAAATTGATCGGAATAGATCTGATTCACCTTTAAAACCTTCCCCTGGATCGGTGTTAATAGATACAGATTCACTTGATATCCAATCTGTCGCAGAGCAAATTCTGTTATTGGCTAGTCGATATTGACTAAACTCATTTTTCCAGTTGCAATTATTCTACAGAAATTGTTCCTGAAACTTTTTGCCAAGTGGAAAGTTGTTGGGCGAGAATATGTACCCCCAATCGGACCCCTCATTGTGGTAGCTAATCATCAGAGTAATCTTGATCCCGCTCTAATTAGTGTCAGTTTAGGGCGTCGCCCGTGGTTTTTGGCTAAACATACTTTATTTGAAAATCCTGTTACTGCATGGTTTTTGCGCGCGTACGGAGCATATCCATTAAACCGAAGTGGGGTTGATATCAAGGCTTATAAATGGGCATTGGATATTATGTCAAAAGGTCAGGTGTTAGTACTTTTCCCGGAAGGTGTCAGGAGTCCAGGTGGTCTTAGCAAAGGTAAGCCTGGCGTAGCTCAACTTGCTCTTAAATCTCAATTAGCCATTCTCCCCATTGCGATTACAGGAACCGAGAAACTAGGATCAGTGCTTAGAGTTTTTTACCCAACAGGAAACCTGGAGGTTAAAATCGGTAGAGTGTTTTCACTGCCAGGTGTAGAAGGTAAAATAACTAAAGAGGTATTGGAGTCGTTTACTGATATGATAATGCTTAGGATTGCTGATCTCCTCCCTGACACTTATCGAGGTGTGTATAAGAATAAATTCAATGAAATTCACTTGAAATAAGGAATGAAATATATTTCAAAGTGTCAATTTGGATATGAGATATAGGTCGATAAATGGTTTTATTTAGAAATTTACGAGGCTTCTAATGTGTGGCATTATTGGATACACGGGAAATAAAGAGGCGTCTCCTGTGTTGTTTGAAGCTCTATCTAACTTAGATTATAGGGGTTACGATAGCTCTGGAATCGCTGTAATGAGCCGTGTTGGCCAGTCTATAGTAAGGAAATCTTCTGGAAAACTGTCTAATTTAAAAGCTGCTCTAAGTAATGGAATGCCAAAGGGTAATACTGGCATAGGTCACACGAGATGGGCAACGCATGGTTCGCCTACAGAGTCAAATGCTCATCCGCATACAGGCTGCAGTGAAAGAGTTATGGTCGTTCATAATGGAATCGTAGAAAATTATTCCGAGATAAGGGAAGAACTAATATACCAGGGACATAAATTTGGTTCACAGACTGACTCAGAAGTCATACCTCATTTAATCGAGTCGTACCTAGCAGAAAACTATTCTCTTGACGAGGCTGTTAGATTTACAGCTGGGAAAATTAAGGGAGCAAATGTCGTTGTTGTGATATGTACGAACGACCCGACTAGAATTATGGGATTTAGAATAGGTAATGCTGGGGGCATTGTGGTTGGATATGGGGATGATGAGATGATGTTAGCCAGCGATCTACCCGCACTTTTACCTCACACCAGAAAAATAGCATACCTTTCTCCCAAGGAGATGGTTTCAATAACGCCCGATAGCGTGACGTACACTGATATTGACGGGAAAAACCTGCTTAAAAACCCATCTCATGTCCCGTATGATACTTTTTCAGCCGCCAAGGGTGAATATAAACATTTTATGTTAAAGGAAATAAATGAGCAGCCCGAAAATGTGATTGATGCACTTCGTGGTAGAGTGTTATTCGACAGGAACGAAATTAACTTAGAAGGCATACCTTTTACTGATGACGAAATCATGGATTTTGAAAGAGTCATTTTACTAGGTATGGGCACAAGTCTCCATGCTGCTATGGTTGGGAGGACTTGGATGGAATCACTCGCACGTATACCATCTGAGGTGGATAATTCGTCAGAATTTCGTTATAGAGATTCTGTGCTGAATGAAAAGACACTTATTGTATCGGTGTCCCAGTCGGGTGAGACGGCTGACACATTAGCTGCCATGGAAAAGGCGAAGCAGCAGAACGTTAGGCAGATAACTCTTTGTAACTATCCGGGTAGCCAGGCAACACTGTTATCTGAAGGAACTATTCTTATACGGGCTGGTCTTGAAATCAGTGTTGCGGCAAGTAAGACCTTTGTTTGCTCCATGCTTGGACTGTATCTTTTCGCCTTACATATGGGCCATAAAAGAGGTGTTATCAGTGACAGTACACTTAATGAGTTATTACAAGAACTTGCTCACTTGCCCGATATGATGGGAACTATGCTGCGCAACCAAGAACCATATGAAATTCTTGCTAGGCAATATTGCAGAAAGTCAGATTTCTTTTACTTAGGACGTGGTATTAATTATCCCTTAGCAATGGAAGGAGCGTTGAAGTTAAAAGAAATAAGCTATATACATGCAGAAGGCTATCCAGCAGGTGAAATGAAACACGGTCCGATTTCGCTAATTGATGAAAACATGCCTATCGTTGCACTTATTCCTCATGACGAACTATATGAAAAAATGATGACTAGTGTTAATGAAGTTAAAGCACGTGGGGGTATCGTTATTGCCATAGCATCAGAAGGAGATCACGATATAAAAGACAAGGTTGACCACGTTATATATATTCCCAACGCTTCTAAAAATGTCACACCTATTTTAATGGCTGTGCCTATGCAACTACTGGCTTATCATATGGCTGTCAGACGTGGCTGCGACGTTGACCAGCCGAGAAATCTTGCTAAATCAGTAACTGTTGAGTAAAACCATTGATTTTACTGGGTTTTTGTATCCTTACAGGATTTTCTGTAGGGGAGTGAGTTTGACAGTAACTAATTTAGATTGTTGCTAAACTCAAAATCATCTTTGGTTTAATGTCATTATTAATTGTAGACTTGAGTTAACATAGGAGTTGGTATTGTGGAAGCTGAAACTTCCCGGTTTGGTATATATCTGAATATCAATCAAAAGCGAGTAGTTCGGATCACTTCGCCATACTGGTTTCCTGAAGAACCGGAGTGGCTTTACGTGACAAATAAAGTTAATGCGACTTTACTCATGATACGTGATCTCCTTAAAGAGCAATCTTTAGTAGATAATGAAGACATGGTGACTTGGGGACGGATACCTCTAAAGAAAGGATACTCGAGTTATGAGGTTTAATAATGAGAAGACAGGGTTATAACGCTGAAAATTTGCGAATACAGGTCGAACTCTCGAAAATAAAAGTTTGCGATGAAAGACTTGTAAGGTTACAACCTAGATTGGAAGAATTACTTAACGGTGTTGATCATCTCGATGAATTGATTACCTCGCACGATGAACCAGCAATAAAGTTTGTGCGACCGTAAGATTAAATGATGTCAGTAAACGAGCTACATTATCTAAATATCCAACAAGCATCTGATCTAATATCTAATCGTCAAATATCCCCGGTTGAACTCGTTTATTGCCACCTAGAACGTATATCACAGACAGACGATCGATTGAATTCCTTTGTGACACTGATGCCCGAGGAATCTCTAAAAATTGCCAGGGAAGCTGAAAAATCTATCATGTCAGGTGGCTATATTGGACCCATGCATGGTATACCGATTGGCTTAAAGGATCTCTACTTCACGAAAGATATACGGACTACAATGGGATCTAAAATCTATAAAGACTTTGTTCCTAATTATGATGCCACCGTTACAAGTAGGCTTAAAGCAGCTGGCGCAATTATTCTTGGTAAACTTCAAATGCACGAATTCGCTTTGGGTGCAACAAGTGAAAATCCACATTATGGTCCAGCTCGAAACCCGTGGAATATCGACTGCATGACTGGAGGGTCTAGTGGTGGATCAGGGTCAGCGGTCGCGTCAGGCCAATGCATGGCTGCTCTTGGGACTGATACTGGTGGCTCCATACGGATTCCTGCGGCTCTGTGCGGTATTGTTGGTTTGAAGCCTACCTTCGGCCGTGTTAATAGGCATGGGGTTTATCCCCTCTGCTGGAGCCTTGATACGGTTGGTCCTATGACAAGAACTGTATGTGACGCGGCTATTATGTTAGATTCTATTGATGATTCAGGAAACATTTATAAAGTCGCTCAAGACTATACTAGGGAGCTAAGGTCAGGTATCAAGGGTCTTCGTATAGGGATTCCGAATGAGTATTTTCTTAATGTTATAGACGACGAAGTTCAAGAATCCGTTTTAGAAGTTACTAACGTATTAAAGGACTTGGGGGCATTGGCAGTTGACATATCTGTTCCAGCATTGGATCACTCATTCGCGATATCAACTGCAATCATGATGGCAGAATCTGCGTCTCTACATATAGAGAATTTGCGCAATCAGGCTGATCGTATCGGAGATGATGTAC
>CAUZEB010000095.1:0-7057 GCA_963578655.1 Dehalococcoidia bacterium | reverse complement strand
CTCAAGGGGAATAAGATACAATTATTTAGACCCCTGCTTCCAATATCACGCGATGAAGTCTCTCTTTATTGTAAGACAGAGGACTTAAATCCGAGGACAGATGAAACAAATGCGTCTCTTCACGTTAGACGGAATCGAGTGAGGCTACAACTTATCCCTGAGCTTGAGAAATATAACCCATCCATTAAAAGGGCACTTTTTAGGCTATCACGATCAGCGTCGCATGATAATGCATTCATTGAATCAAAGGTTGATCTTGCCTGGGATGAGGTGATTAGATCCCACGATACAGCTTTAGATATTGATATAAATTCTTTTCTTTTACTGCATCCCTCACTTAAACGGCATATCATACGTAGAGCTATCCTTGAATTTAAGGGGGATATTCAAAACCTTCAACAAAATCATATTGAAGAAGCAATTAGTTTAATTGGAAGCAAGACTGGCAATAGTCTTGATCTACCAGGAAATCTACGTTTATCTGTAGGATACGAGACAGTGTCAATACATTACCAAGGGATCCAAACTTACCCAACTCCGAAAATAGAGGGAAATAATATCCTGAACTTGCCAGGCAGAACAAGAATCGGCGAGTGGTTAGTTTATTCAACACTTGTCGAAGTTATGAAAGCTAATCCGGGGCGAATGGATAGCCACCTATACGAAGGGTTCTTTGATTTTGATCAAGTGGGAGGAACAATTTGGATGAGATCCCGGCGGCCTGGAGATAGATTTCAACCAATAGGTATGAATCAGACCAAGAAACTACAGGATTTCATGGTAGATGCCAAAATACCGCGCATTCACCGCGATCATATACCGCTTCTTGTTTCACCAAAGGGCATATTGTGGGTTGTGGGTTGGAGAATCGCTGAATGGGCGAAAATCTCAGCCGATACTACTAGGGAAATTCAAATACGTTTCACACAGGCAGAATTGCAGACGAATTAATCCTCTCCAAATAGAGCTCTTTTAGGGTTTTCTATCGTAATTTGATTGAATTGTTCCTCTGTGATGCCTTGAACTTCAAGGTCCTTTTGCAGGGTTGTAGCTATATATTCATAGCCTTTACCACCGTATATCACATAGTCTGTTCTATTGCATACGTCCTGAGAAAACAACAAGTGCTTTATCAGTCCGGCCTCTACCATAGCTTTAATCAATTCAAGCCATCTACGCTGTTCAAAGATCTCAGTAGTACCAAGCCTGTCAAATTCAACGAATGCTCCTCTTTTCGCGATTTCAGCGTGGTACTCATGGTGAGGATATGAATGGCAATGTCCTACGACAACGCGACGAAGATCAACTCCCTCCTCTGCTAATATGTCCAGTTGATCTATACCTACCGGCCCATTCAGAGCGTGTGTACCGATCATAACCCCTGTCTTTTTGTGGGCTCTGGCCACTGCTCTAAAAACCCTCTCTTCGACACCAGAAATCCAAGTAAATTGGCTACCAATTTCTCCTAATATACCAGCTTGCACATCTGTACCTTGTATCCCTATCGTAATGTCGTGAACGAGCTCTTCTGTTATTTGATCGGTTTTCATTTTGTTAAGACGTTGATCATAATATAGCTCCCGGTACCAGCCAGTACCTAAGATCACGTTTAGTCCTGTACGTTCAGCCATTGATTTAACAGCTAGCGGATGTTTAATTGGTAGCATGTCGTGGTCATGACCATTTAAATTTGCAGTTGTTTGATCAACAAGAGTCATACCTCCTGCATCCTTATAGCGCATTAACTCTTGATATGCTAACTCAGTGTCGTTAAGGAGCGAATTACGCCCAGGTATGTCTCTGGTTATATCCAAGAAAATATGTTCATGCATCAGGGTAAATCCAAGTTGGTCAGGTCGTATAGGCCCAGTTACAGTCATAACATGATCCATTAGATCCTCCTCGATAAACTATGTTAACTCGTTCATATGCCATAGATGCGATGAGGCCGTTAGTCTGTGAATTGGCAGAAGAGTGAACTATTGCATGGTTCTTCCTATTCGGTCGAATGACTTCATGGCTTGTATGCAGTCCAGTTACGCCATTGGTCTGTTACACTACTCTTCGTAACCTGGGGTTAGCAGTGAGGCCAGGAATTCGGCCCCTTTTCGCAACGGGTTGATCGTCTATTTCATGTATATCTGCAGTAAAGTCGTTAGGAGAGGCATTTGAAATATAATTTCCCACACCGAAGCCATTTACAGGAGTACTTCTAGCTATAAATTCATTTATCTTTTCCGCCGTAAATCCGCCGCTGACGAAAATTTCGACGTGGTGGAATCCATTCAGATCAAGACGTGCTCTTAATTCTTGCACTAATTCATGTGTGACGCCTCCACGTTCTGACGCCGTGTCAAGTCGCACCCCCCTTAATTTCTCTTTCAACGCTTGGGCTACATTAAGGGACTCTTCAATTTCGTCTTTAAATGTGTCTACTAACGCAACACGAGGAACTTCTTGGGGCAAATATTGATCAAATGCCTCGGTAGATTTCACTGTGTCACCCAACAATAATGGCAATACATGAGGCATACTCCCGGAGGGAGTAACTCCGGCTAACCTCGCTCCAAGAGATGTAGAACAAGAAGCGCAGCCACCTACAACGGACGCGTAATCTATGTTAGCAGCGACATTGGGGTGAATATGGCGGGCAGCCATGGCTACGACAGGGGTTCCCTGAGCAGCTTCTACGCATTCCTTGGCGGCGGTGGCCCAGCCTGTACAGGAGGCCAATATACCACAAATAGCAGTTTCGTATAACCCAAACGAGCTGTAGGGAGCCTTTATTCTCAAGGCGACTTCCTTAGCACTTACGGATTCACCTTCCTCTAGAGACCATATCTCACTTCCTGATTCGGGAAGAACTTTTGATAGCAGACTTCTAACTTCCTTGAGTCCGCATATAAGGCCGTCTCTACTTGGATAATATTCCATTGTAACTGTCGGATTAACATTTTCATGGCGCAGGATATTTAGCGTCCGATGTAAGTAAACATCCGATGATTCTCCTACGAGGACTGAATGTCTGATATCAAATTCGGGATTAGGGTTAACCATGTCATATATCCTGGATTCGTAAATTCTGTAATAGGTCCTACGGAGACGTATGTTAACTAGCTAGTTCGAAAAATTCAATAGGTTTTCTGTCGTGAGTCATCCATTATACGCGAATCAGTGCTTGAAATGTCTAACCCCAGTAAAGATCATAGCGATATTATTAGTGTTAGCAGCGTCTATGACCTCCTGATCTCTTATCGAACCGCCAGGTTGAATGATGGAGGTTATGCCACTTTTAGATGCTAATTCGATATTGTCAGGGAAAGGGAAAAAAGCGTCTGAAGCCAGGGAACCGCCTTTAGTTTTCACTCCGGCCGTGCGGACAGCGAGATGTACACTTGTTACGCGATTGGGCTGCCCTACGCCTACTCCTATTATCGTGTTATCTTTTCCGATAACTATACCGTTGGATTTGACATGTTTGACAGCCTTCCACGAAAAAGAGAGGTCTAACATTTCTTTATGACTTGGAACACGATTTGTCACATTGCGCCACAGGCTCAAATCTTCCGCTTCTGTATCTATCATTTGGATTAATGCTCCACCAGTAATCTTACGAACTTCTACATTCTCATAGAAGCCTTCCGAAGGCATGATTTCGAGAATACGAAGGTTACGTCGTTTCTTTAGGATTTTAAGGGCATCGGGTTCGTATGATGGAGCTATGATAATTTCATAGAAAACACCCTTCATAGCTTCTGCAGTGGCTGCGGTAACTGCACGATTAAACCCTACAATTCCACCATATGCAGAGGTTGGATCTCCTTTAAACGCTTTCTTGTACGCAGTAGGTTGATCTTGGTGAATTGCTAGCCCGCATGGGTTGGTGTGTTTGACGATCGTTGCAGCGGGATCAGAGTAATCTGAAACAATTCGGAAGGCAGCATCAGCATCTAAAATATTGTTGAAAGAGAGTTCTCGGCCATGATGCTGCGTTGCCCTGGCTATACCACCGGTTGTAAGAGGATCTGTAGTTAAAGATGCTTTTTGATGCGGATTCTCTCCGTAACGGAGATTATACGATTTATTATACCCGAACGTAATCTCACTTCTGTCAAAGGAGTAACCATCACCTAGATATTGGGATATAGCCGTATCGTATAGTGCAATATGTTGGAAAGCTTTACGTGCAAGTTCTTTGCGTTCATTTAAAGTGAACGAGTCTAGGGATGCGGAGCCTGGTTTCAGTCGATCAGATATCCATTTATAATCCGATGGATCGACTACTACTAGGACATCGGGAAAATTCTTAGCCGCTGCTCTGATCATTGCAGGCCCGCCTATGTCGATATTTTCAAGCGCGTCGTTCAGCGAAGTATCTGGGCGGGATATGGTCTCCACAAAAGGATAAAGATTGCTCACAACAATATCTATTGGTTCTATATCGTATTTGGCTAGTTCTTCTTTATCACTTGCGAGGTTTCTACGAGCGAGGATGCCTCCATGGATTATTGGACTCAGGGTTTTAACCCGCCCGCCTAGGATCTCGGGAAAGTTGGTTAGCTCTGAAACCTGTTGCACAGGTATACCTGCAGCCTGTATAGACGCATGGGTTCCTCCCGTACTTACCAGACTGAATTCAGCTTCCCTGACCGCATGAGCGAATTCAATTACACTAGTCTTATCATAAACGCTAAAAAGAGCTTTCATCTGAGCCTCAATACTTAACTATAAATTAATTCTTTGTCCAGCAAGAGAGGTAGTCACCTCACCTACTACGTTAACTTCAGGAATTAAAGCCTTTATTGTTTGAATATTGGAGGGATCACAGACTATAATCATGCCCAATCCCATGTTAAACACTCTGTACATTTCTGTAGTTGAGATGTCGCCGAGATTTTGGAGAGTTTTGAATATGTTAGGAGGCCGCCAGGACGTGGTATCAAATTGAGCTGCTAAAGTCTTTGGAAGTATTCTCGGAACATTTTCTGTAAGACCGCCTCCCGTGATGTGAGCTATACCTTTTATAAATGGTATAGCTGGGCGAATTAATTTGTAGTAGGAACGATGAGGTGTAAGCAGAGCTTCGCCAAGGGTTTCGCCTAAATCGTCACGGAATTTTGTTAACGGAGTCGGATCCTTTTCTAGTTCAAGGATATGACGTACCAGAGAGTAGCCATTTGTATGAAGGCCATTTGAATGCAAACCTAGAATAGTGTCTCCTTGATTTATTAAATTTGTATCTATGATATTACTCTTTTCTACTACACCTACAACAAATCCTGCCATATCAAATTCATTGTTACCATATAACCCGGGCATCTGAGCAGTTTCCCCGCCTATGAGAGAACATTCGGATTCTCGACAAGCTCTGACCATGCCTGACAGAAGGTTTTCTATCAGACAAGAATTGAGTTCCCCTAACGCAAGATAGTCTAAAAAAAACAGGGGCTTAGCACCACAAACGATTACGTCGTTGACACAAGCATTCACTAGATCTTCACCAATGGTGTCATATTTATTCATCATGGCTGCCAACTTCAATTTTGTACCGACGCCGTCTGTACTAGAAACAATTATAGGTTCGCGAAATCCAGCAAGCTCGTACAGTCCGGAGAATGATCCCGATCCTTCTAGAACATTAGGACTCAAGGTAGAGCTCGATAGGGATCGTATTCGTTTCTTGAGAGACTGAGCAGCTGAAAGATTTACACCAGCGGTTTTGTAAATATCCTCTTCCATAATTCGAAGTCCATCTGAGAGTGAGTTAAAGCTTGACATGGTAAATGAAATGGAGTTCGTTTAAATTTCAAGCGCCAATTTATCCATTTCTAGTTGAACAGGTATTGGATATTCCCCAGTGAAGCATGCCATACAAACTTTGCTTCGCTTCGTTCTGACCGCCCTAAGTAATCCCTCTTGGCTTAGATAACCTAGGGTGTCGGAACCTACGTATTCTCGTATACCATCTAATGTCATATTAGCTGCGATTAATTCTTTTTTAGTGGCCATATCTACTCCGAAATGACAAGGCCACTTTATGGGAGGAGCACATATACGTAGGTGAATTTCTTTCGCCCCTCCTCTTCTCAAAAGGCCAACGACATGAGGAGTAGTAGTGCCTCTAACAATGCTATCATCAACGACCACAATGCGCTTATCTTTTATTAGGTCTGGCAGGATATTTAGCTTTCTCTGAACGCCGAGACTGCGTAGCCTTTGATCAGGCTGAATAAATGTCCGACCAACATACCGATTCTTTATTAATCCCTCGCCAAACGGTATGCCTGACTCCTGGGAATATCCGACAGCTGCAGCAGTTGCTGAATCCGGCACGCCTATAACCATATCGGCGTTTACTGGGTGTTCTTTTGCTAGCTCTGCACCCATGGCCATACGGGTGCTATAAACCAGCTTGTCGTTTAGTAGACTGTCAGGTCTTGAAAAGTAGATGTACTCAAACATACAGGTAGCATGTCGTCCTTCACGATCCTTTGTATATATAGAATGCAGCCCTGTGTTGTCAATGTACACGACCTCTCCAGGTGCAACTTCTCGCACGTACTCAGCTCCAATGTGGTCCAAGGCACAAGATTCTGAGGCCAGGACCCACCCTTCGTTGAGTTTTCCTATACATAGAGGTCTGACACCTAAGGGGTCTCTGACTCCTAACAGTGAATCTTTGGTCATTAAAACGAGAGAATAGGCCCCCTGTAAACGACCCATACAGTAGGCAAATCTATCCTTCCATGAAGTAGCTGGAGCATTCGATATAAGATGAGCGATTATCTCAGAATCTCCGGTCGATGAGAAAGTGCATCCCCAACCGGTCAATTCTTTTTTAAGTTCAACAGCGTTGATTACGTTACCGTTATGTGCGAGGGCTAGTTCGATCTGCGGCCCCTTAGATATGATAGGTTGAGCATTTCGTATATGAGTAGAGCCAGTTGTGGAGTAGCGGGTATGACCTACTGCTAACGTACCAGTCAAACGTTGTAGGTCATCCTCTTCGAACGCTTGACCCACCAATCCCATAGAGGTCTGAACATTGATTTTAGCA
>CAUZEB010000094.1:0-7097 GCA_963578655.1 Dehalococcoidia bacterium | reverse complement strand
CAGGAATCAAATTGTATATAGAGCCTATTAACACAATAGATATACCTGGCTTCTATTTAACTGGTACTGATCAGGCTAGATCCATTATAAAGGAAGTTAGATCAGATAATTTAATGCTGCAATACGATGTTTATCACATGCAGATTATGGAAGGTGACTTGTCTCGAACAATTGAAAATAATATAGATATCATTGGCCATATACAGATAGCAGATAACCCTGGCAGGAATGAACCTGGTACCGGTGAAATTAATTATTCACATGTGTTCAGTTTGCTGGATAGAATAGGGTATAAAGGCTGGGTAGGATGTGAATATAAACCGTTGAGGGCAACAATATCAGGTCTCAAGTGGATTGCTAGATATACAGATAAATAATAATCCTAGTGTCTCCGTTAATTGTCATGCAGACTGTGAAAGTGTAGAAGAGTAGAATAAGATTGGATGGAAATAGATATGCAGGAAAATGATAGCCTGGGTTCATTTATTGAAAAGGATAACATTCTTCAAGAGATTCAGGAAAGAGTATTGTGGTTGGCAATGCAGATGGTGCATCATGCAAACAACGTGAGACCTAAGTCTGGCGAGGTAAAGGTAGGTGGTCATCAAGCCTCAAGTGCTTCCTTGGTCACAATCATGACTGCTCTGTATTTCGATTTCTTAAGAACTGGGGATAGGATATCTATCAAACCTCATGCCTCTCCCGTATACCATGCCATACAGTATCTTTTGGGTAATCTTGATAAAGAGTATTTGACGACTTTACGTGCTTTTCATGGGCTGCAGGCATATCCTAGTCGTTCGAAGGATCCGGATGCAGTTGATTTTTCAACGGGGGCTGTGGGTTTGGGTGCCGTAGCCCCTAATTTCTCTGCATTAGTAGACAAATATACCAGGAATCGGAGCTATGCAAAATCTGAACGTATTCGTCGCTACATTAGTCTGGTTGGAGATGCTGAGCTTGACGAAGGAGTTGTCTGGGAGGCAATTGCTGAACCATCGATGGAGTCTGTGTCGAACATCCTTTGGGTTGTTGATTTAAATCGTCAAAGTCTAGATCGGGTTATACCGGGTATACGAGTCAATGCCTGGAGGGGAATGTTCGCCGCCAACGGATGGAACGTAATCGATGCTAAGTATGGAGCTCTGTTAGAATCGGCCTTTGCAGAACCGAAAGGTGAAATTCTTAAGATGACTATTGATGAGATGTCTAATGGCATTTACCAAAGGTTATTACGTCTCCAACCAACGGAATTACGTAAATGGCTTCCTTCTAGCAGCAGATACAAGAAGGATTTAGAAAAGTTCTTAGAGAGATGGGATGATAAGCAATTACAATCACTTTTTCGTAATTTGGGCGGACATGATTTTACTAAACTTAGGGAAGCGTTTGCTGAAGTTGAAAGTAGTAAGGGCCCCCATGTAGTTTTTGCATATACATTGAAGGGTTGGATGTTACCATCCGTAGGGGATCCTCAAAATCATTCTGTGCTCCTGACTTCTGAAGAAATGGAGCAACTGCGTGAAGAATTGCATATTTCGAGTGAGTCTATCTGGTCCGGATTTCATCCTGATACCGAGGCTGGTAAACTGTCGATTGAAAAAGGTAAAGAATTGATATCTGATTCTCGTGTGGATTCTACTACAGTTGAAATATCAATACCGGAGGGTTTCCCCCGTACTTATGGTGGTAAGATATCAACACAGCAGGTATTCGGTCTTGTCCTGACTCAAATTTGCCGAGATTCCCCGAAACTTGCAGAGCGAATAGCCAGTGTCAGTCCAGATGTTGCTAGTTCAACTAATCTGGGTGGTTGGATAAATAAAGTGGGCGTCTGGAATGATTTTCCACCTACCGACCTACCAGGAGAAGAAATAAAACGTTCATTGATGTGGGAAGAATCACCGAATGGTCAACATATCGAACTGGGTATATCTGAAAACAACCTATTCATGATGCTTGGGCAGTTAGGGTTACAAGAAGAAATGAACGGTGAATTGATATTTCCAATAGGTACAGTCTATGATCCTTTCGTCAGAAGAGGATTGGATGCTTTTTCATATAGTGCATATTCTGGAGGAAAGTTTATGGTTGTCGGAACTCCTTCTGGCATTACATTGGCGCCTGAAGGAGGAGCACATCAATCAGTAGTGACCCCTTCTATAGGCGTAGAAATGCCGGAAGTAACCTTCTATGAACCGTGCTTCGGCAAGGAATTAGAATGGATTATGTTGTTTGCTTTACATGAAATTAGGATAAGATCCCGGTCATCTTATCTGAGGTTGACGAGTAAGCGTATAGATCAGTCTAAATTCCATTTCCCCTCTGACAGTAAGTCCAGGGAACGCCTGCGACTCCAGGTTTTAGCAGGAGCATATGGGTTATTACATCGAGGGAAGGAATCAAATTACTACCCAGAATCAAATGTGGTTAATATTATGGCATGTGGGGCTATGATTCCCGAAGCATTAGAAGCTAGTGAACATCTTCTCAATGAGGGTATTATGGCAAATGTCATTAATATTACTGGTCCAGGACCTCTTTACAAGAGATTTCAGGACCTGAGTAAGGCAACTACAGAAACTGGATTCGGTCTTGCGACCTTTATGGCTGACGTAATTCCAATGACAGATCGTTCCTGTCCCGTCGTCACAGTAGTTGATGGACATCCCCACTCATTGGCATGGATTGGGAGTGCGTTAGGTACTGCAGTTATACCATTGGGTGTGACAGGGTTTGGACAATCTGGTTCGCCAGAAGACCTATACAAAGAGCACAATATTGATGTGAGTGGGATAATGGCTGCGTGTTTTGCCGCCGTTGAAATATAGAAACTTATTTTTCTGACCAAATAAAGTAAGAGGTAAAGTTATGGATAGCATTCTGATTGTGCATGGAGCAGGTATGGATATGAGAGGAAAGTCGATGAATCATATTTATGGCCCTATGACTATGGAGCAGTATAATGAAAATATACAAGTATATGCACAGGAATTAGGCTTAAATGTGGATGTTTTCCATTCCAATATAGAAGGCGAGATTATAAATAAGTTTTATAAAGCTCACGATGGAGACATAAAAGCGGCTTTAATAAATCCTGCTGGTTATACCTCAGGATATCCAGCGCTATTAGCCGCTATAAAGCAAGTCAGATTTCCAACTTTCGAGATTCACGTGTCAAACCCTGCATCTCGTGGAGCGATCTCAGGGATCGCTTCAGTGTGCAGAGGAACTATTTCGGGATGCGGTATAAGGGGATATTATTTGGGTATGTTAGCGGCTATAGACGCTATCCCTTAATCCCAATTCGAGTTATGAATTGTCAATTAGATCAAATTGCAAACTTCAGATATGACTCGGTCATATCCGTTAATTCGAAAACACCCATGATGTAATATTGAAATCTCCTTTGTTATGGTTAGAATGGTGCAACTCTAGGAGACTAATAGAGTATTATATTTAACGCGAGCCACCGCAGTGGATAAATCATAAATTCTTCAGGTCAAAGAGGTCTAATTTTTTGGGAGGGTCGATATGAAAGTAATACACAGGAGTTTGAGACTCAGTCAATTATGCGCAATTTTATTTCTGGCATCATTGTTTAGCGTAGTTCTCCTATCTTGTGAGTCGGAATCAGAACAACTAGCCCGTATAATTTCAGAGACAAAAACAAAAAACCCGGAGCCGACTATGGAATCAATTAAAGTCAAATCGAATAACAATTGTGAGTCTGGAATAGAAACCATACAGCAGTACAGTAGTACACCGTCTAAAGCTATAGATCCAGCAAAGAATTACACGGCGACAATAGAGATGACGAAAGGTGGGGAAATTCTAGTGGAGTTATATGCCAAAGACGTGCCGAATACGGTGAATAACTTTGTGTTCTTGTCCAGGGATGGTTTCTATAATTGTGTAACATTTCATCGAGTTATACCTGGTTTCATGGCCCAGACCGGAGATCCAACTGGGTCGGGCAGCGGCGGTCCAGGGTATAGATTTGAAGATGAATTCACCCCTAGCCTGAAGCATGATTCTGAAGGTATATTATCTATGGCTAACGCTGGGCCAAATACAAATGGTAGCCAATTTTTTATTACTTTGGCCGCTACACCGCATTTAGATGGTGCGCACACGGTGTTCGGAAAGGTCGTTCAAGGTATGGATGTAGTAAAAAATATATCTGTTAGAGATCCTTCTTCTGCAATGAAACCTGGAGATGCAATTAAGACAATCACCATAGAGGAAAAATAAAGAAAAGAGGCGAGTGATAGGCTGACAAGACGCCATATAGGAGATGATTTGATGAGTAGTTCAATGGAATCTATCGAGGTTAAACGAAATATTAAAGTGTCCATGAGAGATGGGGTTGAACTGTCTACCGACATATATTCACCAGCGACGGAAGGGCCCTTTCCTGTTTTACTGCTAAGAACGATCTATGATAAGAGTGCCGATAATGCGGTTACATGGATCCCGGAGTTCGTGTCACGCGGCTACGTTGTAGTCGTCCAGGATTGTAGAGGCAAGTACGCTTCCGATGGCGAATGGGAGGCATATGTGCATGAAGCCGAAGATGGATATGATTGCCAAGAATGGATAGGTGCACAATCGTGGTGTGATGGCGGCATAGGTATGTATGGTGCGTCCTATAATGGGTTTACACAGTCGCTCACAGCACCTCTTCGAAGCAAATATTTAAAGGCTCCAGTCCCAACAGTTTCTCAACAGGATAATTTTGGTCATTGGTATGTAAATGGGGCTCTCCAACTGCACGTACCAACCACTTGTTTAATATTATGGGCTAGAGCAATAGGTGATGATCCTGATCTTACAGATTCTCATCAAATAACTAGGCGTTTACCATTATTATCGATCGGAGAAGGGGTTTTAGACTCATCGTTCATTAAGGATGCGATACGTCATAACACATTTGATGACTTTTGGAAAAACTATAGCATGCGATATAAATATCATGAAGTAGAAACTCCTGCTTTATTTGTCTCTGGTTGGTACGATAATTTAGTTCACGAAACATTTAAACTCTTTACAGGTTGGACCACACATGGAAAATCGTCTGCTGCAAGGAAAAGAACAAAACTTTTAATCGGGCCATGGTCTCATGGCAATATAGGGTCATCGGATCCATTTGGTGACATTGGATTCGGTTCGGCCGCTAAATTAGATTTCGCTAAAGAGCAATTGCGATGGTACGACAGTAGATTGAAGGGTATAAAGAATGGTATGGATGAAGAACCACCTGTCCACTATTTTTTAATGGGAGAGAACGAGTGGCGTTTTGCAGATGGATGGCCATTGCCTGATACAGACTTTGTTCGTTATTATTTGCACAGTGATGGTCACGCAAATTCATTGTCAGGAGAGGGTTCTTTGTCTACAGTTCTCCCAGAAGATGAACAGCCTGATCAATACAAATACGATCCGAACGATCCAGTCCCAACTGTTGGTGGTCAGATAATGGCTTCTGGAGAATTTGGACAGATGATGAATACTGTATCTGGTCCTATGGATCGAAGTTTAGTAGAGTGCAGAAAGGATATTTTAGTTTACACTACAGGCGTGCTTTCTCAGGATATTGAAGTTACTGGTCCCGTAACATTGAGTTTGAAGGCCTCATCGAGTTGTACAGACACCGATTTCACAGGGACATTAGTGGACGTTTATCCTGATGGTAAGGCTATCATTATTTGTGAAGGACTTTTGAGAGCCCGTTTTCGTGATTCAATAGAGCATCCATCGCCCATAGAACCTAATAAGATTTATCTATTCTCGATAGACATGTGGGAAACGAGTAACTTATTTAAGGAAGGTCATAAAATTAGGCTCGAAGTATCGAGTAGCAATCATCCGAGATTCGACAGGAATTTGAATACTGGCAACCATCCGGCAAGCGATACAGAGGCGAATATAGCCAGGCAAAGCGTATATCACGACACTGGAAATGCTTCCTATTTAACTTTGCCTATAATCCCAAGATAGTATAATACTAACCTTTATGGATGACACTTTGTCACATCCGCAGGTCAGCTTTGGTAGCTGAATGTAATTGCGCGATTGTCAAGCAGGATTCAGCTACCAAAGCTCTCTTTCATGGCCAATTATTGTTAACTCCTTAGTCATCCCCACTGGAGAACCCTGGTTCAGGCCGCATAAGTGGAGATAACAAGAAAGTAAACAGTCTTCCGTGCGTTCCTATCCAGTTTTTATCCTCGATAGAGGTGCTGTCTATTATCGGTTGATCATTCACTCTGATAGTTGGCGTAATGTGTTTGGTATCTAATGTGATAGACTTACCTTTGAAGCTAAAAGTGACCCCTTCAAGCCCAGGAATTCGGAGTTCTTTCCCGCGCACAGAATCCTTAGCAAGCAGCTTTGTTAAGGATCTTCGTTTTAGATTCGCGAAATCAGCTACCATTTTGTTTTCATCATTGAATAAGTATCCATAAGGCCGGGTTCTGGAGATCCAGTAAATCCCCCACGACATTAAGATTAGCACTATCACAAAAGGTATACTTAGTGTCCACCATTTGAACCCTGATGTTTGTATCACTACTGGAGTTTGTGAATTTAACTTTACTGGAGGGGAAGCAGTGGGTATGGCCTTAGTTATCGCTTCAACGGGTACAAAAGGCAACACTGAAGAAATTATCATTGAATTCGTGTTGGAGGAAAATTCCTTACCTGAGTAGAGGATATTTAATCCAAAGCTTACAGTGTGCAGACTTTCATTTGACGGAGTGAGGAATACCTCATACTGCCATGCTTCACCAGCGTTCACTAGTTCTGTGGGCTTAATTTCAATTACACCCACAGAACCTTCATTTGAAATTACGGACGAGGATACCATGTTCGTTGAGACTGCATATGGATGCCCGTTAATTAGAATCTTCAGGGTTGCTATTAGCGATCTCTTATCAGGCTCTAAGCCATCTGTTTTTACTTCCTCCACCTGAATAGATGGGAATACCAAGGCATTAAAAGTGTTACTCGATGAAATTCTGTGATTAAAGCCGGTCCATGAAAGGCCAAGGTTAACTTCGTATGTGCCTTCCGCATTAAGAGCAGGTATTGTCACG
>CAUZEB010000093.1:0-7175 GCA_963578655.1 Dehalococcoidia bacterium | reverse complement strand
ACTCTTCAGTTATACAAGCACCGCCTACAAAGCTGCGACGTTCCAGAACTATCACACGAAGACCAGCTTTTGCGAGATAATTGGCAGCAACTAATCCGTTGTGACCGCTACCCACAATTACGATTGAATTGGATTCTACCATTTACCACTCTCCTCCTATAGTAAATTGGAGTATTATCTAACGATACATTTACCGTAGATTAATAATTACAATCTAAAGAGCAGGTTAACACGGTAATAAGAGACTGAGAACCCGTTAGGATTCCGTGTATAGTAGACCTCCTTAAAATGATTATGCCCTATGTTACAATTCACAAACCTGGACATGAAAGTTCCTTAGATGCCCGAGGCGATTATTATATTAGAGTGGAGTTGACTATGATTGGTAGTAAATATGACGTAGTAATAATTGGAGGAGGAATAATAGGTCTGTCAACCGCCATGTCTTTGTCTAAAGAGTTTTCCAATTTGAAGATCCTGATTATCGAAAAGGAGCCACATATAGCCCAGCATCAGACAGGTCATAATAGTGGTGTTATACACGCAGGTATTTACTATCCGCCTGGGTCAAGAAAAGCCAATTTTTGCTACCAAGGATCTATTGCCTTGAGAGCTTTTTGCGATCGTTTCGACATAAAATACGAAATGTGCGGAAAATTAATTGTAGCAACACAGGAATCTGAATTACCTCGACTAGAAGAACTTTATAGGAGAGGTATTGCTAATGGGGTGCAGAGACTAGAAATTATAGATAGATCGCGCTTGTATGAATTAGAGCCTCATACGGCTGGGATAAAGGCCATATTTTCTCCTGAGACCGGTATAGTTGATTACAGTCAAGTCTCAGAGACGTATCTTGAGCAATTTAAGGGCAACGGGGGAACTTTTTTCAGTGACATCCGACTGGTAAATATAACTCGAGATAATCATTCGCTATTGTTGGAGACAAGCAAAGGAGAAATATTGACAAAATATCTAATTAACTGTGGAGGTCTCCATGCTGATAAAGTTGCCAGAATGATGGGAATAGATTTAGGCGTTCGTATCATACCCTTCAGAGGGGAATATTTTACAATAAGGGCTAGCAGAAGATATCTTGTAAATAGTCTAATATATCCCGTGCCCGATCCTGGCCTCCCTTTCTTAGGCGTCCATTTTACAAAGCGTATCACAGGAGAGATTGAAGCTGGCCCCAACGCTGTTTTGGCATTGGCTCGTGAAGGTTACAGAAAGTCAAAAATAGAATTGAGAGAGATTAAAGGAATGCTTACTTATTCTGGGTTTTGGCGCATGGCCTTCAATCATTGGAAGGTAGGAATTAAGGAACAATATAGATCTACTTTCAAATCAGTCTTTCTAAGATCTCTTCAAGTACTTGTGCCAGAAATCAGAAGCGATGACCTGGTTCATCCAGGATCCGGAGTCCGAGCTCAAGCTATAGATTCTATGGGTCGACTTATTCAAGATTTCCATATTTCTGAAACTCATAATGCTATACATGTACTAAATGCCCCTTCACCTGGAGCGACTGCATCTTTATCTATAGGTAAACATATAGTTAATATCGCGAGGGAAAATTTTTCGTTGGTTGCAAAGTAATATGTCTTTCGAAGATTGTCTGAGATCCTTAGATATAATGGGATAGCGCTATCATAGCTGGAAAACAAAACTCCTAGATTCCTGATATTTTCTAACCCTGATTCCTCCTTGACATCAGGCGACTATTTGAGTAAGATCTAAGTTGATCATTTTGCACTTTAACAATTAGATAGTGGAAGGAAACAATTTTATAGAGTTTGATCCTGGCTCAGGACGAACGCTGGCGGTGCGCCTAATGCATGCAAGTCGAACGGACGACCTCGATTCGTCGGGGAAGTTAGTGGCGAACGGCTGAGTAACACGTAAGTGACCTGCCCTGAAGAGGGGGATAATCCGGAGAAATCCGGTCTAATACCCCGTACACTCCCTGGACTGCGATCCAGAGAGGAAAGGTTCTCGATTCGTCGAGCGCCGCTTTAGGAGGGGCTTGCGGCCTATCAGGTAGTTGGTGGGGTAATAGCCTACCAAGCCTAAGACGGGTAACCGGTGTGAGAGCATGATCGGTCAGAGGGGGACTGAGACACGGTCTCCACTCCTACGGGAGGCAGCAGCAGGGAATTTTGCGCAATGGGCGAAAGCCTGACGCAGCGACACCGCGTGGGGGAAGAAGGTTTTCGGATTGTAAACCCCTTTTCTTGGGGAAGAGGAAGGACGGTACTCAAGGAATAAGGATCGGCTAACTACGTGCCAGCAGCCGCGGTAATACGTAGGATCCAAGCGTTGTCCGGATTTACTGGGCGTAAAGGGCGAGTAGGCGGCCCGTTAAGTCTTATGTGAAATCTCCCGGCTTAACTGGGAGGGGTCATAGGAAACTGACGAGCTTGAGGGCAGCAGAGGCAAGCGGAATTCCCGGAGTAGTGGTGAAATGCGTAGATACCGGGAGGAACACCAGTGGCGAAGGCGGCTTGCTGGGCTGTACCTGACGCTGAGGCGCGAAAGCGTGGGGAGCGAACCGGATTAGATACCCGGGTAGTCCACGCCCTAAACGATGGATACTAGGTATAGGGGGTATCGACCCCTCCTGTGCCGAAGCTAACGCGATAAGTATCCCGCCTGGGGAGTACGGCCGCAAGGCTAAAACTCAAAGGAATTGACGGGGGCCCGCACAAGCAGCGGAGCGTGTGGTTTAATTCGATGCAAAGCGAAGAACCTTACCAGGGCTTGACATGCCTCTGAAAGCCTGTGAAAGCAGGACGGCCCTTCGGGGACAGTTGCACAGATGCTGCATGGCTGTCGTCAGCTCGTGCCGTGAGGTGTTGGGTTAAGTCCCGCAACGAGCGCAACCCTTGTCGTTAGTTGTATTTTCTCTAGCGAGACAGCCCCTAAAAAGGGGGAGGAAGGTGGGGATGACGTCAAGTCAGCACGGCTCTCACGTCCTGGGCTACACACACGCTACAATGGTCGGTACAGAGGGTTGCGAAGGCGCGAGCCGGAGCTAATCCCAAAAAGCCGGCCTCAGTTGGAATTGCAGGCTGCAACTCGCCTGCATGAACGCGGAGTTGCTAGTAAACGCAGGTCAGCACACTGCGTTGAATACGTTCCCGGGCCTTGTACACACCGCCCGTCACGTCATGGAAGTTGGCAACACTTGAAGTCGCTGGGCCAACCCGCAAGGGAGGCAGGTGCCGAGGGTGGGGCTGATGACTGGGACGAAGTCGTAACAAGGTAGCTGTACCGGAAGGTGCGGCTGGATCACCTCCTTTCTAGGGAGAGTTGCTCTTGTCCCGAGGTTCATTGGAGATCCAATGGATATTGGGGTGAAGAGAACTCCTAGGTCGTTCAGTGGGGGGAGTATCTCATTGATTAAGGTAGAGTCGGACTCCATTTAGTTGGAGGGAGCTCCTGGAATCACGAGATGTCTCCATTGATATACCCTACTGTTTTTTAAGTTTCTTTTAAGTTTCCTTCCACTATCTAGCGGTTAAAGTGCTTTTATTTTTGCTCTGCCTACTCAAAGACCTTTTCATTGGATAGGGTAAATTAAACTGGGGCTGTAGCTCAGTTGGGAGAGCACCGCTTTTGCAAGGCGGGGGTCAGGGGTTCGAATCCCCTCAGCTCCACCATATGCTGACGATACTGCTCCCCGGACAAATAATACAACGTGATAAGTTACTTACAGTAGATAAAATAAATCGATGTTCTTAATCATTGTGTCGAATCTATATCCATTCAGAAACGAGTATTAGCTGAGTGGGTGGTCAACCGATTAAAATAGAAGTGGATATTAGAGATGCAATATGTTTTCTAGTCTCCGTTTACCTCGAAAAGGACCGACCACTCCTAAATTCAGTTTACTTGACACGAATAAATCCGCAGCGATTCGCCTAACTTCTTCCAAAGTCACTTTGCTGATGGTATCTATTAGTGTGTTAGGACTAGTTATGACACCTTGCAATATTTCTTGAGTTCCCATATAAAATGCAAGCGAGCTGGTATCTTCCAAGTGTATAAGCAGCCGTCCGATAAGGGTTCTACGCGCCTTGTTAATTTCCGTCTCAGTGACATCATGTTTTAGTTGGCCAATCTGGTCAAGAATAATCTGGACAGAGTCGTATAAATTTTTTGGCTCCACCCCCGCGTTAATTATGAATGCTCCACAATCTAGAAAATACGATGTGCTGCTATGAACATCATAGGCGAGTCCTTTGTTTTCACGCATTTCGACGAATAATCTACTGCTCATACCCTCCCCTAATAATACACTGAGTAGATCAAGAGCATATTTCCTCTGGCTGTTATACGGAACACTGGGAATGCCTAATGAGATGTTAGCTTGTTCAGTCTTGCGATAAGATACTCGTGTCCTGGGTTGGGATTGATTGTCATTGAAAGGTAGGTACGACTTATTATCGATGTTGGCCCAATTCTTGGATTTGTCCATTATATGGTCGATGATATTTTCATGGTCCAAATCACCAGCTACGCTAATCACAATATTGGACGGTATGTAATATTCTTCGAAAAAATCTACTATTTTTGGTCTGGAAAGTTTTGAAAGGGAATCTGTGGTGCCTCCTATGTCTCTCCCTAGTGGGTGATTAGGCCAGAGCATGTCGTCAAGTAGGGATTCTATTTGATAGCTGGGATAATCGTGTATCATATTCAATTCTTCTATTACGACCGTTCTTTCCTTTGCAATACTAGATGATTGAAAAAGGGAGTTCCGCAGCATATCAAGTAGCAAATCAATACTAATCTTAAAGTGATGTTTTGGGACTTTACACCAGTAGGTGGTAAGTTCTTCCTCTGTACCGGCATTCAATGAGCCCCCTACGTCTTCAATTGTTGCACTTATATCGGCGGGGCTAGGTATGTTTGTAGTACCTTTAAAAAGAAGATGTTCTAAAAAGTGTGATATACCAATTTGATCCTCCGATTCGTATCTAGAGCCGACTCCGACAAAAACAGCTATAGTGACAGAATGGGAGTGAGGCATATTGCTGGATACTATTCTTAAGCCGTTGGCAAAAGTGGTTTTATGGATCGGTTGGAGGTTATGATTAGGTTGACATGCCATGAGCTGATTCTAGGTTATGGTGGAATAGACGTCAAATCCCTAAATTCATTGTTTGATTTCAACTCCTGAACGGGTTTCTTGAATCAACGCTACGGCATTTGCCGACAATTGACCTAATCCCTGGTTTTGAGCCTCTATGTAACGTTGTTGTACTATATTGGATAACTCCATAGGGATTCTCATTTTTCGACCCATTTCTGTTGCCAACCCTACGTCCTTTGCAGCTAAGTCAACTTGAAATCCTGGTTCGAAGTTTCGTTTGAACAAAGTTGCTGGAAAGACCTGCATTGATTGGGTATTGCCTGAGCTTTTACTAATGGCATCAAAGAGAATGTCTGGTGACATCCCCGCTTTAACCCCTAAAGTGAATGCTTCTGATAGAAGCACGTTTACACTTAAACCGATGAGATTGTTTACTATTTTGCAAATAGAACCTGATCCTACATTACCGCAGTAGATAACTTTGTCCCCTATTAATTCTAGGATTTCTTTGTGGTTTTGGAAAACCTCTTCATCACCGCCAACCATTACACAAAGTGTGCCTTTAATTGCACCTTCTGTCCCTCCACTAACTGGGGCATCCAAGAAGCTTATTTTCTTTTTACTAGCAGCGTCAGAAATCTGTTCAATAATGTCAATAGAGGTTGTACTTAAATCGAAAATGGTTGGTGAGGGATTTGTTCCTTCGAATATTCCTCCTTCACCCAAGACAACATCTGCGACATCTTTAGGGGTTGGTAGCGACATGAAAGTAACTTGCGTATCTTCAGATGCTTGACTGGGATTATCAGCCCATGTTGCTCCCATTTGGAGGAGTTCGGCGGCTGCCTCTTTACGTATATCGAATATTTTTAAGTCATGACCACTATTGATCAAGTTCTTCGCAATATGGCGTCCCATATATCCGACTCCGATGAATCCCATTTCCATATCTACACCCTCCATTTGTGTTAGTGTTGAGACTTAAGTATATAGCATTTATGCTAGATGCTTAAGTGTTTATGGAGTTCCCGAGGACAAGGTGTATCGACATTGATTGGTTAATGTATATCACCGTAAATTATAATACTATCTGTGATAGCAAACATAATAAACGAATATTGTAGTAACTAGAATTGGTAGCTTTTTTACTAAGTCATGCGCATCAAAAGTGATAAATTCCCCGGATATATTTTATGAAGCAGATGTTGACATATTTCGGTTTGCTGGGATTGGTAATGAGTTTGAGTATGGCTTTGTTGAGTTGTGCTGGTAGCCCTATGGTGCCGGCCGAGGAGATTTTTCCTACGCCGACAGCGACCTTAGTTCCAGTGCAATCGGTGGTACCAGTTTTTACGCCGACAGCGACCTTAGTTCCAGTGCAATCAACACCATTTGCAGTTAAGAATAAGCCTACAGTTATACCGAGTTACAATAATAAAATTAATAAATCAGCGAGCGCTAAAATTCTAAGTGTTAAAGCTCCGGAAATAAAAGATATTGAAACTTGGATTAACACGAAAGAAATAACCACGCATGATCTCGAAGGTGAAGTGTATTTAGTAGACTTTTGGACATATACATGTGTGAATTGTGTGAGAACATTTCCGTACCTCAGATCTTGGTATCAGAAATATAGTGATCTTGGTCTTATTATTCTCGGTATACATACTCCCGAGTTTGAATTCGAAAAATCTATAGATAACGTTACTCATGCTGTTATAGCATCTGGTATCGAATATCCAGTTGCACTGGATAATAATCGTACAACCTGGAATTCTTTCAAGAATCGTTTCTGGCCTGCTAAATACCTTGTTGATAAGAATGGATACATAAGGTATACCCATTACGGAGAAGGAAACTATTCTCAAACAGAACAATGGATACGTGAACTACTTATTGAGGCAGGAAAGGATGTTAGCCAGATTTACAGTGGGGTGTATAAGGACTCAGTTGTTGTACCGAAGGCTATAACGGCAGATCCTGCCACAAGTTTGACCCGAGAGATTTATACAGGATATGAACGGAACATTGAAGCATTGGTAACAAGATCTATACCACCGTACGTTGTACAGGAGGA
>CAUZEB010000092.1:0-7225 GCA_963578655.1 Dehalococcoidia bacterium | reverse complement strand
CTAATTGCTATGACAGTGGCAACCAGCGTCCAAATAGAAATGATCGCAAATACAGTAGAGCCTATAACTGGTAACAAGCCAAAAATCTTCAAAATCCCTACTGACTGTGCGAATCCTAAAGTACGGGCTAGCTCACCC
Organism: Dehalococcoidia bacterium; assembly: GCA_963578655.1. Taxonomy (GTDB): domain Bacteria; phylum Chloroflexota; class Dehalococcoidia; order Lucifugimonadales; family CAUZEB01; genus CAUZEB01. Next base: position 7,087 of record CAUZEB010000092.1, on the reverse strand, counting down.
CAATCGGCACTTGTTTCAGAAGTAGGAAATAACTTAGTGCCAACTAAATAAGCTATCATAGCTAATAACGCCCATACAAGGAGAGCTAACACAACGGTTCCTATAATTAGAACCACGGGAGACTGGTCTCCGGTGTTTTGGTCCGGCATACCAATAAGAGCAATTCCAGAAGCTAGGGATGCTAAAACTACTACAAGAAGAGCCTGGAGAGTAGCAGATTTATCTGCCTCTACTTCCTCGTAGATGGAAGACTTTAGTTTTACTGCCTCCAACATTCGTCGAATCATTAACTATCCTCCTTATACTATTACTCTTTTAAGGTATATTAGCGACTGCTCTTCATTTCCTCTAGGGAGATTACGATTCTTAACAGAATGATTATTCTATGGGTCTTGCTATTAAAACATGTCCCACCTTACCATATGTCCTTTAATTATGTAATTAAAGGACAACTTTATAAATTTATGAACACTATGAGCATCAGGATTTAAGTCAGAAAATATCTACACCCGAAGGACTAGAGTAAAAAAGCATGAATTCGAAATCATCTAGTTCGCACATGTCTATCCTCAGATGAACTATCCAAGCCTTAGGATCAAACTCTATGGACAATAGTTCCTGGTTACAACTCACAGGCATTTGTTTTCTAGGTGCAATGTCACCTGGTCCAAGTCTTGCCCTAATAGTGAATAATTCCATCCTGCACGGAAAATATTACGGGTTAGCTACTAGCCTTGGGCATGGGTTGGGGATTGGGTTTTGGTCATTTATCACTGTTATAGGCATAACTGAACTAATTCTCGCCAAACAACACTGTATTACGCGTAATACAGTCCATGGGTGCAATTTTAGTCGGTTACGTTGGAGTTCGCGCTCTTATCTCCGGTGAGGATATGTCTCTCATAAAACCAGGGGCTTTATTCACTGAATCAGGCAGATTGCTCAAGGGTTCTGGAGAAGGCCTGCTAATAGCCCTACTGAATCCCAAGATAGCCCTCTTCTTTCTAGCAATATTCAGTCATTTCGTTCAGGTGGACTCCGGATGGATAGAAATATGGTTAATGGGAACGATAGCAGCTTCAATAGACGCTTCTTGGTATATATTCGTCACCTTGACGTTAACTGACACGAAACTAGTCGATATTCTACAAACCAGGAAGACTACTATTAGTAGAGTAATCGGTAGTCTCCTAATAATTATCGCTCTTTACTTTTTAAGCTCGTTAATCCATGAATGGTCATAAATCAGGAATCTGAGACATTACCGTTTCATTGATGATAAAAAGCCCTGATGTAAACATAAGGCCTATGTTATAGAATATGAAACCCATCTTGTTTTCAAAAGGAAGTATTTAACCAATGGAAATCACGACTCATATACCACCACTTTCAGAAAGTTTGGTTGACGAACTATCAGACTTTTGGTTCACCGCCTTTGGAGAACCTTACGACGACCAAGCCGGTATTCGTGGTGAAGAGTTAGAATACAATAAGGATTTTTTCTATGTGACACGGCGTAATGGAAAGGTTGTTGGTACAGCACGGCTTATAGTACCTAGGGAAATACCCATATTGGGCGGACTTGGAGAAGTTGCTACAGATCCCGGCCATCGGAGATTGGGCATCGGTAGCGCAATGTCCGCTAAAGCCGAAGAGGACTTCAAATCTATGGGAGGGAAAGCTTGGTTTCTAGGCACAATCAACCCTAACGCCATGCGTGTGTATAGTCGTCTTGGTTGGAAAAGATTAGCATGGTCAATCGCGTGGGCTCAAATCATAGGAGATGAATCTCCAGAAGAATTCTTGATCGACTATTTTCGTTCTGAACCAGGAGATTCATCCGTACGGCCTGGAAGCCCTCTAGAAAGGGTAACTATGGTGCCACTATTCGCGACACCACATGACTGGCAGATTCTTGATTCTAATACAGCAATTTTTTCTACACGGTATGCTATGTTAAGAGGCGCTCTTCTTCTATATCCTCGCTTTGAAAAAATGTGTAAAGATAACAGGGGCACCTGGTTTGCATCATACACTAAGAATGGAAAACTCACAGGCATATCGACAGCTCACATAGATGAAACTGGGTATTGCAAAATAGATGCAGTAGCCCACAGTAGATTTATGTCTGTGTGGCCTGACCTAGTCAAAAGCGTTATGCAATGGGCATCAGATAAATCTGCGAAAAATTGTTACGTATTGCTTTCTCAGGAAGATGAAGAGAAGAAAAGTCTTTTCCAAAAGATAGGTTTTCATTATCAAGGGACAGGATCTGATTTTGATCTGGGTGATCGGTCAGTCACGTCAGTTAAAATGGTCATCTAGATTTTAAACTAGTTTCCAGTGTGTGAATTACTTCGTTAACCCTTGCCAGAACAAGACGAAATGAGTACCATTGCGCAACTAATGCTGATTATTCCATAACCCCTAATTGGAGGTATGTTGACATGAAACTTGGATTGTTCCTAATGCCCTCTCATCCGCCAGAAAGATCTCCGTACGAGGCTCAGCAATGGGATCTTGAGTGTCTTAGAATGGCAGACAGATACGGACTCCACGAAGCATGGATTGGTGAACATTTTACAGCTCCATGGGAACCTGTACCTTCACCTGATATCCTGATAGCCCAAGCACTCTTGCAAACTAAAAATATCAAACTAGGTACTGGTGCCCACTTACTTCCATTCCACCATCCAGTGGAATTGGCAACAAGAGTCGCTTATTTAGACCATCTAGCGCAGGGAAGATTCATGTTTGGCATAGGTTCTGGGGGTCTACAATCAGACCACGAATTGTTTAATGTAGATATGGAAAATGGGGAACACAGGGAAAGAACAAGGGAATCTCTAGACATCATCTTAAAATTATGGGAAAACACGAGTGGCCCCTTCGAATACAAGGGCAAGTTTTGGGATATAAACATCCCAAATCCTGAAAATTACGCTTTCGCTAATCTACGCCACCATATAAAACCGTTTCAGAAACCGCATCCACCCATTGCTGTAGCCGGAGCAAGCCCTAACTCAGCGACTTTGAAAATCGTAGGAGAACGTGGTTACATTCCAATGAGTCTGGGATTAAACGCCGGATATGTTGCCAGTCACTGGGACGTAGTAATGGAAGGAGCTGCTGAAAGTGGACGGGAACCGCCATCAAGAAATAAGTGGAGAATCGTTAGGGACATATGGGTTGCCAATACTGACGAGGAAGCTAGAGAAGGGGCTATAAACGGGATGCTGGGACGAGCTTGGAGAGAATATCTTCGGCCGCTTTTTGCCAATGGGGCCTATCCATTCGTCTCATTTATGAAACATGACGAGAACATGACAGACGACGATGTAACGATCGAATACATGATGGAGCACCTGTGGATAGTCGGCTCACCAGACACTGTAACTGAAAAACTACGCAGTCTATATGACACTGTGGGAGGATTTGGTCACCTGCTTTGGCTTACCTTCGACCACTCAGAAGACAAAGCGGCCTATGAAACTTCAATGAGATTGATGGCAGAAAAAGTTATGCCTAACCTTTCCGGTCTCGCAGTTGAATAAATCTCGACCAATTAAGGGAATTTCGGCAGGATAGGTGACAAATAAATAGTCAGTATGCTATTACGGCATACAGAGAGAATACCTAAAATGGACCAGAACAGACTGAGGCTTAGTGGAAAAGTTGCCCTGTTGAGCGGAACCGCCAGAGGTATAGGAGCCGCAGTGGCTAGGATCTTTGCCCAGGAAGGGGCCAAGGTGGCTATCGGCGACATCCTGGACGACGAAGGTAAGAAGATGGAAGCCAAACTTCGAGGGCTGGGCGGCGAGGCAACCTACTACCACCTGGACGTCACCGTGTAGGACGACTGGCGCTCCGTGATGGAGCGGGTGGAAGGCAGCTACCGCAAGCTCGACATCCTGGCCAACAACGCCGGCATAGCCATGCATAAAGACAATCCATGAGATGATCGAGGAGGAATGGGACCGGATCATGGCAGTCAACGCCAAATCAGTCTTTCTAGGAACAAAGCACGCCATCCCCGCCATGCGAAGGGCGGGCGGCGACTAAATAGTAAACTTAGCCCCTGTCGCCGGTTTCCAGAGGAGCTATGGTGCCGCTGCCTACTCAGCATCGAAAGGCACGGTTCGCTTGCTCACCAAATCCACGGCATTAAGGTACGGTAGTGACAACATTAGGTGCAACGCAGTCTCTCCAGCAGCCGTCCAGACGATGATGGTGCCGGAAAGATTTAATGCGCACCCGAATGACATCCTGGAGCGTCCCTCTTATCCAGGAGTTCCCACCCTATCTAGAGGCAAGTGGCAGGAACCAGAGGAGGTCGCCAACGCGGTGCTCTATCTGGCCTCCGACGAGTCTTCCTTCGTCACCGGTTCGAGACCTTGTCACCGATGGGGGTTTCACAGCTGGGACGATGAATGGTTCGCCAATGCGGTAATCAGGGCACCTGTTAGAAACCAGATCAGAATTACCTCTGCCGTGATCAGGCAATTAAATGGCGACTCTAGATGACTTCAGAGATTTAGCAAGGATGATGTTAAGGCTTACAAAGCTATTGTGAGGTAGAGCGAGATATATCCCTATGTCCTACCATTGTTTAGTTGGGTATTCGGTATGTGAAACTACTTTTTCATTAATAAAGATATGAGAAACCAGACAAACAGGGGAATACTCCAAAGCAGGCAGCCGACTATTCCTAAAATTACAAATGCCCAGAAAGGTTCTTTACCAGTTCCTCCAAAAAGTGGACCTAGTAGAGGGATTATTAAAGTCAAGGTTCCAGGAACACCAACAAACTTACACTGAACAGGGCAAAAGAAATGATTTAGCCTCAACATAAAAGTAGATTGGTTGAAGACTATTATCCGAGCAGAAATCACTAATGCAAATATATTTACAATTAAGATTGAAATTACAAAGCTTACTAGTAATTCCCATAATGAAAGCGACTGGTCGGTTGAAAAAATCCTGAGTAAAGAGGGGAACACAAAACCGCCTAGTGAACCAACGAGAGTGGCAGAACAAACAATCTTTACAATAGACCCCAATGGATTATACCAAAGTTTCATAGCGCTCCCAGCATCCCAACGATTAAGATTCCAATGTAACCAATCCACATAGGCCAAGTGGCAAAAGTAATGGTGCCCAGGAAGGGATTCGAACCCTCACTCCCGTTAAAGGGAAGCGGATTTTAAGTCAACTTGCCCTTGTTTTCCTAGTCATTTCTGACCTTACCATAGATAGCAAAAGGACAACAAGCACACCAAATGACGTTACCATGCCTATGCATAAACCTATGCATAGGCACTGGCTTCTTTAAGGGCATCTAAGAATCGCTTTGATGCTTTCCTACCACTACCACCAAAACAAGCCTGCACCCAGGAAATGAAACCCGTCTCATATCGATACCCGTAAGCGACACATCAGAACAAACAGCGAGCATCCTCGACGCATTAGCCAATGAATCCGGTGAAGTAAAAGCTTTGCCAGAGGAGTGGCACGCTCTTCAGGAATAGCTGAAGCTGAGCGGCAGGAAAGTAACCATTCCCTTCGCAAAGAGACTTGCCCGCCTGATACCACCCAAAGGGTTGCGCTTAAGGAGAGATTTTGGAGCGATTCTTGGTCTGATACGAGCACATGCAATACTCCACCAGGAATCGAGAGAAAAAGACACTCGTGGAAGAGTGGTAGATGATATCACCCACGATTACGAGGTCGTCAAGTCTCTGGTAACTGACATTATGTCGGAGGGATTGGATTCCTCTGTATCTATTACGGTTAGAGAAACGGTTGCAGCAGTAGCAGAATTGATATCGGCCAATTCTCAGGATTGCTCTGTCACCCAGGTATCCAAATTCCTAGGCTTAGATAAAAGCGCAACTTCACGCAGAGTAGCCGACGCTAGAAGGAAAGAGTATCTCAAGAACCTGGAAGACAAGAAAGGCAAGCCAGCACGTCTGGTACTGGGGGACCCGATGCCAAAGGATACGTTTTTGTTACCTGAAGCGAACGTTCTTGTCGATGAGCGTTGCAGTGTTGCAGTGGAACCCGAGGAGATTAACCTTCCCTCTGTAATGCAACAGCATGAAAGCCACACACGGAAATCGATTTTAACTGACGTGGCTGGTGGATTCGGGAGACCTGAGGAAGAGCAACTCTCTGCGGCACATGCCATCCAAATCCAAAGGGACTATGACTTGATGTCATGGGTGAATTTCTCCGTGAAGTACCGGTCGCCGTAGAGGTGCCAGTCAAAGAATCCTGGGGCTGATAAATTGTGGCGACTTCCGAACACATATGGCTGTGAACAGTTATGACCAGACTAATTACACAAAAGCAAAAGTCTAAGCGAGTTCAGATCGAGCTTAGACGTTATAAAGTACTTGAATTAAAAGTTAAAGGCTTCTCCGACCGAGCAATAGCAAAGGAGCTCGGTGTAGGAGTTGCAACTGCTCATGGAGATGTTAAGAAGGTTCTTGGCGACCTCGCTAACAAACACATTGAAGAAGCCGCAAACCTCAGGGCGCTGCTGAATCTGAGATACGAATCTCCCCTCCTTTTCCTTGCTTACTACGATCAAGCTGTCTCTGGTGATACAGAGGCTGCGAAGAGGGTTTATGGGGGTACTGAGTAATCGGATCAATTAGGGCAGATTCCAATAATTCACATAATAGGAATTAACCATTACAGGCGCAACCTGACCCAACACGACAGGTTTTGCTCCTAGATATGCACGAATTACCTCAAGCTTTTCCAGTTTTACAAATCTTGCTTTCTTTTGTAGGTGTTTCTTGCTTTCTTTTGTAGGTGTTTTAAATCTAAAATAGAGCCAATGTTAGTAGCTTTAAAATTTCGTGAATACAGAATTTTCTGGATCGGCAACGCAACGTCAAATATTGGAATATTCCTGCTAATGGCTGGAAGCCTTTGGCTAATGTACGAATTAACAAATGCAGCGCTTTATTTAGGAATATTGACCTTTACAGGCTTGGGTCCAATATTAGTTTTATCTATGTGGGGAGGCGTTATAGCCGATCGAGTCAACAGGGTTCGATTGGTCACAATAACACGAGGT
>CAUZEB010000091.1:0-7313 GCA_963578655.1 Dehalococcoidia bacterium | reverse complement strand
CTGCCGGTGGCAGCAAACATCACCTGTGGAGGTGCATAAGCAACAGCATTAAAAAACGAGTACGGCGCAAGGTTAGGTATACCATCCGCACTAAGTGTTGATATCCATCCGATTGGTCTCGGGATTATAATAGCGTTCAACGGATCATCAGGTAGACCAGATCCATATTTTGGTTCATAAAACATCTCAGATTTACCTCACTATTTTAAAACATGACTGACATTAACCGGCATTCTAGCACGAGCCCCCATAGGCAGTGTATTTGACAATGCCTAAGTTCACCGACAAATTCTATATGTTTGGTTACATTTCTAAAAATGCTATCTGTCGTTTGTTTTACTAGAAGCCTCTTAGGGTATGACAATCGGACCGTAGCTTATACCTACAATCCAAATAATATAATAACCCACTGAAACAACAGGTGATACTACGCGGACAATACAACTCATCTAGACTCTGATAATTAGAGGCCACGTAAGGATGAGATAATGAAAATGAAGGGGTTAATTACACTAATCACCGGAGCAAGTAGGGGGCTCGGTAAAGCCATAGCAATAGAATATGCTAACCAAGGAGCAACAGTTATAGTGACATCCCGTCCCAGTTCTCCCAGTGGTTTATCTGGAACAGCCCTCGAGACTGCAAATATCATAAACCTCTCGGGTGGTACCGCGCTTGGGATGCTCTGTGATATAACAGATGAATGTCAAGTTAATAACGTCGTTGAAGACCTGATAACCCGATTCGGAAAAATAGATGTCCTCGTTAATAACGCAGGCCTTATGATCCCATGCGAACCATTTCTAGATATTGAACCGGTACGATGGGATCAATTAATGACCGTAAACATAAGAGGTCCCTATTTAGCCTGTAGAGCAGTAGTGCCAATTATGATGGAACAGAAAAGAGGCTCTATTATCAACATAGGATCGGATGCAGGTAGAACACATAGATGGGGAGGTACAGCCTATTGTACGAGTAAAGCCGCTCTGCATATGTTCAGTATGTGCCTAGCTGAGGAATTGAAAGAATCCAAGATCTCAGTCAATGTACTAAATCCAGGCGGGTTGAAAACAGAAGGGTCCAGTATAATACCTTGGGCCAAGAGCAACTAGGATGACAGGGTTGATCCTGAAGATTGCGGTCCACCTGCGGTTGCACTTGCGATAAATTCCGATTCAACATTTACGGGACAGATTTTGAGTCGCTCTGAATTCGGTAAAAGTTGGCGATAGCAATTTACACATCTAAGAGCTTTGAATTCTAACCCAAAGTATGTATCAACGCTAATTAATAGATGCTCTAGTAAACATGTCTTTCGTTATACTACGTTCCCTTGATGTTAAATGTGGTGCATAGTAGGGAACGTTCCAACATTTCAATGAAATTAGCGACATCGCCTTTGCATCTTTCCAGTGCCCGACTATTTAATAGTTCCCTGTAACCTTCTTCCGTCTCCAAAATTACACAGGGGGTTCTATCATCTGTAAATATTCTCATTTCTTCGATTTGTTCATCCAAATGTATCAATTCTATAGGCCAATCAGATAGACGAATAAATTGAATCCATTGATCTTTCTTCCGGAGACTCCCATGTGTTATATCACATAAGGAACAATGTTTACGACTGATAACTTTACGAAAGCTGTAAGCGAGCTTACCTATCAGCCCATTATTAGCATGATATATACCATAGATTTTCGAATTCATTCGATTTTGTTAATTTTTGAAAGCATGTAACTGTAATCATTAATCAGATTTAGGATACCCATAGTATTATTTCAACTAAGAGAATTATACAATAGTCCTCTCGCAATATTGTAGGTATATAAATCATCCACTATAATAACTCATAATCTATAAAAGTTTAGTACAATACATTAATGAAAATATACTTTTGCCCTGAATGTGGAGCATATTCAGCCTCGCCAGACCCGTTCTGTAAAGAATGCCATGCAGAGCTGCCTCAAGATAGTTGGGCAGAGGTTACATCAGAAGAACTTCAACAACTGGAGTATGTAGAGGAATTCGAGCTTCCGGTTGGTCTGCCATCTTGGGAGTATGATGTAGTGCGTCTTAAGTCAGATGCCGATCCAGGGGGAATACAATACACAACAGCTATACTCAAGGGTATGGGTGATAAAGGATGGGAACTCGTCAATATCGTCCCGTTGGGAGATAAAGACGGCCCACGTTACGGAGTGTTTAAGAGAAGTTGGCTTTCTGATTTCGAGGAGTGATCCGGACAGATGTATGACAACCGTGCGATTATTAAGGCTGTCCTTTTCGATCTTGATAACACGTTGCTAGACCGCGACCGTGGATTTACTGCTTTTTGCAAAAGCTTATACCACAATAACAGAATTATGTGTCGTACTCACACAGAAGAAGAAGCTGTGAAGCTAATTACCCTTTTCGATTCCAAATCCAAACGCTCTAGGCAAGTTATGTTAACAGAATTAATGAAACAGTGGCCCAAAGTATTCCAGAACCTGAGTGAAGCCGTAGAATTTTACGAGACCAACTATCCAAAAATGTTAATCCTTGAATCCTCAACCAAAATATTATTACAAGACCTAAGAAAATGGAGAGTTCCCTCAGCAATAGTTACAAACGGAGATGTCTTGTTACAAACAAATAAAGTCAGAGAATCAGGATTAAATAATCTAGTTGACGCCACAGTGATTTCTGAAGAGGTAGGGGCGGAAAAGCCAGACAAGGAAATCTTCCAGAAGGCCCTTTCTCTAATAAATGCAAGCCCATCCTCGACTTTGTTCGTAGGTGACACTCCTGAAACGGATATATTAGGCGCAAAGAACATTGGTATGGTAAGCGCTTGGGTGCACCGAAATAGGGATTGGCCCTTAAACGACTCGAAGCCTGATTATATGCTAAATCATGTCTCAGATGTCCGTAGCCTCATCCTGCCTCACTTTGGTGAATTAAACCCACAGTAGTCTAACTATGGGCCTATTGATTAATTAATTCTTCAACCATTCGGCAACACGCTCAGCTATCATTACTACAGTTGCATTAGTATTAGCCCTGACGACGTCCGGCATTATCGAGGCATCAACAACACACAATCCTTTTATACCATGAACTCTACCGTACTGATTAACAACGGCCATTTGGTCAGATGATGGGCCCATTTTGCATGTACCAGAAGAGTGGTGCTGGGTTATTACATTAGACAATATCCAGGCACCCAACTTCTCATCAGATGAAAGGTCTTCGTTAGTAGGTAGAATTCGCTTCACCGGGGCCTTGTCAAACTCTCTATTCTCGGTAATTTTCACACAAAGCCTTACAGCAGACTTCATTCTTTCAAGATCCCATGAGTCAGACAAGTAATTGTAATTTAAAAGAGGTTGATCAAAGGGGTTTTTTGAAGATAACTTCAGCCAACCTGCCGTTTCTGCTTTCTGAAGGGCCACACTAAAACCCATATATCCCTTTTCATCACCTATGGGTAACCCAGCGTCTCTATGTTCACTTGACATACGTATATGTCCCATTTGCATATCATTAGGATATTTTGAGCCCGGTATGGTATATCTCATACCAACCACATTGGCTGGAACACTCTCGTCATCGGGGTCAGCATCTGACTGGTACAACATAAACACCATGGGATGATCACGTAAATTCTCTCCCACGCCCGGTAAATCCTTAATAACGTCAATACTTAAGTCTGACAGGTGTTCTTTAGGACCAATGCCCGATAGCATAAGCAATTGAGGGGAGTTTATAGCCCCAGCACTCAAGATGATCTCATCAGCTTCGATTACAAAAAAATCTTCCCCACTTTTTGCCTGAACCGCCACCGCTTTATTACCTTCAAACAAGATGCGAAGAACCATGACATCTCCTCTAATGGTCAGGTTCATGCGATGCCTGGCCATGTTAAGGTATGTAACATCCGTGCTCATACGAACTCCGTTCACATTGTTTAAAGGTCGTGCTCCGATACCAGTAGATTCAGGGTGGTTGTGATCGAGGGTTTCCGGATATCCTTCAGAAATACAGGCTTCATAAAATGCCCTGGCCGTAGGCACAAGTTCCTCTTTCTTAGTTCTCCTGACAGGTATTGGTCCTTCAACACCGTGGAAATCTCCTCCTTTAAAGTCTAGGTCATTCTCAGACTTATTAAAGAAAGGCAAAATTTTTGTAAAAGCCCATTCATCGTTGCCGAGTTCTGCCCATCCATCATAATCTTGTGGTATACCTCTAAAAAACACCTGCCCATTAATGGCACTGGATCCACCCATCACCTTACCCCTAGGTACTAAGAAGGGCTCTCTACCTTCCCTAGCAGTTGCCAAATATCCCCAACTATGAGCATCAGGCCCATAGGAAGACCTCCAAGGATTATTACCTTCTCTAACGCTATCCGGTAGATTCTCGAAAGTACGATAGTCAGGTCCCGCCTCCAATAATAATATCGATCTTTCTGGATCTTCAGATAGCCTTGTCGCGAGTATCGCTCCTGCTGATCCACCGCCAATTATTAACACGTTATATCTCAATACAACCCTCCAGTAATCCTTACGACTTAAATTATAGAACATGAATATGTGGACTTTATATAAAGTCCACATATTCAATCTCTCGTTAGAACTCTCCAATCATGTAACATTTGTTTGTCATGACGAAAAGGCAGAGGTGGTAATTCATCGGGAAAGAATAACGCCACGTCGCGAACCTCGTCTCCTGCGACCATATGACCACCTACAGATCTAGCAGAATAAACCACCAATATTACAGGACTGCGGATATCAGAATAAACGCCGACGAAACCATCTATCTCCACAACTAATCCAGTTTCCTCTTTGACTTCCCGTATCGCACCGGCTTCTACTTTCTCACCTCTATCAATGTAGCCAGAAGGGAAGGCCCATTCCCCAATAGCAGGTTCAATATCTCGTTGGACCAATACTAATTTTCCGTCTACTGATACTAATACCACTGCGGCTACTTTTGGATCCAGGTATACTATATAGCCACAATTAACGCAATACGGTCTCGCCTTTCCTTGAATATCCCTTTCCGACAGGGTATGCCCACATTCCTGGCAAAAGTTTATTTTACCTTTCAATAAAACTCCTTTTATAGCTGTACCGCTGCACATCCTACCTTTGGAGATCTCTCTTTGTCCAGTCAAATTGACGACCCATTGAGGTAGTCCTATAATTAGCACGATTAACAAACCAATCACTGACGACATTGGATATTTACATATAATGTTATATGTTCTCATCCTGGGAGATTTATATGGTACAACTTCGAGAAAACCGAGCAAAGCGAAAATTAAAAAGAGGAGATGTCGTCACTGCAATGGCTGGTAACAACTCACCTGATATGATCGACTTCCTAGGTCAAATCGGCTTTGACACTATGTGGATTGAAGGTGAGCATGGTCCGGTGGATTTTGGCGATATCCCAAATCTTACCAGAGCATGTGACGTATGGGGAATGACATCTTTGATACGTATAAATCTTAATATACCTGGAGTAATATATCGGACTTTCGACTTGGGAGCACAAGGCATAGCTGTCCCCCACATCAACACCGCAGAGGAAGCTCATAAAGTGGTTGATGCAGCTAAATTTGGTCCTATAGGTTCAAGGGGCAGTGCAACTGGTAGACAAGGTTATGGAGTAAACGATTATTTCGCTAAGGCTAACGATGAAACGATGATTGTTATCCTCCTAGAGGATATCATTGCCATCGATAACCTTGATGAAATTCTCACTGTTGACCACATTGACGCATTTTATGTTGCGCCTGGTGATTTAGCACAAACTATGGGATATATAGGTCAACCAAACCACCCCGAAGTGCTAGACACAATTGATGCAGCAATTGAAAAAATCGTCACCTCAGGAAGGACAGCTGGTGCACTAGTCAATACAGATACAGTTGATGATTATATACAGAAAGGCGCTCGTTTCTTCTTTATGAATTGGCATGGCTGGGCAACTGCAGGAGCACAAAGATATTTGGATAAAGTTAAGAATCTATCGTCTACGTAAACTTAACTCTACAGCCATAATCCACTGTTCCACCTCAAAATTAGCAGGTTAAGTACATTACGACTAGGAGAGTGTAGTGACACGGTTACGCGAAAATAGAGTCAAACGCAAATTACAAGCAGGGGATATAGCTACTGTTATTTCTGGCCACAATTCCCCGGATGTTATAGATTTCTTAGGCTCAATTGGATTCGACGGCGTATGGCTGGAGGGCGAGCATGGCCCGGTGGATTACGCTGATATCCCTGACATGACACGAGCATGTGACGTATGGGGTATGACTTCAATAGTAAGGATAAACCTAAACCTTGAAGGAGTCCTATACCGTACGCTAGATTTAGGAGCTCAAGGAATTGTTACGCCTCATATTGACACTGCTGACCAAGCTAGGGATGTTGTAAAAGCCACAAAATTTGCTCCTGTAGGTTCACGTGGAATGGCCACCAGCAGACAAGGTTATGGAGTAAACGATTATTTCGCTAAAGCAAATGATGAAACGTTGATTGTAGTATTAATTGAAGACATTTTGGCGATACAAAACCTGAAGGATATTTTAGAGGTTAATAACATCGACGTGTTTTTCGTCGCACCAGGTGACTTATCTCAAAGCATGGGGTTTGTTGGGCAACCTACACATCCGGAAGTTGTAGAAACTATAGACAATACAATTCGGCAAATTACTATGACAGGCAAAATCGCCGGAGCTTTAGTAAATGACGAGAATGTGAAACGTTACATAGATAAAGGCGCTCGGTTCCTCCTCAATTCATGGCAGGAATGGGTAATCTCAAATGGGAAGAATTATTTAGGCAAGGTAAATTCTGCGACCACATAGAAAATGATAAACAAAGATATAGCTAAGCATAAATTGAGAGAAGGAGCTATGGTTTGGCAAATATTAGAAAAAACAGAGTGAAACACAAGCTCGACCGTGGAGAGTTATCCACAATGATGATGGGCCAAAACACGACAGATATGGTTGATTTTATGGGTCCACTACGATTCGATTCAGTCTTACTTGAAAGCGAACATGGGCCCGTGGATTTCGCTGATATTGCACCCCTCTCTAGAACTTGCGACATATGGGATATGACTTCAATTGTTCGAATCAATTTCAATAATCCTAGCATCATATATAGGACTCTTGACCTGGGAGCCCAAGGTATAATGGTTCCTCACATCAACACAGCGGAAGAAGCTAAGGCAGTTGTAAACGCAGCCAAGTTTGCTCCTATTGGATCACGGGGTAGTTATACAAGTCGTCAAGGCTATGGAGT
>CAUZEB010000090.1:0-7355 GCA_963578655.1 Dehalococcoidia bacterium | reverse complement strand
AGGATTAGAGAAATCTCTAAAGTTTTTAATAACTGGTTTCAAGTTACCCTCCATTTCAATTTATTTAACTGATATTCAAAAACCATCAGGATCACGCAAGTGCATCTATACTGTTTTCCTATCCAATGATATTACATTAAATCAGTGTTAACTTATTCTATTTTACTGCGCACATGATTTGAGATTAATCTATTAGACACCATTGATAATCAAGTCCTTGCAATTTCTTCGACACGCCTCACGTTATCCATACCTACCTGGAACTCTCCTGACTCTATGCCTTTGATGACCGCTACAGCCGCCTCACTATACGGAGTCTTCACTCCTACTTCTTTGCCCTTCTTCACAACGTAACCGTTTAGGTAATCTATCTCTGTTTTACGACCCTTTAAGATATCTTGGTATAAAGAGGGGTAACCCGGTACTTCGGGCGGTGCCTCAGAAAAAAATTCTTCCAAACTTGAATTGCCCCCAGATACCACTTGATCAATGTCATCAAGGGAAAACCCCTTAATAGGGGACGGTATAGTATATCCTAAGGTACGTCCAAACCTAAGAGCTTCCGCACCAAATTCTAACATCATACTTCTTGATTTTGGATTTTCTCTGATTTCATGACTAGTAAGGCCTGTCATTCCAGCTGAAGGATTCGCCATGCAATTAATCGCTAATTTAGACCAACGCTCACCCCAAAGATTGTAGCTCACCTTAGTGTCGCCAACATAGTTCCACAGTCTCTGAACCGCACGAACTCGTGAGGTATCCCTTCCATCCAATTCTCCTAACGTGAACGATATATTACCTTTTATAGCCTGACTCATTGACCCTGTCTGGCGCACGTGGCCTGCATCCATTAACCAAGAGGAAACAGTGCTCACACATCCGATCAAACAATCAGCTCCCACCATAGGAGCTATCAATTCCTCGTTAATACTGTTTTGAGGACTAACAAAGAAACCAGTCTGCGCCAAATGAGGTTTCATTAGATCAACTGCCCACACCGTATCATATGACTTCACAGCAATAATGATTAGATCAAATTTTTCTTCAACAACCGCTAGCTCACTAACCTGTCTAGCATCTACCTGAACACGATATTCGCCTTGAATGCCGTCCATTAACAAGCCTTCCTCGCGCATTATCTCAATATGCTTTCTCCATGTGTCGAACATGATCACATCCTCGCCTGCACGAGTTAGATGGCCACCAAGCAGTGCTCCAATAGCTCCACTTCCGATAATACCAATTTTCATAATATCCTCTCTCTAGCTCAATTATCGCTCTACCGTAACACATCAACATCTTTATCAAGAGCGTATATTTGAACCTAATATAACGAACTAGAATTAGGTTTTATTGAACCGCTTTTCCTTGACCATTAATGAGACCACTAATGCAATAATTGACAGAACAAACATTAATACGAAAACAGCATCATAATTCCCATTGACATCAAACAAAATACCGCCCGCAAGAGCACCTATCCCGCCAGCTATTTGATGAACCATATTAATAAAGCCGCTTACAGTTCCTAATCGCGCAGAACCGAATATATTACCCGAAAATATGACGGTAAGAGGTGCAGTTATAGCAAATGTGAACCCATATGCCAACGCAAAGATTATTATGCTGGATATATCCTTAGATATTATTATTAATATGAACAGAAAAACCCTAATAATAAAACATATAATTGTCGGTCGA
Source organism: Dehalococcoidia bacterium (assembly GCA_963578655.1). Classification (GTDB taxonomy): domain Bacteria; phylum Chloroflexota; class Dehalococcoidia; order Lucifugimonadales; family CAUZEB01; genus CAUZEB01. The sequence continues at coordinate 5,651 of CAUZEB010000090.1, read as the reverse complement.
GATGCTCCATAGGCATCAGACAGAAATCCGGAACAAAGAACGCCCACTAATGTCATGAATCCCATCATAGCCAGCAATTGACCAGCCAGCACCTCAGATACTCCCTGGTCACTAGCAAACGCTACCACATGTGTTCCCATGAAAAAGTCCTGAAATCCGCACACAAAATAAAGTACGACCAGCAACCACAATTGACGTGAAGTGAAGATTATTTTAAGGGAATCTACACCAGAACGGTCGTCCTTGGTGTCGGAAAATTCATCGTTTATTTCTGTCGCTGATTTATTTTCTTTACGAGATCGTTCCAGTCCATTATCATTCAAAACAAAGAATATCAAAGGAACAATCGTCACAAAGTTAATCATGCCTATAATGGCGTATGAGGCTCGCCAACTTATAGTGGTTATGACAGATGTAAATGAACTAATAATTATGAGTTGTCCTATAGCATTTCCTGATAACGCCGAGCTTATAGCTATACCCTTACGTTTTTCAAAAAACCTGCTTACCATTAAGCCAATTGGAGACGTCGAAGTGCCTGCATTTCCAATAGCGTATAGAACTCCATAAATCAGGAAAATATGCCAGACCTTGGTAACTATACCCATAAGTCCTAAGCCAAGAACACCGAGTATAGCAGCAATACCTAAGACCCATTTCATGTCATATTTATCCAAGAGGCGACCGAATATTGGCATAGATATCGCAGATACAACCATGAATACCGTTGCAGCTCCTGATAGAGTGGTACGGGTAACACTTAAGTCATCGCTTATCGGAATCAAGAGAAACCCAAATAAGAACCTGGAACCTCCACTAAAGAATAATATCAAGAACGCGGTTGCCAAGATTGCCCATCTGCTTCCAATCTTGCTCAAATATCTACCTCTCTCGACATTCTACCTAATTAGCCAAAACGAGCATTCCAATCACTTGGGAAAATTGCTAGGTAAAGGACGGTTTCGTTGTGAACCTTCCACTAAATCATCCTCAAATTGCTATGAATAATATCTTTTCATTGTTTATATCTCTCTTCTCGTTATTTCAATCGACTTCAATCGAAGTATAGAGTATATAACATCTAAGGGAATAAGAAAGCATATAGTTTACTCTTGACAGCTTATTGGTAAGAGTTACAATCAATCACCAAAGCTTGAAAAGATATACTAGTGAGATCTAGAGACGGAATTGCTGCGGAGGATTAAATGAGCTGGAACTTCAAATTGGTTGACGGACCTTATGGTGGTACTACAGAAGGGCCTGCTTGGGATGGCAGTGGTCTCCTGTTCACTCACATTCCAGCTAGTCGTATCATGCGTTACAATCCTAAGACCAAACACTCAACCATCTATCACTCGAATACAAGGAATGCCAACGGATTAATGTTAGACCTTCAGGGTAGGCTTTATGCTTGTGAAGGTGGGTCTCGAAGAGTAGTCAGATATGAACATGACGGCAGCGCCACGATATTAGTTGACACGTTTGAATCCAAGCGCCTCAACATCCCCAATGATCTAGCGATCGACACAAAAGGTCGTGTATGGTTTAGCGACCCATATTATGAAGGTTCCGCTGGTACATGGAGTGAAAGCAGGGCTAGCATGGAACTAGAGCACGAATCGGTTTTTCGCTTAGATCCAAAACCAGATAATTCATGGTCAGTAAATCGCGTAACATTCGATACTACTCGACCCAACGGTCTTATATTCTCGTTAGACTATCAAATACTATATGTAGCTGAAAGTGGCCGTAGACCCGAGGAAAAGAGGGAACTCAGGGCTTACCCACTTAATACTGATGGAAGTTTAGGAAGACACACTGTCCTGCATGATTTCGGCGACTATCGGGGAATAGACGGAATGGTACTGGACACCGACGGCAACATAATAGCAACTGCCGGCTACCGCCAAGGCGGCCTTGGCCCGATGGTATATATATTTTCACCAACAGGTGACATATTAGAAGCTCACGAACTTCCAGAAGATCGGCCTACAAACTGTTCTTTCGGTGGACCCGAGCTTCAAACTTTGTACGTAACCACAGGTGAAGGACACCTTTTTGAAACCGAAACAAATAGACAAGGGAGACTGCTATTCCCAGCCCTAATTTAAAAATGGTTTCCACCCAGGTTGTCGTAATAGGCGGCGGATTAACGGGTATCTCAACAGCCTATCATCTCGCCCGTAATGGCTACAATGTTGTCGTATTAGAGCGTAGAGGAGTCGCCAGTGAGGCATCCGGTGTAAATGCAGGATCCATAGGCTCTATTGGATGTGGACTTAAGCCAGATCTCACCTCCACTCTCCAAACAGGGAGTATGAGAATTATATCTCAGCTTCAATCAGACTATGGATTTGATATCGAATTCAGGCAATGTGGAGGCCTTCAGGCTATTCATACGCTAAATGAATATGATTTCGCTAAAAAACGTGTATCCAAACTAAAAAACAACGGTTATTCTTTAGAATTACTGTCATCAAGAGAAGCTAAAGAACTAGAACCCGAAGTCAATATTGAACTCCCAGGATATATTTACTCACCCGTACACGCTCAAGTAAATCCACAAAAGTTAACCTTAGCACTTGCAGCGAAATCTGTGGAGTACGGAGCTATCATACTTACGGGAGAAGAATTGAGGTCTATATATCTAAATGGAACAGATTCTTATCAAATGGAAACCCAGCGAAGCAAAATATCATGCGAAATACTTATTATAGCAGCGGGTGCATGGAGTAAATCAATTGGGCGGATGCTGTCACTTAATATTCCAATTATACCTATACGAGGTCAAATGTGGGCAATGAAAAGCTCAACGATTCACTTGTCCCATGTGATCTCTTCTTTAGAATCATACTACCACTGGCACACTCATCCTGGAAACACTACTATATCCCCACCAAATTTGACTCATATTGAAGGTGCTCGGGTAACGAGACATCTTTATGGTCGGCAAACTCGTTCAGGTGAGATCATCTTTGGCGGCGACCGACAATCAGCCGAATTCAATAAAACCCCTGAAGATTCAGGGATTAAAGCGAATAAACACCACGCAACGCAGGTCATTCCTGCACTTAAGGATCACAGGATCAGCCGGACATGGGGCGGATTAATGCCCTTCACTATGGATGGGATACCCATCATTGGCAAGGTAGCGCAGTCGAAAAATCTCTATATCAATACGGGACTAGGGCCAAATGGACTTGCTCAAGGTACTATGGCTGGTAAGCTTCTGTCAGACGTTATACTAACCGATCAATATCCAAAGATCCTATCGTCAGCTAGCCCGGATCGTTGTATTACACCTGTGAATAACTGAGGAGAATACTGAACACTGTTCACTACTTGTTGGGTTTGTAAACTGATTCCAAAGAAGCTCTGTATACTAGACTACCTAGCATTTGTACCATATAATCCTTAATTATAAAGCTACTGAAATATTTGTTGGTTATTGAGAGGGAACTCTATGTCCGATAAGAAAGTCCACCTCGGATTCATAGGTGCCGGCGCTAATACCACATTACGACATCTTCCGGGCTTTAAAAAGAACGACAATGTTGAGTTGATAAGCGTAGCTAATAGGAGCCGGGAATCGAGTCAACGTGTCGCGAGTGAATGGAATATACCAAATGTGTACGATAACTGGACAGATCTAATTGAGGCACCGGATACTAACGCAATCTGCATTGGAACCTGGCCCTACATGCACTGTACTATGGTACTGAGGGCTCTTGAAAACAACAAACACGTTCTCACAGAAGCACGAATGGCTATGAATGCAAAGGAAGCACACATTATGCTTGATGCTTCACGAGAAAAGCCTGATCTAATATCTCAAATTGTACCAGCACCACACACATTGAAAGTCGACCGTACTATAAAAGAAATGATCGGGAACGGTTACCTGGGTGAAATATTATCAGTCGACTTAACCGTTCATCAAGGTAATTTTGCAGATTCTGATGGACTTTTCCACTGGCGCCATAATAGAGACCTGAGTGGCTATAACATCATGCAGATGGGCATATGGTATGAAGCAATGATGCGCTGGATTGGACCAGCAGAAAGTGTCCTATCCTTATCCCGAGTCCATGTAAAGACTAGAAAAGATGCCACCGGCATGGATCAATTCATCACCATACCAGACCACGTTGAGATTTTAAGTGAAATGATATCTGGACCTGTAGTCAGAATGCGATTCAGTACTGTGACGGGTCTTGCACCCGCAGATACCGTATGGTTCTTTGGGAGCAAGGGCACGCTGAGATTGGATTCTGCAACCATGAAACTTTACGGTGGGCGAAGTACTGACAACTGTTTAAATGAAATAGAAATTGACCCTGATAAAATCAGCCAATGGAGAGTTGAAGAAGAATTTATAAATGCTATTCAGGGAGTCGAACTTGTCACACATACAAACTTCCAAGACGGAGTTAAATATATGGAATTCACGGAAGCCGTAACTCGGAGTTCGCAAACCGGACAAAAAATTTACCTGCCGCTTTAAATGGCATGAGGATAGGATTCCAGATTTATGAATTACGATAAGTTAACGTCGAAAAATATTCCCCTAAAAGTAGATATGCCAACTGGGTTAAAGGCCGAAGCTAAGTATGTCTTCTCTGTAACTTACACAGATCCACACAGCCTCAATACCAGTGCAATGTGGGAAGGTATGAAGGATATAATGGATAAAAATGGCGATGTATTGGCTCCATACCCAGATCCGCAAGGACATCCTGATCTTAGAAAATTTATTGCCACTAATCTAAGAAACGAACGCTCTATTGAAACTAATCCTGACTCGATATTCCTCAGTAGTGGAGCTGGAGGAGCGGTTCGATGTATTTTAGAGGCTTTTATAGATCCTGGCGACGTAGTATTTGTAGAGGAATTTTCCTACCTAGGTACTATGAGAATGTTACTTCAGCGCGGAGCGAGAGTAATTCACATAGCATGTGATAATGAGGGCTTACTAACCGGAATATTAGAAGAAAAAATTAAGGACTTAGTCGCTGAAGGAATTCAACCGAAGGCTATATACACAATATCAGTTTATCAAAATCCAACCGGTGTTACCCTGAGCATGAAGAGAAGGTTGCATCTTTTGGAAATAGCTCACAGATATGGCGTGCCAATTATCGAAAACGAATCATACTCTCACTTCTTAATTGACGGAGACCCTCTACCTCCCTCCATGTATGGCCTGGACGACCAAAACGCTGTTATGTACATATCGGCGTTCACTAAATTACTCGGCTGTGGCCTGCGCCTAGGATACGGCGTAGTGCCTGAATCTGTTAAAAACATCCTGTCTGAATCGTCATTCGGTGGATCTCCAAGCCAGTTGTCCGCCATGACCGCATATGAGTATTTGAAAGACAATATGGAGATGCATATTCATAATGTGCGAGCATCTCTTAAAGCAAAAAGAGATGCTATGCTAAGCGCTTTATCTGAGAATTTCCCTTCAACCTGTTCATGGACAAATCCGAGTGGAGGTATGATGATCTGGGTGAAACTCCCGGAAGGGGCTGACACTTGGAAAACACTGGATAAGGCAGTCAATGCTGGAGTTAAATACAATCCAGGGGGCGTCTTCAGATCAAATAGAGACAACAACAACTACCTTAGATTAACTTACAGCTATAACA
>CAUZEB010000089.1:0-7500 GCA_963578655.1 Dehalococcoidia bacterium | reverse complement strand
AAGCCAGGCCCCCATATACGCACCATTCGTCGTGTCACATTTGATATATCTCTCCTCAAACTTCAGTAGATCGACTTATACTGAAAACTGGCGTTATCTCGTTAAAAGTATCCTAATAGGGTCATGCGTATCGGTACTTATATTCTTTATGTTCCAACCATATGCACTTCTTGACTGGTCTACCTTTTTGAGTGATGTATCAGAGCAATCTGAAATGGTAAGGCGTATTAGGGATTACCCGTATACTCGTCAATACATAGACACAACCGCATATTGGTATCAATTACGGCAACTGACGACATGGGGATTGGGGTGGCCTTTAGGTATTGTGGCCTGGGGCGGACTATTATATGTATACATGCGTGGTCTGCAGAATATATACCGTATTTTCTTGATTGTGCTGGGCATAATTCTCCCTATAGCGATATTGGTCATTTCTGCACACCCCATTGCCGTATTTGTTGCGATATCCACATCTATTATAGCTCTCGTAGCTTCTTTACCACTTCGTTCATCCGATTCAAAATTAGACGTACTTCTTCTGTCGTGGGTAATACCTTACTTTTTGATAACAGGAGCTTTCGAAGTCAAATTTATACGCTACCTCATTCCCATAACACCATTTTTATTGCTGTTCGGGTCTAAGATGCTATATGCGATATGGATAGGAACCAATGACAATAAAGTTGTTAGAGTATTCTTTGCAGGAGGGTTGGCGTTACTAGTTTTGACAACTCTCTTTTATGCAGTAGCTTATATATCAATCTACAGGTCTACCCATACAGCTGTACGAGCATCGGAATGGATCAACTTAAATGTAGATAAAGATTCCCTTATTTTAAAAGAGCATTGGGAAGAAGGATTACCCAACTTACGAAGCTACAAGACGGTGGAACTACCAATGTATGACCGTGATAGTAAAATGAAGGCTCAGTTACTGGCTAAAGAACTGAACAGAGGTGATTATATGGTCTTGTTCAGTAATCGCATGTATGGAACCATTCCCAGATTACCTGAAAGATATCCACTAAGTTCTGAATATTATCGTCAACTGTTTTCAGGTGCCTTAGGATACGAATTAGTCCATTACGAAGCAAGTTACCCGAATTTTCTTAACGTCGCATTTATTCATGGGACTTTTCGGAGACCGTTACTACCAGAACCCGAAGAATTACAACGTATGAACTTTGCAGATATACAGCTCAATCTCGGGTTCGCAGATGAAAGTTTTTCAGTCTATGACCATCCCCTGATACTTATACTGAAAAACTCAAACAAACTAGATAAGGACACGTTGGAAACCCTTTTGATCGAGAATCTGCCTAATAACAATCAGATATTACCAGATGCGAAGCCGGGTCTAATGTTTTCTAACAAAGATGTTCTGCGTCAACAAAGTGGTGGTACCTGGACAGACATTATTAACATGGACAGCTGGACAAATCGATTCCCTGTAGTGGCATGGCTTATCTTAATTCAAGTGCTAGGGTTACTTGCATTGCCTATAACCCTGTATGTTTTCAGGCCTCTGGTAGATCGTGGTTACTTATTCTCTAAAATCCTAGGGATTTTCTTTGTTTGTTTATTTGTATGGCTCATGGCCAGTCTGAAACTTCTTGCTTTCTCCGAAACATCTATTTCCATATCGATATTATGTTTAACCGTGGTATCAATAACAATGATTATATCGTTGAAAAAGGAGTTCATAGATTTTATTAGAAGGCAGTGGTCATTAATCGTCATATCTGAATTGATATTTCTCGCCGCCTTTGCGTCGTTCATCTTAATACGTATGGCTAATCCAGATTTGTGGCATCCTATCAGGGGTGGAGAGAAGCCAATGGATATAGCATACCTTAACGCAGTCCTACGATCCAGCTTTATGCCACCCTACGACCCATGGTTTGGAGGAGGTTACCTAAACTATTACTATTGGGGACAATTCATTGTAGCTAACCTCATAAAAAGCACGGGGATTCATCCAAACGTTGCCTACAATCTAGCAGTTCCTACCTTTTTCGCATTAACCGTGTCCGCCGTATTTACCATAGTGTTCAACTTGGTAGAAGCATCTCGAAGAGCTCTAAATAGTCAAATATCAATTACAAATAAATTTATTACTAGTACAAAAAAGATCAATATCGGAAGCATCGCGACAGGAATACTAGCCGCTCTTTTCGCAGCAGTGATCGGAAATTTAGACGGTATTATTCAGATGATCGAAGGAGTCTGGCGAATTGTATTTCTAGATCTCCCATTTGGTCAATTCGATTTCTGGCGAAGTAGCCGAATGATGCCACCAGATCCGCCTGGATTCGAAATAAATGAATTTCCGTTCTTCACATTCCTGTTTGCCGATCTGCATGCCCATATGATGGTTATACCAATGAGCTTAATGACATTAGCTCTCTCCTATACAACCATAATTAGTGCTCCGAAATTTAACCCCCTAAAGAAAAGTCTTACAATAGAAACACTTACGCGATTATCAATCCTTGGGATATCTATTGGAGTACTTAGGCTCATCAACGCATGGGATTTTCCGACTTATCTTCTGTTGAGTATTCTGTCGATTTACATTTATGAGTATTTCTATCATGGTGGGCTTAGTGTTACAACATTATTGCGAGGTCTCTGGAAATCTTGTTTCGTATTTGGGATAGGCTATTTAATATTCCTACCATATCATGTTAATTACGAAACGTTTTTTAATAGTCTCGACCTTACTACTAACACTACGCCGTGGTGGCAGTTCTTGCTTATTCATGGCCTATTCCTCTTCATAATAGGTTCATTTTTTGTTAAGGAATCGAGGGGATTTTTAACTGACTGGTATCGTTTCATACGCACCAAGTTCTCTCGTGCCAGTAAAGCAATGGATAGAGAAGAGGAATTTGTCTCCAAAAGTAATGCTGATCTCGCTTCCGTAATTATTTGGATACTTTGGGTCATCGCAATTGCTATAACATTAGGGCTGAGTCTCACATTGTTATTACTAGGGTTTTTGGGCAGTACCATACCAATGGTATTTATTTTATTAGGTTTAATTTTAGTGAATGCATTTAAATGGCTTAGGTCGATTCATCTTGATTCGCCAAACCTAGTTTTCGTTTCTCTCATTATTGCCGTATCTTTATCACTCGCAATAGGACTAGATATTTTCAGACTTGAAAACGATATCGACAGAATGAATACGATATTTAAATTCTATTTGCAGATTTGGATATTGCTCTCAATAGGAGCAGCGTATCTCTTATGGAGACTGGCCCACGGTAGGCATGTACCTCTTATACAATTAACTGTTACAAAGAAACTATGGGTATTAGCCGTGATACTGTTATTTGTGAGCTCATCTATCTACACAGTTGCGGGGACTAGAGATCGTTTAAGGGATCGATTTAATCATACTGAGAGATCGCTCACCCTAGACGGCACAGCCTTTGTCACAGGTACTATATACCAAGACCCAAAAGGTCCGATAGACCTGGAATCAGATTTTGAAGGGATTAACTGGTTGAATCAAAATGTGCAAGGTTCTCCAATTATTCTTGAGGCTGTGATCCCAACCTATCAATGGGGCAGTAGAATTTCTGTGTATACGGGAATGCCAACAGTAGTAGGCTGGAAATGGCACCAGGAGCAGCAAAGATGGGCTTACCGCCGAGAGGTAAGTAATCGCATTCAAGACGTTTCTACAATGTTTAGCAGTACTGAAACGGAATTGACTATAAAACTCTTGAAAAAGTATAACGTTAAATATATCTACGTTGGACAGGTAGAGAGACTTTATTATCCAAACAGTGGTCTAGAGAAATTTAACCAAGCTCTAGCATATTTATTCGAGAAAATTATTGTTAATGATAAAGTCACAATATATCGATTAAAGGAAAACATGCTATAAGAAATAATTTTGTAGTGGAGTTTCAGCTCTTGTCAATTTCTCCTAACCCTAGAACCTTTCTAGCATTGTCTAAAAGCACCTTCCTCTTAACTTCACGTCTTACGGGCAATTCGTCAAACTCACGTAGCCATCTCTCTGGTGTTAGATATGGATAATCGGAACCAAACAGAACTTTGTTACTAAGACGAGTATTTGTCTCATGAATTAACGTTTCCGGTATATATTTTGGAGACCATCCGGAAAGATCTATATAAACGTTTGCTTTATGTAGAGAGACAGCAATTTGTTCTTCTATCCAAGGGGCCAAGCAGGATGAGCCATTATAATGGTCATATCAGGAAAGTCAGCTGCTACATCATCTATTCCAGGTATAGGTGCACTGTATTTTAATTTTAACCCCATTCCACCAGGTGCACCTAGGCCAGCTGCAGCGAACCCACTATGGAATAGGACCGGTATACCCAACGAACTACATTTTTCATACAGGGGATAAAATCTCTCGTCGTTCGGATAGAATCCTTGCTGGATCGGATGAAGCTTAAGACCTTTAAGGCCTAGAGTCGTGATAGCACGTTCAAGCTCTTCAACTGCTGCTCTGTTTTTCCAAGGATCCACAGTTGCAAATCCGACAAATTGTTCAGGATAATCACGAACAATTGTAGCTATGTAGTCATTTGTGTCAGGCAATTCTCCTGTATTGGATTCAGTATCTCCTAAGGAGTAAATCACACCCAATATATCCCATTTTCTGTAATTAGATGCCAATTCTTGGGCATCCTTAGGAAGGGTGTCCAACTTAAAAAACTTTTTCATTCCAGGCTGAACTCGGAGTTCGGGTAAGCCTGGCTGTCTGGGCACGTGTACGTGCATGTCAATCGCTCTCACATGCTCCTCCAGTTTTTTGAGCATTAAATCGATCTAACTTGAATAAATCCAGGTTATGATGGCTGTTGCCATCACATACAAGTTCAGCCATTATTTCGCCAACGACGCTGGCAAACTTGAATCCATGTCCAGAAAATCCAGCAGCGATGCATATTTGAGGCCATTCAGGATGGAAATCTATTATAAAATGTTCGTCTGGTGAATTGGTAAACATACATGTCTTCAGAGCGATGGTTGGTCCCGACGCATCTGGGAAATATCGGTTAGTGAATGATCTCAATAAAGCTTCATCTTCGCTATTTGGATTTCTATCCATGGTGTCCGGATCAACATTTTCTCCGCGGTGATGGTAACGTCCTACTTTGAAGCCTGGTATCCCGTAAGCAGGAAATCCATAATACCTCCCCTCTTCTACTAGAATATTCATAACTGGAAACGTGCTAGGAGTAAACAATTCAGGACGTCCGGGCTGAAACCATGCCAATACTTGACGTTCAGGTATTGCTAGTTCTTTCAATTCTGAGAATAATTTGCTGGTCCAAGCACCAGCTGTTATCACGAGTTTTTCCGAACTATATTCACCTTTGTCGGTTTTTATTCTCACTCCACCACCCATGGGTGACCAGGAAATAACTTGTTCTCTACCATGAATTTCGGCACCAAGTTCTAATGCAACATTTACATACCCAACGATGCATTCCTCTGGGATTAAGATTCCTCCATCAGGTTGATATAGACCTATAACGTCATTTGGCAATTGATATCCAGGAAAGCGATTACTAATTTCCCCACTGTCCAAAACCTCATAGTCAAGATTGTGAATGTCACACGAGGATTTCGAACCACGGAACACCTCATCGTTTTCACGACTAGCATCTATGGAGCCTGTAGTAACAAGTATGCGTTTTCCTATTCGCTTTTCCAGATCTCTCCACAATGTATATGATTTGCGTAACAACGGGACATAGGAAGTATGCTCGTAATAGGCCAGTCTAATGATGCGAGTGATTCCATGCGACGACCCAATATCGTTGGGTATGTTATCTTGCTCGATTCCTAAAACACTTAGTCCCCGGTTAGTTAATTCATAAATCGTGGCGCTACCCATAGCACCGACTCCAATAACTATCACATCGTAATGGTTCACAGTCTAATCCCTAGAATTTCATCTTTTGTCAGAGACTATGTCCCCGTTTTTTATCACCATTAGAAGTTGACGGAGATGTTGTATATCCTCCATAGGATTATCCTTAACTACAATCAAGTCAGCAATCTTGCCAATTTCTATTGTCCCTAAGAGATTCCCAAATCCAGATAAGTCTGCCGCATTCTTGGTAGCCGCGATAATAGTTTGCCATGGTGTCGCTCCATCTCTCACCCACAAACCCATCTCCAATAATGCCGAGTCCTTCAGTGGATATACGTCTGATCCTACGGCCATTTTAACACCCGCATCAAGTGCTTTTCTAAACCATTTTCTATGTTCACCCATCGCATCTTCCGCTCTTTCTACTAGATCAGGGGTTAAATTGCGGTTTTTCGTCCAGGTACTTTCCCATTCGTTGGTAGCTTGTCGAGGGGTCAGATGAGATATTCCCAATGTAGGAACATACCAGGTACCGGTATCCAACAACATCTGAATACAGTCGCTATCCATTATGTAGCCATGCTCAACAGAATGAGCACCGAATTTCACCGCATCTTTAACAGCTTCAGGATTAGCTGCGTGAGCCATAACTTTGTAGCCTCGCTTATTACAAATAGCAAATGCTGCATCTAATTCCTCTTTTAACAAGAATGAGTGCCAATGCCTATCCCAGAAGGGTCCCATAATTCCGCCCGTGAGGTTAAGTTTTATATGATTAACTTCATGCTTGATCTGATCACGTATCGCCTGAACAAAACCATATGGACCGTCACACTCCCTTGTGTGACCTGAAGTAAGAAAATGTCCACCGGTAGTTGTTAGAAAATAGCCACTTGCAGATATATGAGGACCTATGTAAGATCCAGAATCGAAAGCTCGCCTCCAAGTCACGTCCATGAAGTGAGCGGCTCCGCCACAGCGTACCCCTACCACTCCGCTTTCTGTTAGGCCTTCCATCAGGTCTTTCCCAAATTGGACCGTTTGGTCCGCTATAGAAGTCGTAGCAGAAACCGGGTATTTGGGATGTATATGTACATCCCAAATACCCGGTAAGACATACGCACCTTCTAGATCAATAACTCTATAATCAACAGATTTTGGGAGCTTATGGGAAATATCAACGATACGTCCGTTCTCTATTACGATTGAGTTTCCTGTTATCGGATCGGACTTGACACAGTCCAGAATGATGGCATTACTAAGTATTATTAGCATAAAAAACCTCAACGCAATACGATAACTTTATAGACCCTTTCAACTAACACTTAAATTTGAGCTAAATATCAACTTGTCTCTTTCTTAACTGTCAATAAATAAGGTCGCTAGACTGAGAATTGAATATGCTTTAAGAAGAAAAATGAATTTAGCAAGCTAAGTATACAGAAACGACAAATGTTGTCGTTTCAGGTCTTCACCAACATGTGACCGTATTAAATCAAGGGTGTCGAAATCCCATTCTGATACGAAGGTGATAGCCGTGCCCGGACGCCCCATGCGAGCTGTTCTTCCAATTCTGTGGACGTATTCTTCCAAATTACTCGGCATATCGTAATTAATAACATGTGAG
>CAUZEB010000088.1:0-7542 GCA_963578655.1 Dehalococcoidia bacterium | reverse complement strand
GGATAAAGGAAGATTTTTTTCCAACAGATGAAGTCTTAACCCAAGAAGTAATATCTGAAAATCTCCAAACTATCAACAATATAAGACTCTGGGATCCACGGCCTTTATCAGACGTTTATAGGCAAATACAATTAATAAGACCATATTACGATTTCAAGGAAGCCGACGTGGACCGGTATATGATAGACGGTAGAAAACGTCAGGTTTTGTTATCTACCCGTGAAGTGGCACCCGAAAAATTAGAGCAGGAATCTCAGACATGGGTAAACACGAAATTGTTTTACACGCACGGAATAGGGATATCAATGAGTCCGGTTACGGATTTCACTCCCGAAGGTAGGCCAATGTTCTTTGCTAAAGATATCCCTATAGATGGAGTCATACCCATTCAGTCTTATGATTCTACGGGGGAGCCTGAGATCTTAGTATCGAATCCTCGTATTTATTATGGTGAAAACACTAAAGACTACGTTCTAGTGAATACAAATACTGATGAATTAGACTTTCAAACTGGTGAAGGTACACTTGTCCGTACAAAATATGCAGGTAGCGGTGGAGTCCAACTGAATTCCATCATTAAACGGATAGCCTACGCCTGGCAGTTCGCTGACATTAACATCCTCATAAGTGGTGAATTAACCGGCGAAAGTCTCATACAATATCATAGGCATGTACAAGATAGGATACGTAAACTTGTACCCTTTCTAGTATTAGACTCAGATCCATATGTCGTGGCAACGAACGACGTGTTATATTGGATGCAAGATCTTTACACGACCTCCGATCAATATCCCTATTCAGAGCCATATGATAGCAATGTTGCAACTAACTATATAAGGAACAGTGTCAAGGCAACTCTAGACGCATATGAAGGATCAATACGCTTCTATATATGGGACGATAAAGATCCTGTAATAAGAACATACTCTAAGATGTTCCCAGGTGTGTTTTTACCCAAAGAGGATATGCCAGAAGACCTTCAAACCCACGTACGCTATCCACAAGACCTTTTTTCGATACAAGCGGAAAAAAATATGAAGTTTCACATGAAAGACGTGCAGAACTTCTATAACAATGAAGATCTCTGGGCCACCCCTAACGAGAAATTTGGCCAGAGCGACACAGTGCAACCTGTCGAACCATACTATGCCATTATGAAACTACCCGGAGAGACTGAAGAGGAATTCGTACTATTGTTCCCCTATACTCCTAACCAACGCCAAAACTTGATAGGATGGCTGGCAGCACGCAGTGATGGAGAGAACTATGGGAAACTAGTAGCTTTCAATTTCCCAAAAGACAGGCAAATAGATGGTCCAGAGCAAGTTGAAGCTCGAATAGACAACGATCAGGACATCTCGGCTTGGTTCACTTTAAGGTGTACAGAGGCAGCAGCATGCATCAGGGGAAATCTTTTGGTCATACCCGTAGGCGACAGCCTTTTATATGCTGAACCAGTGTACATACAGGCAGAAGGGGTAAGATTCCCCGAGTTAAAAAGGGTGATTCTGGCAACCGGGGAAAAGGTTGTAATGGAAGACTCTTTGGAAAAGGCTTTAAAAACATTGACAGGATACCAGGAAATTGCTGATTCAGAAGCTCCAGGAAAAGTTAAGGTTGGATCTCAGGATGATAGTGTGATACGAAATGAATTCGAATCAATAAAGGACTCTATAAATCAACTTAAAGGTACCTTAACGATCTTAGAGAAAGCTCTTGAGAGACTAGGTGAATTAACAGGGGAAGGAGAATAACATGGCACCAGATTGGAAATCGATGGAAAGTCAATACTATATGTTCCTCGTCCGCAGGCAACCTATGGTCCTCGAACGAGGTGAGGGGACAAGAGTCTGGGATACGGAAGGTAACGAATACCTGGATTTCACATCAGGTTGGGCTGTAAATAATATCGGGCACGCTAATCCCGTCATGACTGAAGCAATTGCTTCCCAAGCCGCGACTTTAGTTCAAACTTCTAACCAATTCTACTCTATACCCCAATTAAAATTGGCAAAGATACTGGTGGATAATAGCTGTTTAGATAAGATATTTATCTGTAACAGTGGAGCGGAGGCAAATGAAGGCGCAATAAAATTGGCTAAGAAATATGGGAAGAAGCATAAAGACGGTGCTCATGAAATAATTACCGCACTTAATTCCTTCCATGGAAGGACTTTAAATACTGTTTCGGCTACGGGCCAACCACACTATCAAAAACTGTTTGAGCCAATACCTTCAGGATTCAAGCATGTACCTTTTAATGATTTAGAAGCTATAAAGAACGCCACCAGTGATAGCACCATCGCCGTTATGCTAGAACCTGTGCAGGGGGAGGGCGGTGTTAATATCCCTTCGGACGACTACCTGAAATCGGTAAGGGAATGGTGCGATGCCAACGAATTACTACTGATACTTGATGAAGTTCAAACGGGATTAGGTCGTATTGGAACTCTATTCGGATACGAATCCTTTGGGGTGAAACCCGATATCATGAGTTTAGCAAAGGGTCTGGGAGGTGGAGTCCCTATAGGAGCGTTTATGGCCACAAACAAGGCATGCGCTTTCGATCCAGGGGACCATGGATCTACTTTTGGTGGAAATCCCCTCACTTGCGCAGCAGCTTATGCCTCAACAGAATATATAATAAATAATAGCGTGCCGGAAAATGCTAGGTTGATGGGTCAGCACCTCGGTAAGGGTTTAGCAAGTATCCAACAAAATCACGAATTTATTTCAGAAATTAGAGGCATAGGCCTACTGTGGGCTATGCAGTTCAATTCAGACTTGACTCCGGCAGTTATAGAACAGTCAAATAAGGTTGGACTGCTAATGAACCCATTACGCCCTAATGCAATTAGACTTATGCCACCATTGACAGTGACAAAAGAAGAAATCGATCAAGCATTAGAAAAATTGGAGATGGCCCTGGTCAAAGCAGTTGAGAATTAACAATTGAGACGTCCGAATTCATTTGATTAAGTTCAAACGAGGATGTCCATATCTTAAGATATAGAAAGGCGCGTGTAACAAGGTGTTCTGGAATGAATTAATAAATAGGGGAATTAAAGACTTGGGTGGAGCTGTATCCGGAGGGCTAGACAGCTGCACTGTCACCCACTGGTTAAGTAGCAAAGGTTTCTCCGTACACTGTTTTACCGTAGATCTAGGCCAACCCGACGAAAGTCACCTGGAGTCTGTTAGAAATAGAATGATTTCCTGCGGTGCCAATGAGGCTACCGTAATTTCAGCACAAGAAGACCTCGCCGATGCAGGACTTAAAGTCATTCAATCTCAAGCCAGATACGAGGGAGGTTACTGGAACACCACAGGAATAGCCAGACCCGTAACAGCGCATGCAATCCTCAAAATTTTAATTTCTCAAGATATAGAGGTTTTTTTTCATGGCGCCACAGGTCGTGGTAATGATCAAGTGAGGTTTCAGTTAGCCTGTAATATGTTAGCCCCCAACATGGAAGTATATGCCCCTTGGCGTGACCCTGATTTTGTCAATATGTTTCCAGGCAGACAACAAATGATAGAGTACTGTAAAGTCAATGGGCTACCAATAAAGTCTTCTGAGGAATCTCGTTACTCAACCGATGCGAATTTTCTAGGTCTTACCCATGAGGCAGGGGACCTGGAAGATGTTAAATTGGATCCCTGGTTTGTAGAACCAGTGATGGGTGTCTGGTCTTGGGATGCACCAGATCTTTTTGAGTCCGTCAGTATTCGATGGGATGAGGGCATCCCAACCGCGATTAACAATGAGAGGTACAGCCTCGTAGATATTTTTACGCAATGTAATAAAATTGCTGGTAAACACGGCGTCGGTATAGGCACTCACGTAATAGAAAACAGATTCGTGGGAACAAAATCCAGGGGTATATATGAAGCCCCAGGCATGGAGCTCCTAGGTAAGACATTTGAGTTTCTACTTCAGTTTATATTAGACCGCAGAGCAAGAGAGTTTTATGATCAACTTTCCAGCGCTCTTAGCGTACAAATCTATGAGGGATATTGGCTTGATCTAGCAACAACATCGTGTCTAGCGGCTTTGAGCCCAATAATACGTATGGCTAGTGGCACAATTACAGTAAGGCTGTACAAGGGTCAAATATATTTTGAAACGGCAGATGATACCTCAGCTATGATGCCACATTCCTTATTTACAGAGGACTCTTCAATGGAATCAGTAGGATCATACAACCATGTTGACGCCGAAGGTCTACTGAAAATCTTAGGAGTTCCAGCAAGAACCATAGGTATTAGGCAATTCCCTAACTTTAAACGTTAGGAGGACTTATCAGTATGATCCAAACTTTAATGCCGGAAAAAGAAATTCCTGCAAGTCCTGATGATATAACTCCAGAATGGTTAACCAATGTACTGACCGAAAACGACATTATTACCAACGCCAGAGTAACTTCCTTTAAATTAGAGTCTTTTGGATTATTAGGAGGATTCGTGGGAGAAGTGGTGCGATTGCATCTCTTATACGAACCTATAACCATCAAAGAACCTTCTTCTTTAGTAGCTAAGTTCCCATCTTCAGATGTATTAACGCGTAATAATCTAAATCAAAGTGGCGCCTACGAAAGGGAAGTGAGATTTTACCAAGAATTAAGCGACTGTTGCACTTTAACAATACCTAATTTATATTATGCAGCTACAAACAAAAATGAGAACAATCATGTTTTACTTCTTGAGGACATAAATTATGCTAAAAGAGGAAATGTTCTGAAAGGCTGTTCAAATGAGCAAGCTCACGTTGCGATTAAGAACATAGCAAGATTTCATTCGATTTGGTGGAACGACTCAAGACTAGAAAACATGACATGGATGCAGGATTTATCTAGACAGCCGTGTAAGGAACAAGAGTCTTTTGACCTTCTATGGAAACTTTGCGAAAAAAATTTATCGGGAAATATTCCTGAATCGTTTAGGGAGATTGTGAATCAATCGAAAAACCATATCGCTGCAATTCGGATCGAACTTGGTAAAACACCAAAAACTTTAACACATGGAGACTTTCGATTAGACAACATGTTTTTCAAAGAAGAAAAAATAAATGCGGGTATGGATCTAATCGTTATAGACTGGCAATTTGCTACTATAGGTCGAGGAGTAGGTGACGTAGCGTGGTTTATGATGTACTGTATGAACCCAGCAAAACGCAGGATGACCGAGATGGAACTTTTAACAGGCTATCATAGGACTCTTCTAGAGAATGGGGTCACGCAATACCCATTTGAGAAATGTGTGTTTGACTATAGGCTATCAATGCTTCAGCTTGTCCAGCGAATAGTCCCAGCCGGAGCACACCTTGATTTCACTAGTGAGCTAGGTTCATCTGTAATTGGTCTCGTTTTTGAAAGAACTACGGCAGCACTTGTGGATCTAGAAGTAAATAATTTATTACCACTCAAGATTTGAAGCAAGTAAAGGTAAGTAAATGATTCACGAAGCAAGAAATCAATTTGGCGGGTATTTAGAGGATTTTAAAGTCGGGGATGTATTCAAACATTGGCCAGGAAAAACAATCACTGAAATGGATAATCATCTCTTTTCTCTACTAACTATGAATCAAAATCCCCTTCACACAGATGGGCACTACATGTTGCAACACCAGCACGGCAAAATTCTCGTTAATGGCGCACTAATACTGAGCTTGGTTGTAGGTATGAGTGTTCGAGACACCTCTGGACAAGCAATAGCTAATTTAGAATATGAGAGAATCATTCACAAGGGCCCGGTGTTCCAAGGCGACACTATATACGCCGAAAGTAAGATACTAGAAGTAAGACCATCTACAACAAAGACAGACAGGGGTATAGTATATATTGAAAGCCAGGGCTTTAACCAAAAGAACGAGGAAATATTAACTCTAAAGCGCCGATTTTTAGTTCCAAAACGAAATTCGAAAGAAGATGAGTAAATATAAATCCAAATATGCCGTTTCAGTTCAATATGATAGGCGGTTGTATAAACAAGATATCGCCGGCTCTGTTGCCCATGCTCGAATGCTATCAATTCAGGGCATTATATCTAAATCTGAAGCTGATTCTATCATCCAAGGACTCCTAAGTATTGAAAACGAAATAGAGATTGGGACATTTTCCTGGCGAGATGAACTGGAAGATATTCATATGAATATCGAAAAACGATTGTTTGAGAAAATAGGAGACGTAGCAGGAAAATTGCATACTGCACGATCGCGTAACGATCAAGTTGCTACCGACATGCGCCTTTTCATAAAAGACGCTGTTGGGGATATATTAAAATCACTTCAGGATTTATCTAGAGTGTTAATTAAGTTGGCTGAAGACAACGTCGAAGTACCTATGCCTGGATACACTCACTTACAACGTGCCCAGCCTGTCCTATTCGCGCACCACATGCTAGCATATTTTGAAATGCTGAAAAGAGACTCCAAACGCTTTGAGCAAGTGAAACTGAGTGCAGACGTACTCCCACTTGGCAGTGGGGCGTTGGCCGGAGTCCCTTACAATATAGACAGAATACGTGTAGCACAAGAATTAGGCTTCAGTGAAATTTCTTTAAATAGTATGGATGCCATCTCCGACAGAGATTTCTTACTCGAATTCCAATCATCAGCCTCTATATGTATGATGCACTTATCGCGATTATCGGAGGAGCTAATTATTTGGTCATCAGCTGAGTTTGACTTTATTCGCATCAGTGATGCCTATACAACTGGCAGCAGTATAATGCCTCAGAAACGGAATCCTGATTTCGCTGAAATTGCTAGAGGGAAAACAGGCAGAGTATACGGCAACTTAATAGGGCTTTTTACCCTGATGAAAGGCTTACCACTAACCTATAATAGGGATTTGCAAGAAGATAAGGAATCATCATTTGACACACTTGACACACTGTTAGGGACATTAAATGTTTTCACAGCTATGCTATCTAGTATGGATATTAACCGCGTTAAACTGACAGAGGCCTCCAGCAAAAGCAACATATTGGCGACTGATATCGCAGATTATCTAGTCGTTAAAGGCCTACCATTCAGACAGGCTCACAGCGTAGTCAATCGTCTATCGAAGTATGCCGTAATTGAGAACAAGAACATCGATGAGTTACCCTTAAGCTCTTACAAAAAGTTTTCTGACCTCTTTGAAACTGATGTCTTAGATATCAACGTGAAATCTTCTATTAACGCTCGGAATGTGCCTGGAGGAACCTCATTTTATCAAGTCAAGAATTCTATAGAAGAGGCAAAATCTTTTCTAAGTGAACCATATGAATAATAGCACCTGCATCAAATTAGCCCCATCAATATTATCGGCAGACTTTGGGCGTCTCGGCGAACAGATTGAAGAAGCAACTTTAGGCGGCGCAGATTATATCCATATAGATATCATGGACGGGCGCTTTGTCCCGAATTTAACTATGGGTCCGCTTATAGTAAAGCATATACGGACATGGACATCCCTACCACTAGATATTCACATGATGACAGAACACCCTGAAAACTTAATTGACGACTTCGTTAAGTATGGATCCGATATTATTACA